>JAZLFR010000050.1:0-61088 GCA_045615885.1 Fibrobacteraceae bacterium
GTCCTTGAGGGCGTTCACCATCTTGGTGCCGTTGGGGTGCCAGAACACCATGCCAGGAGAATGGTCTTCGATGTGGTACAGATCCATTTCCTTACCGATGCGGCGATGGTCGCGCTTTTCGGCTTCTTCAAGGAACTTCAAATAGGTTTCCAGGCCTTCCTTGTCGGCAAAGCAGGTGCCATAAACTCGGGTCAGCTGGTCGCTGTTCTGGTCACCGTGCCAGTATGCACCTGCGAGGGAGAGCAGCTTGAAGGACTTTAGCTTGCCTGTGCTGGGAACGTGGGGACCTGCACAGAGGTCTTCCCAGTTCTTGCCCGGTTCGCCGTTTGCATAGAAACTCAGGGTGCCGTCGGCGCCTTCGCGAGCCAGAGCGCGTTCGGCGTTGTCGGTCTTGTACTTGTCGCCAGCGGTGCGCTTCAGGCCTTCTTCACCAGAAACAACCACGCGAGTGAACGGGCGGTCTTCCTTGATGATTTCCTTCATGCGCTTTTCGATCTTTTCGAAATCAGACTGCTGAAGCGGAGTGGGTGTCATCAAATCGTAGTAGAAACCCTTTTCGACTGCGGGACCGTAAGCGAGCTTGGTGCCCGGGAAGAGGTCGCAGATAGCTTCTGCCATCACGTGGCTGCAGGAGTGGCGGAGCAGCATCAAGCAATCCGGATCGTCATTGTTCGGAGTGATGATCTTGAAAGCGCCATCTTCGGTCAGGGGGCGGGAAAGGTCCAGGACCTTGTCGCCCAGCTTTACGCCGAGAGCCTTGCGTGCGAGGCCTTCAGAAATGCTCTTTGCGATTTCGAGGCCGGTGGTGCCAGATTCAACGGTACGTACGCTGCCATCGGGCATGGTGAGGTTGATTTGAGACATAATAATTTCCTTTTTTGGGCAGTTCTTGCCCGGTTCCGCAGAAATACGACATCTGACGGTGCGGCCAAAGATAGGAAATAGACGAGAGACGAGAGACGAGAGACAAGAGAATGTCGGAGTGAAAGCAGTCCTTTTCGGTATTATTGGCGTTGCCGTGGCATAAGGCCGCGGCCGGGCTGTCGCGTTATCGGCTCACAAGGCTCGCCGTCCGTTCAGCCTCGCTTCGCGAGTCCGAACCGTAGCCGGCTTCCATCCCTAACGCGGAACACGGCCCACTATAAGTATAACGGTATTCCGTTTGAGGTCCGCCACAAGCCGGACCTTTCCTTGGAGCGTGCTGTTGCTTCGATGCTGTCAGCGACTGCAACAGGACCCCATTCGGACTTGTTCGAGAAATGAAGAAGTCCTGCGTTGAGCACAAATTTAGGTAAAATAGGGTCTAGGGGCTAGAGCTTGTTGTTAAAGCGGGGTGAAAGTAAAAAAATTGGAAAACACTAACTCAGAAGCAATGCTCCTAGCAGTGCCGAGCCTAGCACGAACAGCTCCCTTTTGTAGGACGCATCTTTTGTAAGAACTGCAAGCAAAGGGAACAGATATACCGTAAAAACGATGCAGATGACGACATTCAATATAAAGTGATCAAAGCGCGTTTCGCCACTTATCGACCTAAAGGCGATCATGCGATAACCGATGTAAATGCCCCAGAATATACCCCAGCTTGCAACCAACAACTTGAATCGCCTTATCGTTTGCAAGAAGGAAAACTTGCCCTGAAACTTTTCAATAATGAGGTTTGTGTAGTTGAGTGCACACCAGACATGCTCATAAAATCCGAAATCCATTGGTGTCAATTCCAAGGGGAAGGGGGCGGTAGCCCCCAAACCCTGAATTAAAACAGCAGCCTTTTGACGGTTAAAGTCCATCATCATTTCTGAGAAGGATTTCTTTACGCAATCTAAGATACTTGTCTTCATCTAAAGCCTCTCTGACGACTTCGTAGAATCCCGATGGAGTTATTTTAACCCTATATAGACCTTCTGTTCTTGCAAAATCAAGAACTCGCAACGCCTGTTCTTTCGTTCTTCTTCCTACTTTTTCAGCACCAAGTTTTCGTCCAATGATGTTGTTTAACTTATCAACAGTGGAATCAGCATCATCCAAATTAGAAAAAATTTGACGATTCAAATCAGGATTGTATCCTGTCTCATGACAATCGCCAATTTTTTTTTGCAGTATCCTCTGAATAATTTGCCGCAATGTCGGCCTACCATAGGGCATGCCTAGAGCATTTTTTTCGAAAAAAACAATAGGGCCAATCTGGACAAAAATCACTTTGTATTGAAAGCGAAGAAACGCAAACGATGCAGTCGCCGTTCAGAAAAAAGTCGTGAGAACTATTGAGGACCCTTCATTCATGGTTCTAAATTAGCACCGCTGTGGTCACGGGGCGGGAATTACGCCAAATTAAGGCAAAAAAGACGCCCCAGTTGGGACGCCCTCTTTTTTACCACTGTCTTTGATTGCTTGTTATATGCCATCCACCCCCTTCCGGGCAGCGATAAACATTCATGATAATCCCTGTGACTATCCTACGTTCGTTGGCGACGATTATCGCTTCTGATTCAGAATAGTACAGATTCTTGCGCTTTCCGTCCTTGCCACAACACATACACATGGATTTTCTCCTTCTGTGGATGGTTTAGCGTCTAGGAGGATTGCCACCGCGACCGCCACCGGATGGACCTTTGCCGCCGCCATGGCCTGTGGGCCAGCCAGCACCGTTGGGATCGATAGGAGGATTACCGCCCTTGAAACGAATATTGTCATTTGCCATGTTTCTTGCCTCCTTGATACTTAGCATCTAACGGATTGAGCTGACGAGAACGGTTGTCGAGCATTGCCTGGTATTGGGCGTTGTAACCAGAAGTTCCCTTATTGGGATTCTGCTGGTTTGCGCTGTTGTCTTCAGGTTTCATTTTATACCTTTTGGAATTGGGATTTCGTGATGTTTTAATCATGCGAATCCCCTGTTTAACGGCTAAAAAAGCGTGATTGCTTTTCCAGGTAATCGACGTTTTCGATTACAAAAGAAAAACTAGACTTTTGAAGCCTAGTTTTGCGCATTTAGAGAAGTATTGCCGAAACTGAATTTTTCGAGAGTTTTGGGGGGCGTTTAAAAATTACGAGTTTGATGGCTTTGAAGCTTTTTCTGTATTAAAAGATTGTGAAAGTTTTATGATTGTAATAGTCAGAAATACTAAACTTAGGAATGAGCCCATGCTTTCCCAAAATGATTTATCTATATCATCATTGGAAATGAGGAAGAAATTTTTCTCATGCATCAATGACCAACTAATGCTTGCAGAGATGCAATGGAAGATTAGTCCAGGGTTGTTTTCGTCTTGAATGTCATTGTTCTTTGTAACATCTTTGCCGGATGTTGAACATATTTTCTCAATTTCATCAACTTCTTCATCGTCAAAATCATCGTCGGGACAATCGACTGAAAAGAAATTTGTATAAAAATAGTCAATCATGGCTATGTACAGGAATATCTTGATTGCCGATGTTCTATTTTCTTGAATCTTTGTCAGAATTTTTTGTTTTGCCTCTTTCTTTCGAGGCGAATCATTGCGGTTTTCTAAAAAGCCGAATAGATTCAAAATTGAACTGTTGGTTTTATTTTCGTCGATCTTTTTCAATGATTCTTGTTCAGGATTATTCTGGAAATCGGGGAATTTCTCTTTGGCTTTTTTCCGTATTTCTTCTAGATCTTTTTCGCTGCAAAGGGACAATAAAATTTCATTTACAGGAAGGCCTTTGTTTCCCCAACGAGGATTTTTTTTCTTGCAAAGATTATGAATTTTTTGATGGCACGCTTTTGTCAGTGAATCCGGATTAATTAGCGTTTCAATTTGCTTAACAAGTCTGGGAGATAATCCTCTTTCAGCATCTATAAAATCAATGTCATAGAGATGTACTCCAAAAAATCTTGCCAATAGCCATATTTTATCAAGAGGTTGGCGAATGGTTCCTGTTAGAGGCTTCCCGTTGATGCTACATATGCAAGCCTTCTTCCAAAAGGTGCATAGTTCTCTATTTGTCAAATAAGCGGGATCAAAAAGATGAAGATACTTTTCAAAAAAAGAAATGTCTTCTGGGTTCAAATTTTTTAGAGAGCCTTTAAGATCTGACAAATCTTTTTCGAGTGTTGATTCACTAATTGCCTTAGTGGAATTACTATTTTCACCTACAGTGAATACCAAAAAGTTATTCATGTACTGCGTTTTTTTTCTGTTGCAGAGTAACTGCCACAATCGCGCTATGCTCCAAGAAAAAGAGCATTGTTGAGCAATGAGTTTTTCTCGTTTAGACCATTTATTTCCCTCAATATCAGGAGTCCAGTTAATGTCATTTGTGATGATGTAGTCAAGAGGATTTCTTGATCTGTAGGATTTAATCCACTGAGAAATTCCTTTAGCTTCATTATATTTCTTTATTATGGGACTGTTTTTCCATTCTTCCATGGAAATTTCATCCGGCTTATTAGTATTACATGAGGGTAACTTATTATAGTACGTTATTAGTTTTTGAAAATATTTTTCAGCTATGATTTTTTGTTTGTCAGAAATATTTTCGTTAAACCTAAAGGCACAAAGCATCGCGTTTTGAGGCGTGGGTTTTTCTTGAAGTCTTTTGTACCAAAATAAAAGAAATTCATAATGATTTACAAAATCACTACCAATTTTGTGATATTCCTTTATTGCCGCCTTCATATATTCACGACAATCTTGGTCAAGCAAATGATGTTCTCTGTAAGATTCCTTTTTGTTTCGACTCATATCCTCCAATATACCTTAATTTTTCGGCGGTGAATAAGGGGTCGGAGGCGCAGGAGCGCCAATTGCTGCTGTTGCATGGGTGTGACCCATAAACGGTCGCTTCCACATCGCCCTTGCTGCAAAATTTCTTCAAGTTTCTGTTGTTGCAGAGATTGTCAAGGAAACATCGTTGCCCCCTTGTTTCCCGTGGCGAATTATCCTATATTTGTAAGGAAAGTAAGGAATTGTAAGGAGTATAAATGTTGTCGGCTAAAATAACTTCAAAGGGCCAGATTACCATTCCTGTGGAAGTTCGAAAGAAACTAGGACTTCAGGATGGCTCCTATGTGACATTTACTGAATGTGAAGGAGGCGTTGTCATGGCCAATACTTCTACTTATTCCCGACAAGGTGTACGACCGGAATTTTCTGGCGCATTGGTAGCTGCAGAAGGTTGCGCCGTGTATGACGCTTCGCAAACTGCGTCCCTTGACGATGTTCTTGCAAATCTTTCTGAAGAGCAACGCGGCTCCTTGATTAATGCCCTGCTTGGAAAATCTTTTGCGGACGAATTGGATGAATGGCGTCATGATTTCGATGTGGTTGACGACGGTGTTTCCAAAATATTGAATAGAAAGTCTCGGGAACTGCCCAATATCAAAAAGGTTTCAAAAATTTGGGGATAATGATGGATTGCTTGTACTTGCTTGATTCAAATATTGTTTCTGAATTTTCAAAACTGGATCCAGATGAAAATGTTATGGCACAGATGAAACGTAAGGAACGTTTTTGCGCTATCTCTGCTGTTACGCTTCAAGAGCTGCAAATGGGCTTGGAACTTTTGCCCGAAGGAAAACGAAAAGACCAGATTAGAGGATTTTTGGAGGTCGTCAAGAGAAGGTTCTCTATCATTCCCTACGATCGAAGTGCTTCGGTAGTGTGCGGTGAAATTCTTGCAGCAATGCAAAAGGTCGGCCAACCTCGACCCGTTTGCGATTCGCAAATTGCGGCTACGGCGCTTGCCAATAGTATGATTCTTGTGACTCGTAATACAAAAGATTTTCAGCCTCTTCAGAAAATCAGTTTGCTGAAACTTGAAAATTGGTTTGAAGTGTAAGAGTTTGGGGCTTTTATGAAAATCTTGTATTGGAAAAAACCTGCTGAGGAAGACTTTGCTGTAGAAAGTCCGGTGAATTTAGATGAGATAGAGTCATTCGTTGTTGCTGAACTTGTTCGCAACAGGATTAAATTTGATGGGGATTATCATCAGTATGGCGAATTGGGTGCGCCCGTTATCGAATTGGATTCGGGAGCACAGTATGTATATACAACAACCTGGCGCCATTGGGGGCGTTTAACAGCGAATGCCTGGAACCAAATTGAAAAGTCCCAGAAATACGATTACATCGATTTTTACATGATGTACAATGAGGATATGCTTTTGCCTGATGGAACGGTTTTGCATCGCCCGGCGTTAGAGCCTAACTGGGAATTTTTGAAATTGTAGTCAAATTCTCTTTGAAAACGAGATTCCTTTCGCCAAAACTCTGCTTTTTGACGACTTTTGGCGAAAAGTACATCTGTTTTTCGCCGAAACTCTGCTTTTTGATGACTTTTGGCGAAAATTAAAGTTCCTACTAACAAAATAATCTATACTTGTACTGACATAGCGCCATGCCGAAAGGTGTGGTGCGCCCGTTTTAAGAGTATTTGCTCTATTCTTGTAATCGAAACCTAGACAATTTCAGTATGCAAGAGAGTATAGCGAAAACTCACGCCCGATTGGGCGTGGGTCGTTTGTGCTTGTCTTGCATTAGGTTATGTCTAGGACCTCGATTACGGCAAGTACTTTCGATTCCACGCCTTTTCTTATGGGTAAAAAATGAGCTCTAGTCGTGATAGCACATTTGATGTATTAAAGGGTATCGCCATCATATCAATGGTGATTGGCCATTGCGAATTGCCCGGTTCCTGGGGGCACTTCATTTCATCATTCCACATGCCTTTATTCTTTTTTGTGTCGGGTTACTTTTTAAAGCCACGAGCGGTGCTAGAAGAAGTAAAGCTGAGCTGCAAGAGGCTTTTAGTTCCTTACTGTTTTACAGCAGTGTTTATTTGCCTTGGCGCCTTGATTGAAGATATTCAGCACTACACCTATGCCGATGGATCGCACACTAAGAATACAATCATCGCATACCTTCTTGGGCTTCGCTCGGATTTTGTCTTTGACGATTACGGACACGTAGGTGTACTTTGGTTTATTCTCGCCTTGTTCTGGTCGCGCATCATAGTGGTAAGCCTTTTGCGTTATGTAAAATCACAGAATGTGCAGCTTACGATAGTTTTTGTTCTTGCTTTTGTCGGAATATTTTTGAGCCGTGAAATTCCAGTCCCTTATTGCATTTTTCAATCGTTTGGTGCTTCGGGCTTTGTTTATGTTGGATATTTGATGCGTAAGTATGAGTTTTTTGAACAACGAAATTTATCTCGATGTTTTCCGTTTCTTTTAATGGTGTGGTTTTATTGTTTAACGGAATCCTATGTGAGCATGGTTAGCGTCGGCTTTGCCCTGGGTTACATCTTTGACATGGTCGGTGCCGCAGGAGCTGTCGCGCTTTTGCATGTCGTGGTGAAGAACATGAACAACGGTTCGTTTTTTTGGCGAACATTAAATTTTTGGGGCCGTTACAGCCTGGTAATTTACTGTGTCCATTCGGTAGAATTTGCTCTATCGAACTGGAAAGCTTTTGCGTTATTAAATCACATTCCGCTAGCTCATTTTACATTATTCCAAATAAGTGCGAGAATGCTGATTGCATTTGCCTTTACATTATTGCTGCTGAAGATAAAACCCGTTAGGCAACAGGTATTTCAAATAGAATAAGTATATGCCTTAGACTTTCTGCACAAGGAAAAGTTTAATCCATTTGAGTCCAGGGAATTTACCGGACTCCAATAATTCAAAATTTGATTTATTTTATTTCAATAACTGAAGATTTTTCTGAATGTCGTCTTCAATAAGGCTGAAAATATATAGGGCACTCTGACCGTACAATCCATAGGAATCATCGTCTAGGCATTTGCCTGTTGGAGATGTATAGATGATTTCTACGGCCTTGTCCTCAGAAATACCAAACCTTTCCATTAGAAGTTTGGCAACTTGGGGAATGACTATGGTTTTCACGAGATGGTGGGTGTCGTTTGGCATACTATATTTTTAAGGTGTAAGACCTAAGAAAACGAAGACGTTGTAAGGCTTTTTCCGTACAAAAGCACATTTGGTCATTTATTTGTTCAAATTTTAACCATTTCCGGTTAACCATTTTTGAAAATAGTCCATCAAAAATTCCTTGCCCATCCCGTGCAGATCATCGTAGTCATCTTGCAGGTGCTTTAGCAAACCGGAAGTTGCAAAAAAAGAATAAACATCACTGGATTTTTGCTTGGAAAATTCAGCGTAATTCTCAATGCAATATGTTTTAAACGACAGAACCGACATACTCGATGAAATTTAACAACATTTTGACCGGTTGGTTTAATTTCGCATCGTTCGTCAGTAGAACTTGACTGAAAATTTTGAAATTGTCGTCAAACCTGCTTTGAAAAGGCGATGATTTTCGCCAAAACTCTGCTTTTTGATGACTTTTGGCGAAAATAAATATTTCCAAATACGAAAAAATCTATACTTGTAAATACATAGCGCTATGCCGAAAGGTATGGTGCGCCCGATTGGGCGTGGGTCGTTTGTGCTTGCTTTGCATTAGGCGATAATTTTTTCAAAGCAACATAATTACCCAAACAGTCTTTGGTTAAACTCTATTTCAAAACCGGCATAAAAGGGCGATAGTTTTCTTAACCGTGTGCAAAGTCCGTCTGTTTTCCCGAGATAAGGGTAGTTCTTGCGAACTTTCAATTCCGGGGCCCTTGCGTGAATTTCGTGAATGAAAACATCTGCAAGATTGCGCTCCATTATGCGCGATGGGTCGTACAAAATTCCGACATCGGCATTGCGCACAACGCCATTCAAGACTGGTGTAAAGCTGTGAATCGCCAAATGGATTATTGGAACGTCTTTGTTGCGTTTAACAAAATTTTCTACTGCACCACGGTATTTTTGATGATAATCTAGCGCTTGCTTTTTTAAGTCTTCAATTTGCTGCGAATCGCATGCATTCCAAAATTCGTTAAAGAGATTCTTGTTATTTCGCAGACTGCGATTCAAGTCGATGAAAAGTCTGCTAAATTCACCTGCGCTGCAAAAATCAGGCTTTAGCCTATCTACAAGTTCTTTGTAGATAGGTAAAGCGCCAATGTCATAGCCACGATGGGAATCCAGAACTTCTTTAGGAATTTTCAGCTCACAAGCCCCGCTCGGCATCGCATTGCTCGCGTGTTCGCAAGTGATGATAAGCATCATTCCTCAGCATCGTATAAGCGGTTTTCTGCAAGGCTGTGGGCAAGACGACCATATTCATAAACAAAGTCATCGCGGCCGGGGTCTGCGCCTACATTTTTTACCAATGCACTTGCGAGCGTTCCACGCTTGAACATCTTGCAGAGTAGTTCCTGAGAATGAGGGGAAATCGTTCCCTTAACAATCTGGAAGATATGCTGCACGATTTCGCCAGCGGTGATTTCACTTGCGTCAATGCCCCACACATTCAAGAAGGCCTTGTCGCGGATAATGGTCTTTTCTGCAAAGCGAGTGGTATCCAGCAAAATCTTTGCGAGGGCCGCCGTATCCAAGGCCCGAACCTTCTTTGAAATTGCATCAAGAGATGCTCCGCTAAAAGCGCCTTCCACCATTCCCTTCAAGGCTGCCACTTCCCATTCGGCGATAGCGATATCGGCATCGGGGCATTCCTGAATATCCACCAGGCGAATTTCCACGGCGCCGCGGTCAAAGCGGGCAATGGCTCCACGGCTATTCAAGAAGAAATGATTCAGCAAATGTTCCGTGTCATAGGGGGCGATGTCGGCCTTCACCTTCTCGAAAATCTGCTGGTTGTATTCATCATAAGTGAAAGCCGCTTCTGGAATCACAAGCCCAGCAATGCTAGGAATGCGATCTTGATTGTGGCGGTAAGTTTCAATGCGACCATCCAGGTAACCGCAGTACTTTCCATCCAAGAACGGGCTGGACGCAGCGATTGCAGGAATCAGGGGCAGCAGCGCACGAATGGCGGCGTGAAGTTTTCCGAATTCCTCATCACCGTTAAAACTCAAGTTAATGTGGGTACTCTGCAGGTTCGCCCAGCCGTGGCCCTTGCAGTTGAAAATGCGGTCATAAGTCTCGTAAATTTCATTGCAGTCGTATGGCCACAACTGCATGGTTGCAGGATCCATAAAAGGGTGGGCCGCACTAGGCAAGAGCATGGCGTTAATGGATTTCAGTTTTTCGTTGGCAACAAGAACTTCCTTGTGAAAAGTCTTGCCCAAGTTCTTCAGGGAATCCACCGGGTTTGCGCATTTCAGTTCCAGCACATGGCTTACCAATTCGTTGGAAAGGCCGATGGGACCATGTTCCACGTCGGAAAGCTGTTCGCCATTTTTGTCATGACCCAGGGGCACATCAGCACGAGGGAGAACATCCAAAGTATCACGGTCAACGATCATGTATTCCATCTCGATGCCGTATTTCTGCCAAAGTTTGTAGTTGGTCATTAGTTATTAGTTGTTAGTTGCTGGTTATTGGTTGCTAGTTGTTGTTCGCTAGCTTTTAGAATGGACTTTTGCAGTTTTGAAATCATTTTTCCAATAGAATCAAGGCTTTCAAAAATGTTTGACACATCTGTTTTCACATATCCTAGTCTTTTGCAAAGTTCTAATTGTGTTTCTACTTCTGCTATTGAACCATTTGCTATTGCCAAAAAATGATAAAACTGTTGATTATATTTTCTTGCTTGTCCTTCTGCAATATTACTCGGGATTGAAACAACAGCCCTACGTATTTGAGAGGTTATCCCATACATTTCTTCCTTTGGAAAAGATTGGGTCAACTTGTAAATGTCTGTCACAACATCCATTGATTTTTGCCATACAAGAAGGTCTTTGTAGCTATTCATATTGTTCTCCTTTTTATGGAGATAACTTACAAATAAACCTACCCAAAAACCAAAAACCAATAACTAGTGACTAGAAACCGTTTACAAATAAAATTCTCTTTCGTGTTGAAGGATTTTTTGTTGTGCTGCATTCAGGCGGTCTTCAATGCGGTGGCGCAAAGAACGCATTACAGCGGTGTAAATCTTTTTCTTTCCGATTTGGTCTTCAATGCCGGCGTCAATGCTAGGGTTGTCATTGACCTCAACCACAATGGGCTCCCCCTTCCATTCCTTAAGATCCACGCCATACAAGCCGTTGCCAATCATGCTGCAGATTTTCAATGCCGTTTTCACAATTCCATGGGGCACGCTTTCAATAGGCAAGCAATCAAACATTCCACAGATTTCATCCTTATCCTTGCTTTCCCAGTTATAAATCTGCCAATGGTCTTTTGCCATATAATACTTGCAGGCGTAAAGAGGCTTGCCGTCCAGAACGCCGATTCTCCAGTCAAAATCCGTGGGAGTAAATTCCTGGGCAATGAGCAGGTCGCTATGTTCAAACATCTGGTCCAGAATCTTGTCCAGTTCTTCCTTATTGCAGGCCTTTTTCACGCCCATAGAAAAACTGGAATCCGGAGACTTGATGACCATAGGAAATCCAATTTCCTTGGCAAGGGTATGGCGATTTTCAGAATGCGCAATAATGGTCTTTGGCGAATGAATTTTTGCAGCCTGCATCAGCTCCTGCAAATACACTTTATTAGAACAACGTAATATGCTATCAGGATCGTCAATTACAGCAATTCCAAGGGACTGGGCGCGACGGGCAAAACTGTAAGTATAATGATTGACGTTTGTGGTTTCGCGAATAAACAATGCATCAAATTCACCGACGCGGGCGTAATCCTTCTTGGTGATCATTTCAACACGGAAACCTGTTTCCTCTGCGGCCTTGATAAAATTCTGTATTGCCTCCTTATTGCTGGGCGGCTCTTTTTCATCGGGGTTCGTAAGGATGGCCAAATCGTACAGATAGTCTTCATCGGGGGCGCTGGCGTAGCGGTTCTTGGTAAAGTAATCCTGGGCAAACTTGTTCACCATTTCCATGTGGGTTTCGGGAATTTCATCTACGCAAATGGGACGAATGCTCTGGATAAGCCACTTCTGCTTAAACACGAACTTGGCGCGAAGCAGCGGAGCCTGGAACAGTTTGTAAAGCTCCTGGGAAAGTTCCAAATATTGCGGGCTCACATTCTGACCGAAGTAAATGCTCAGCACAAATTCCGTGCCGGTCAGCTTATGCAGGCTCTTCTGAATCAAGTTATCAATTTCATCGGAAATATGCTTGATGACTGCGGTAGTCTTAAAATCACGCATGTTCTTTACGCCAGGAATAACCTTGTGGCCGCGGGCTTCCGCCAGCAACGAAACATAATAGCCCTTGCTCTGGTAGCTGTAATCGCGGCAAAGGTTGAACACGCGGGTGTTCTTGTCGGCCATGTACTTTTGGGAAATCAGGTAGTCCTGTGCGGACACCACATCAACGCCCGGAACATTCAATTTCCAGTTCTTAGGATTGTTTACGACTATAATTTTTTTCATTTTTTGATAGTCACTAGTTGTTAGTTATTGGTTACTAGTTATTGGTCGTTGGTTATTGGTTATTTGTCTTTGGTTGTCAGGATTAGCTTTCTGAACCCGCGACAACTATCAACTAATTACTAGCGACTAACAACCAATATGTTGCCATCGTAGGTCATGACCCCAAGCAAGATGCTATGTAAGAATCTGAATTTGTCCACCTTGTAATAGGGACTTTTATGAAGGGGATTGGAACAGTCCGGATCCGCTACCAGGAACTGCTTGTTTTCGTCCAGCCCGTACGCCACCACAAAATGGCCGCATGGATCCCCGTGAATATCGTCAAAGACGGATTGATCGTTTTCGTCGGTGTATTCTCGCTTGCAACGGTAAAGGTAAGTGGCCGAAAGTCCGCAAAGAACGGGAACGCCTTTCCTGAAGTATTTCTCGAACATGGCCGCCCGCAAATCCGTCATGGAAACGGTTCCTCCCAAGTCGATAAACCGGATGTACGCCTCAATGGCCTTGCGCAGTTTCGGTGCAGTCTTTGTACGGCGCAACTGCGTTAGCTTTCCCCGAAGTTCAGGCATTTTCAACCCGCTCCAGGTAGGGTCGAAAATCTTGAGATTGTAAGAATGGATGGTCGCCTTGAAACCGCGCTTCAGCGCGTCAATTCCCAGGAACACCCCCAGGGTGCCACCTTCTTCCAGGAACTCAATTTCAGAAATCAGCTTTTTAAGGGGAATCTTGTAACCAAGATACTCGTACACGGCATGCAAGCTCGTGGGGCCGCAAGTGACATCGTCGGGTTGCGGCAAAATTTTGATGTCCATCCTTGCCTCTGTCGAACGCCCCGGTCAACATGACCTAGGCCCTGAACTTGGCGGAGTCAGGTTGCCACCTGGACCGTCGATTGGACTTGCATAAAGCTACCAATATAATGAAAAGAAAGCAAGGGATAGTAAAAATTTTTTGTAATAGACTGGCCGTTTTGTTACAGAAGCTATTTGATGTAATAAACGTAGTTTTCTTTGCGGGCAAGGGCCTTCGGGAGTTCCGCTGCCGGGTAACCGAGAGCGACATGGCCGATGCCTTCATAGTTGCCCTGGATGCCAAGCTTTTCAAGAATTGCCTTGCCGAATTCACTTTCGAATTCCTGACGAGCACGGTGGATCCAGACGCTGCCAAGGCCAAGGCTTGCAGCCGCATTCATCAGGTTGCCCATTACGAGGCTGCCGTCATTGATGTAAGTGCCGGAGCCGTTGTTGGCATCCTTGTCGGCAATCACAATCAAAATGACTGGTGCGCCATAGAACGGGTCAAAGCCTTCGTTCCAGCCGCCGATTTTTCGGTTTTCTTCGGCAATCTGGTCACGCAATTCCTTGTTCGTGACAGCAATAATGATGGCAGATTGCTGGTTCTTGCCAGATGGAGCATATGTGCCAGCTCTGATAATCGCCTCCAATTCCTCGTCGCTTACCATTTCTGGTTTGAACTTGCGGCAACTGCGACGTGTTTCCAAAGTTTTCAATGTTTCGTTTGTCATAGGAACCTCTTTTTGGGGAAATATATATTTTTAAAGCAGAAAAAGACTTGTCGAGGGTCCTCGTCCCGCCCGACAAGTCACAAAAAAAGAAAACCACTCAAAAGAGTGGTTTTCTTTTTTTAGAGCGGGAAAAGGGATTGGTTGTGCGCTAGACCCGCGCCTTCGGCACGCTAGCACACAATCCTTCGGACTTCGCGCTTCGCGCAAAGCCCTAAATCGCATTTGATATGCTTCGCATAATGCGATTTAGTCGCCCCCTCGACCCAAAGGGGTCGAGATTCCGACACTTTGTCACATAAAATAAAAAGACCGACGCTTTCGCATCGATCTTTTTATTTTTAGAGCGGGAAAAGGGACTCGGACCCTCGACCCCGACCTTGGCAAGGTCGTGCTCTACCAACTGAGCTATTCCCGCGAGGTTGACTCATATTTAGAAATTTCCTTGGATTTGTAAAGGGTAATTTCTAAAAAAAATCAACTTTTTTTTGAAATCTTATTTTACCTTGACAACAAAAGCGCTGATATTGTAGGCCGAGAGTTCGCGGGCCTTGTCTTCGGCTTCGCTCTTGCTAGACCAGCCACCGGCACGGAGCTTGTAGAACGGAGTATCGAATACAACATTGATTGTGTAGCCTGTGCTTGCGGCAAGCTGGTCACGACGACGCTGCGCTGCATCAAAGTCTGCCAAGGCTTCAAACTGCAAAACAAACCAGGAATTGCTCTTGGCCTGCTTTTCGGAGGCAGCCGGCTTTGCAGCTTCTGCAGCCTTCTTGTTACGCAAGGAATCGCTCAACTGCGGCTTGTATTCATTGCCACGGAAAAGGGAATCCAAATCCGTCGGATTGGCAGCCATAGCCACAGAGGCAAAAACAAATAAAAATGCAAAAATCTTGAGCATAGTCCAAATTTAATAAAAAAAGCGCCTGGGAGAATCTCCCAGGCGCTTTTTTCAAATCAGAATTTTACTTCTTGCCAGACACGCGGCGGAAACCGTAAGTCTGGGTCTGATCTTCCTTGCCTTCCTTATGGCCAGCAAGGACTACTGCTGACGTGAACTTGGAAACATAAGCTCCCGAGCCTACGAGACGGCCATCGTTCGATACACCAGTCCAGCCAACATAGATGAAGCCCGGATTAGATACGCAAGTTTCACCCTTACCATATACCGATTCATCGGAGCAGCGAATAGACTTGCTATCCTTGGCAACGAAGGAACCGAGGTTCGTAAAGTAGTACACTTCATATTCCAGAGTTACATCATCTTCAGTAAGTTCCGGATATTCAGCCTTGTACTTTTCGAACAAGTCAGCCATATCGCTCATGACAATCTGGCCAACCGTATTCGGGAACATTGCCATCACGGAGTCCTTGTTGGCATGCCCAGCATCGACAAAGCCCGGTACCGTGATAATTTTGTTTTCCATTCTATTCTTTACTTCTTCGTTATTCGGGTCAAGGGAAGCGAAGGAGTTGTCGATGATATAAGAACGGGTGTCACCAGTAATTGTATACCATGGAGAAGGAACTGGAGCAGTGTAATCCAACGGAGCGTTTCCACTTGTATCAGTCAAGACTCCAACGGCAAAGCGAACATAGTCACCCTTCTGCGGAGTCGGCAGCATCTTATCACCTTCCTTATGCAAGTAAGTAAGCATAGTTGTATCACTCTTCTCGACAATTGCATTAGTAGAGTTGCAGGTGATATAGCGAGCCATGTCGTACGGATACTTAGCCGGATCGATTGTACCAGCAGAGAATACATAGTAAGACAAAGCCTTCTGAAGATCCGCGCCTTCCTTAGCGGCCTTCACCGGTTCAGAGAACGTGATTCGGATATCATCATACTTATCGCTGATGGAATTGACAGAAATTCTTGCCTTGACGATTACCGGCGGAATTTTATCTGTAACCTTCTTGTTAAAGTCGGCAACGGTCAACTTACCCTTGTCTTCGTAGGTAGCCCAGGAACGGAGCTTCTTTACAACAGTACCATCGTCAGCGGTCTTCACGTCCTTAGAGAGAGCTCTGCCGCCGAAGCTAAGAGTCTGACCATCCTTACTTGCTTTGAATGCGGCCTTGATTGTACCGAACATAATTGTATCGGAGCAAGTAACGATGGAGTCCTTGATCATGTACTTGTAGTTTGAAGCAGAAGTGCTATACGGGAGGCTAGGATTCAAGCTAAACTTTTCAAGATCGAAGTAGCTATCTTCTTCCCAATTCACGCAGATGAAATTCGGGAGAGAGTCATCAGGAACGACGCCTGCCTCATTCTTACCGAACGGTCTGTGGTAGGTAACAACAATGGAATCGGCAATACCATCGAGATATTCACGATCTTCGCTATGGAGCTGCGGTCCCGGAATACGCAAGGCATTCTTAACCTTGGAGCCACGAACATCATACAATTCAACGACTGTCGGATACGGGCAAGGCGGTTCACGGAAGAGCATGTTGCCATATTCAGCGGTTATGATATCGCAATCGGTAGCGTACAAGGAGAACATCGCCTTTTCTGGATAGTATACCTTGTCAGAAGTAACCGTTACGGAAGCAATACCGTTGCTGAATGTGCCAACCTTTGCAGACACTGCTTCGGAACCGTCAAGCTGAGCAACCTTGATATCATCGCAGGTTGAGCAAACGCTCTTGCTTACCGGGTCCCATATAAGCAAGCTAACTTCCACATCAGAGCCCATCCAGTTGAAGTATTCATTGCCTTCAGCATCCTTGTCCGGGTCGCCGGTAACTTCGGTAAATGTCACCTTGCCATCTTCACCGACAACAACGTCACGACCGAACTTAAGTTCCGGAGCATAGAACTGAATATCGGCAGAAATTGCACCACCAGCACTAAAGGTTCTCTTTTCAGGGTTCTTTTCAACATCAGAGAGAGCAAGCGTTACCCAGAGGGTATCAATACCCGTAACATTCACTTCCCTGCGTTCTCCCTTATATTCTTCGTCACCATTTTCGGTGAGGTAAATTTTGACACCGGCAGGCACAGACAAAGTATAACCCTTGCCAGCAGCAGAAATCAAGTCAATTTCTTCGTCAAGGACTGCAGTAATGTAGATAGGCACACGGGCACCACCAGCAAGGCCCTTGCCGACAAACGTCCACTTGTCACCCTTCTTGTAATAGGTACTTACAGAGTCGTCTGCCGCCATGTAAACGACATCCTTGTTAACAACATCGAGCGTTTCTGCCTTGATGCGGAAATTGAGGTATGTCTTCTTGCCGTTCACGACAATCATCAAACGATAGGAACCAAGGCCAAGACCTCTGATGTCGGAAGTATTGATCTTTGGATTGTAGCGATCGCTCAAATCAATGCCAGTGTAGTAAACCTTACTGCCGCTGAGAGTTTCTACAGTATCGCCATTACGCTTTACAATGTAGTATTCGATATTGAAATCAGGCTTCTTCTTCTTGATATCACTACCGCAGAAACGTTCTGTACCCTGGGTGCCACCCATTGCAGCAGCGCAGGAACCATCACCGCTTTCTTCGTAGCAGAGGTTATAGGCCACACCGCCGTTGCCATCGACAATCGGCTTGCCCTTATCATCCTTCTTCGGGGAAATATCAAGACCGGTAGACTGTTTAATGTACATGTTCGTCTTGATACGAACGTTACTCATATTGGTACGACGGTCGCAGAAGAAGATGTCAATATCGTAGGTTTCACCAATTTCAAGCTTCTTGCCATTTTTAGCCTTGACAGTGTCAAGTTCAACATAGCCCGGAGCAGCCAAATGGGTACCGCCAAGGTCCACGACCAACTTGCCACCAATAAACACCCAAATGTCATCATCACCACGGAAGGAGAACTTCATGCCTTCACGATACTTGAAGTTTGCATGAGATTCAAAGCAGAAATGCTGGTTGTTCTTGTTCTTTTTACGAAGATCCCAAGTGGTATTATCGTAAACATCTGGATTAGTACCGGTATCGAAGTCACCATCCTTGACAGGATAGGTATCGATGTACGGCAAACCTGTTTTTGGATTGATGGCAGACCAGTTAGCAGGAATGGTCCCAAAATAATCTTCAGCTTCCACAGAAATTGTAGCCGGAGTGCCAGCTCCGTAGCTAACGTTACCCATACCCTCACGAGCATAAGCAGCATCTTCGCAAGTACCGGTGCAAAGGCCAGCCTTGATAGAATCCTTCAAATCGTTCAACGGAGTATAGGCACCATATCGTTCGTTAAAGCTATCATATTCCCACAAGCCATCGGAGCTAAGCTTGAACTGCATGTCACGGCAGTGCATGAAGTTCACGCCCTTGGTTTCTCTAAAGATAACATCAAAAGCTTCCTTGCTAGCAAAGCACTTGCTGGATTCTCTATAGATAGGCTTCTTGTCTTTGTCCAAAGTATCGCGAACAATACCAGTGGTAACGCCGATACAAGGAACCTTGGAACTTGTGAAATTGTACTTGGCACCTTCGTCCTTACAACCATTGGCAGCTTCTTGCGGGTAAGCATCGCAAGTAAAAGCACCATGCAGGGAAGCATCGGTATCATACAGAATAGCGGCAAGTTCATAAGAGCAGTTACCGGTTGCGCCCGGATCTTTGCCAAACCAGCCACCCGTGGTCAAGTCGATATCTTCTTCCGGCTGATCCAAGTCCGGAATAAAGTAAACATCACTGCCGAGTTCTTCAAATTTTTGAGCCAAATGAATCCATGTCGGCGTATCTTCTTCCACGCCCATTTCACCAAGTGCATTTTCCAATTCCTTGTCGTCATCTTGGTAGATAAGGATAGAGTCAGGTGGATTTTCGTTGAACCAGACATAGTAGTACCAGCCGCACTTGTCAGATACTCTCATGTATGTACCAGAGGCAGCATCGCTGGAAGTGAACATAGGAATGCTGGACTTCCAAGCATTGTCATCTGGTACCAAGAAATAGAAGTACTTGGCATTAGCTGGCATGGAGCCGTAATAGGTTTTGCCCTTTTCCTTGTTATTTTCTTGAATGTAAAGCTCACCGTCGGCCATGTCTGCGCACGTGAACTTATCACCCTGGTCCCAACCACCAGCACCACCATTAATGCCGAAATCCTTGGTAGTGATAGCGCCATCGTTCCAGCCGCCATCCTTTTGCATGAAGAAGAAATTTTCAGCATACTGGCCACCGAAATCTTCAATATTGAAGGTATACCAGCCATTTTCAAAAGACTTTGCCGGCAAAGGTGTAGTTAGGCCGTCAACGTTGATATACAATGATGTCCAACCATCAGGCCTCTGAATCTTTACCGTACCGGTACATTTCATAGCCATGGCATTTGTGGCGCAAAATGCTACAACGCCAGCCACCAAGGCGGCTTTTACTTTCGAAAAGGTGAATCCTTTCATATCATTCCTCAAAACCTAATAAGCACAAAAGACAACAAGCCTTTGAGCCTATTGTTAATATTCCCCCGAAATTTAAGCTATTTCAGCGCTAAAAGCAAACGATAAGTGTAAAAAAAAGGCAATTTAACAAAAAAGGGTGACTATATTCCCTACTTTTCCACATTTTGTAATTTTAAAATTACAAAATCATGTCATGTCAGAAAAAGAAGACTGAAAATCAGCCGCCAAAGCGGCGTCGCTTGCAATTTGTCGTTTCAGCTCGTCGAGGGAGGCAAATTTGCGTTCCGGGCGTAAAAATTCGAGCAGATCGAGCGAAAAATGGGAATCGTACAGGTTGCCGCTAAAATTGAGCAGGTGCGCTTCTATGCGGAGCGGCATATCGCCAACGGAAGGCTGCGTGCCGATGTTTACAACAGCGCGGAACACGCGACCATCGACAAGGCGGGCAGACGCCGCATACACGCCATGGCGCGGAATGAACTTGCAGTCCGGGACTTCGAGGTTTGCCGTCGGGAAACCGATGGTGCGGCCGAGCTGCTTGCCAGTCACGATGCGGCCTATTAGGCGGTAGGAGCGACCGAGGTACGTCTGGGCGCGGGCAACATCGCCATTCAAAAGGGCATTGCGCACGGCAGAAGAACTAATGCGCTCCCCCTTGTGTAGCACGATGGAAAGCTGCTTAGTCTTGAGTTCCGGGAAAGCGGCAGAAATGCTTTCGTAGTTACCGGCACCGGCACGGCCAAAATTGTGGTCATGGCCAAAATACATGGCCCCCATGTTCAGCTTTGCACAGAGTTCCGTGCGGACAAATTCATCAAACGGGAGGGCGGCCAAATCCCTGGTAAACGGGAGCGAGATAAAATCAAGGTCCAAGCTTCGAACAAATTCTTCCTTTTCTTCAGTCGTCGTAAGAAGAAGCGGGTCGCCATGGGAACGCAGCACATAGTTTGTGTGCGGCTCGAACGAGACCACGGTCGGGATCATGCCGAGTTCTTCAGCATCCTTTTTCATTTCACGAAAAAGCGCCTGGTGGCCGAGGTGGCAACCATCAAAATTACCCATTGTAATTATACGCTTGATCATAAGTTAGAGGACAGAAGACAGAAGACAGAAGACGGAAGATTTTATTTATCTGGCCCGATAAAGAATTTAGGGCGGATGCGGCCCGGTTCAAAGTAGCAGAGCGACTGCACTACCCCTTTTTCGTCAGCAACAAAAAGGAGCCCGTCTTCGCCAACTTCAACCGGACAGGTTTTGTACGGGAGCCAGTTGCCATTGCGAATGACCGCAATCTGGTCTGCAGGGAGCTTTGCAACCGGATACGGTAAAATCTGTTCTGCCGGAATGAGCGAACCCACAGTCAAATTTTCGGCACGGAGTGCACGGTCAACGGTAACGCTGCCGATAGCCACGCGGCGAATTTCAGAAACTACGCCGACGGAGCCGAGAGCATTACCCAAATCGCGGCAGAGCGAACGGATGTATGTTCCCTTGCTGCAATGGCATTCCAGGGCAAAGCTTGCAAAGGACTTTCCACTGCAATCTGCCGGCGGTTCTGCCGGGCCGAGCAGCTTGAGCGAGTGAATCGTTACATCGCGGGCCGGGAGGCTCACTTCGCGCCCTCGTTCCTTTAAGTCAGAGGCGCGGTGCCCATTGATCTTGATGGCGCTGTAATCTGGCGGCACCTGCTTGATTGCGCCGACAAACTGCGGAATGACCCGCTCCACGTCTTCGGCAGTCACAGTCACAGGCTCACCCTGCTTTACAAGTTCGCCATCCCATTCGAGGGTGTCTGTTTCAAAACCAATATGGAGTTTGAAAATATAGCGCTTGGAGGCTGCTTCAACAAACGGCAATAGCCGCGTGGCACGTTCCACGGCGGCTATTATGAGGCCTGAGGCACGAAGGTCCAAAGTTCCGGCATGGCCAACGCGGCGTGTTCCAAAAAGGCGTTTCAAAGGAAACAGCGACTTGAAGGAAGTATCGCCAGCTGGCTTATCTAAAAGGACGAAACCGGAATCTGCCACATGCCCTCGCTACTAATCCAAATCACCCTTGGCGCGAAGTTCCGCCAAAATGGATTCGATACGGATAGCGTGGTCGAGGTTTGCGTCTTCGACAAAGGAAAGTTCCGGGACCTTGTAGATCTTGAGGACCTTGCCCAGATGGCGACGGATGAAACCTGCAGAGTTGCGGAGGCCGATCAATGTGTCGTTCTTTTCCTTGTCTTCACCCATCACAGATACGAAGACCTTTGCATAGCTCAAGTCTTCTGAAATATCTACGCGGTGGATTGTCGTCAAGGAACTGATGCGCACATCTTTCAAGCCCTTCTGGAGAAGGGAGCAGATTTCTTCCTTGAACTGCACTCCGAGACGTTCTGTACGACGACTCATTACTTCTCCTCTGCTGCCTTGGCAGCTGCGTGTTCGGCAGCTTCCTTTTCGGCGGCTTCTTCGCGGGCAACGTCAGCGAGAGTTCTCTTGACCTTGACTTCCTTGAAGAATACGAGAGAGTCGCCTTCCTGGATATTGTCGTAACCCTTAAGACCGATACCGCATTCAAAGCCGCGTGCAACGCTCTTGACATCGTCCTTAACACGCTTGAGGGATTGAACAACGGTAGAGCCGAGTTCCACACCCTTGCGGTAAACACGCACATGGCTTTCGCGGTCCACGGTACCGTCTGTAACCATACAGCCGGCGATGAGACCAACCTTTGGAATCTTGAATACCTGACGGATTTCTGCTTCGCCAACGATTTCTTCACGGAGGGACGGAGCGAGCAAGCCTTCAACAACATTCTGGATGTCTTCAATGCAGTCGTAAATCACGCGGTAGGTGCGAATTTCGATACCATCCTTGGCGGCCATTTCGCGAACTGCGATAGACGGGACAAGGTGGAATGCGATGATGACTGCCTTTGCGGTACTTGCAAAGAGCACATCGGAATCGGTAATGGCACCGACGCCCTTGCGCATAATGTTGACCTTGACTTCCTTGTTGGAAAGCTTTTCGAGGGAAGCGGCGAGAGCTTCTGCAGAACCGCCCACGTCGGCCTTGACGATGAGGTTGAGTTCAGAGAGCTTACCGTCCTTGCGGTCATTGAATGTATTTTCGAGGGAGATCGTCTGACGGGCGCGAAGATCGCGTTCACGGGCAGCCATGCGGCGCTTGGAAGCAATTTCGCGTGCAGTCTTATCATCTTCCACAACGATCAAGTCGTCACCAGCCTGCGGAGTGCCGTCAAAGCCGAGCACCTGGCAAGGTGTAGAAGGAGGAGCAACCTTGATCTGTTCGCCACGTTCGTTCATCATGGCGCGGACACGACCGGAGTAGACACCGCAAACAAAGGAGTCACCGATGTGGAGCGTACCATTCTGCACAAGAATCGTAGCCATGGAACCCTTACCGGCATCCAGCTTGGATTCAACAACGGCACCCTTGGCGCGTGTATCCGGATTGGCTCGGAGTTCTAGAATTTCTGTTTCGAGGGCAAGTGTTTCAAGAAGGTCATTCATGCCCTGGCCAGTGCGGGCGGAAACTTCGATACAGCTAGTGTCGCCACCCCACTGTTCCACTTCAACGCCGCGTTCAGCAAGCTGGGCACGGATCTTGTCTGGGTTTGCAGTCGGGAGGTCTATCTTTGTAATAGCTACAACGAGAGGAACCTTTTCGCGCTTGGCAAGTTCAATAGATTCAACAGTCTGCGGCATGACCATGGAGTCGGCAGCAACGACGAGCACGATAACATCGGTAATCTGGGAACCGCGAGCACGCATTGCGCTAAATGCTTCGTGACCCGGAGTATCAAGGAATGTTACCTTGCCCTGGGCGGTCTGCACTTCATAAGCACCGATGTGCTGGGTAATGCCACCGGATTCGCCAGCAACAACGTGAGTCTTACGGATCCAGTCAAGAAGAGATGTTTTACCGTGGTCAACGTGGCCCATGACGGTAACCACAGGAGAACGCGGCTGGAGATTTTCCTGGGTATCTTCTTCGACACCGAGTGCTTCTTCTACATATTCTTCCATCAATTCTGCTTCGTAGCCAAATTCGTCGGCAAGGAGCTGAATCGTTTCAAAGTCAAGACGAGCATTGATGGTAACCATCATGCCCATTTCCATGCACTTCGCAATCACGCGAGCCGGCATGGTGTTCATGAGGCCAGCAAGTTCACCGACAGTGATAAAGTCGGAAGTCTTAAGAATCTTGCGTTCTTCGCCCGGCTGGTCATTGTGTTCCTTGTGGTAAACCTTCTTGACCGGCTTCTTGGAAAGGTCAGCCATCACGCGGCTAACATTCTGGCGTACAGCATCTTGCTGTTCGGAATGTTCCTGGCGATCGCGGTTGTTGCGATTCTTGTCGTTGCGATCGTTACGGTTACTTCCGTGGCCACCCGGCTTGCCGCCGCGGCCATTGTTATTCTGGTTGCTCGGAGCACCGCCAAAGTTACCGCCATTGCGAGATGCAAATGCATCTTGCATGGAGTTGCCGGTAAAGCCGCCATCACGGCTGCCGCCCTGGTACGGACGACCCTGGCCACCCTGACCAGAGCCCGGACGACGGTTCTGGCCATTGTTGTTGCCATTGTTGTTGCTAGAACGGCCAAAGGAACCAGTATAACCCTGAGCATTGGTGCTGCGACCACCGTTAGGACGGCGGTTACCACCCTGGGCACCACCCTGGCTCTGCTGACGGGACTTCTGGATGCGTGCAAGAATCGCAGCATCTGGCTGGAACACCTGAGCCTTCATGGCCGGGGTCTTCAAGTCGGTGTCAGAAAGCATTTGGCGCGGAGCCTGGGCTGCAGGAGCTGGTTTCGGAGCAATCTGCTTTGGGGCAGCCGGCTTCGGAGCAGCTGTTTTTGCAACCGGCTTGATTTCGATCTTCTTTTCGACCTTTGGTTCAACCGGCTTTGCTTCTGCCGGTTTTACTTCAGCAGGCTTAGCTTCGACCGGCTTGACTTCTGCCTGAACAGGGGCAGTTTCTGCCGGCTTCGGAGCCTCTTCAGCAACTGCATCGACTGGTTTTACGACCGGTTTGACGGTAGCCTTCACGCGAGTTGTTTTTGTAGTTGCAGTCGAGGCTGCACCGGCAACCTTTTTCAAAGTTGCCTTGCCAAACTGAACTTTCAAAACACGAGATCCAGACGAAGCGTCCTTGCTCGTAGAAGAAGAAACTTCTGCTTTTGCCTGACCCGCTGTACTTTTTTTCACGGCGTTGCGGTTTTCCATTTTTTGTTTTTCTGCAGCAGCCGCTTCTTCGATTGCAGCATATTTAGAGGCCGGCACAGCGCTATACGCCGTACGGACTTCAACACCACTGTCGCGGAGCAATTTCACTACCACGGCTTCGGGAAGTCCCTTAGCTTGCGCCCACATGAACGGCTTGATTTCTTCTTCATTACTCATCTATATAACGCTCCGGTAAAACTATTCTTCGACCTTGGCGGTTTCTTCCACTGGTTGAGCTTCAACAGAATCACTCTTCACGGTTCTTGTCTGTGTGCTCATATATTCTTTCACGTCCCTATTTGTAGGATGCGTGATCTTAGCCTTTTCTTCTTCAGACTTGGCCATCCATTCATTTTCACCGAACACATCAAGGTTGCGTTCTACAAGCATGGAGGCAAGGCGAACATTCTGGCCATTCTTACCGATTGCCTGAGCAAGGTCTTCATCAGCAATGATGGTAACTGTGCGGTGGGAATTCGGCACTTCAATAAGCTTGATGATATTTGCCGGTGCAAGAGCTCTGCGAATGTAGACTTCGCTATCTTCATTCCAAACAACGATATCAACACGTTCATTAGCAAGTTCACGTACGATGGCCTGCACGCGAGCACCCTTCATGCCGACGCAAGCGCCGACCGGGTCGATATGTTCGTCACGGGCATACACGGCGAGCTTGGCACGGAAGCCCGGGTCGCGGACGACATTCTTGATTTCAACGGAGCCGTCGAAAATTTCAGGAACTTCCTGGCGGAAGAGGGCCTTGAGGAACTTCGGGCTTGTTCTGGAAAGAATGACCATCGGGGAACCGACCTTGGCATTTTCATCGATCTTCAAGATAACTGCCTTTACAGAATCACCCTGGCTCCACTTTTCCTTGCGGATCTGTTCCTTGACAGGAAGAATGGCTTCGGTAGCACCAAGGTTGACGATGATGTTCGGTCCTTCAAGGCGCATCACTTCACCAGAAATCAAGGTGCCGACACGGCTGGCAAAGATACTCTTGATTCTTGCACGTTCTGCATCGCGCATGCTCTGCATCAAAAGCTGTTTTGCATTCTGGATTGCCTGGCGGCCAAAGGCTTCGATAGGCACTTCCATTTCAAGGAACAAGCCGGCCTTGGCATCTTCCGTATAATCGAGGGCTTCGTCAACGAGCATGTAGCCTTCGTCGAACTTTGCAAGTTCCTTGGCGGCTTCGTCACGATCCATGTTCGGGTCAATTTCGTAATCCGGGAAATCGTCCACAACTTCAACTCGAAGGAACACATGCACTTCGTTTGTCTCGGTATCGATATCAACTTCGATACGCTTGTCGATGTCGAGATACTTCTTTGCAGCAGAAATCAGAGATTCCTTAAGAATTCTGATGACGGTTTCGTCATCCATGTTCTTTTCAGTGATAACTGTCTTCAAAGCTTCAAGCAAATTTTCCTTTTTATCTTGCTTTGCCATAGTGGGTTCCTTTTTTTAACTAAATCTCTACGTCTACTTTTGCAGACAGAATTTCAGCGCGCGGCACGACAACCTCGCCGGCCTTGCCCTTCAGTTCAAGTGTTAAACTTTCGTCATTAAAGCTCTTGAGCACGCCAGCTGCCGGCTTGCCAGTGGAGCGGGTCACACGGATTCTGCGCCCAATGTTGCGATTGAAGTCGGCGTCGGACTTCAACGGGCGGTCTAGCCCCGGCGAAGAAACTTCGAGAGTGTAAGCGCCATCGATCAGATCGGGGTCTGCATCGAGAGCATCCGAAAGATTGCGGCTGACCTTTGCGCAGTCGTCAACAGTAACGCCTTCCGGCTTGTCGATGTAAAGGCGAAGCACCTTGCGCTTGCCAGCACGGAACCAATCAGCTTCAACGAGCGACACGGCGGCAGCGTTGCAAGCATCGGCAATCAAGGAATCGAGTTTTTCGCGGGTATCCAAAAACACCTCTATATAAAGAAAGGCCCGCCCACCCTGGGCGACCCATTGTTATAACAAATAGAGAAAATATTTTTTGTTTTTTCAACCGGATTTTGGAAAAGTAGGGATTTTAGGGCAGTTTTCTGCAAGAAATGAGGTGATTTCGTGAGGATGGAGCTGTTTTGGGGCACGTTTGTGTAAAATTTTATTTTACAATAAATGTAAGAAGATTCCGGATCGGGGGCCGGAATAACGTAGACCTTACCCCTGTCCTCTGTCTTCTGTCCTCTGTCCTCTGTCCTCTGTCCTCTGTCCTCTGTCTTCTGTCCTCTGTCTTCTGTCCTCTGTTTTCTATATTATATTCCATGACAGCCGTTTTATTGATTCTCGCCTCCATCGTTGGCATTGCCGTTACCCTGTTCTACCTGCGAAAGAACCTTAAGAGTATTGCAATAAAAAATGCCAAGGAAGAATCCTTGGCAAAGAGAATCATGAACTACCCACTTACAGTTATCTGGTACGGCTACCTGCTGTTCTTTTTCGTGGGCCTCACAATCAACAACCTGATTTTCAACTAGCCCTGCATTTCTGCCAAGGCCTCCTTGAATTCGTCGACGGTGGCGATGTATTCGTCAATCACGTTCGGTTTGGAATTCAGGTGGTCAAGGATAATCTGCAGCTTGTCGTCTTTGAAAATTGTCTTGAGCTGACGGGAGGCGTGGCCCTTGAGACCCCATCCCTTAAGCAATTCATCGGTAAGTTCAAAGCTGTCGGCAAACGAAACAAAGTGCATGGGGCCGTAGACCGCCATGTTGTGTTCCAGCTGCATGCATTCCGGTTCCGGGGCGCCCGTAGTCGCCATGAACTTCTGGATATGGCGGGTGCGAACATCGCGGGTCTTTTCGATGCGCATGTAGCCATGGATCAAATACTTGTTGCGATATTCCTGGTCAAGACCTTCATAGCGGGTTCCAAAAAGAATGTAGCGGCTCTTTCCCTTGACGATGGTATTCACGACCTTCACATTGTAGCAGCTCATCAAGCCATATGTTGAAGATTCGTAGTTCGGTTCATTCAAAAAACCTTTTTCGTTTTCATTCAACTGATCACGCACCGGGAATGCAGCATTCTTGCTAGTTTCCACATAGAGGAGCGCACCAGCATTCATTCCACGATAATCTTGCCAACCATCCAAGTTAATTTCAATCTTCGCCATGTCGTAATTTCCTTTAGTTAACAATAAAGGCATCTGAATGGACAATTCAGAAGCCAAATTCGTTTTTCAGACAAAAGAAGGGAAACGCTTATTCAGCGGCCCCATTTTTTTTCACATAATTGTAATGTACATTATTTACACAGAGAATGCCAACTTTTTTGCAAAAATATCTGTTTCCCCAAACAAAAATGCGCCTTTTTTGAAAAATTCGACAGTATCTGTCGTAAAAAACTCCATTTTAGCCGATTTTCCAAGCCTGGAATCAATTTCCGGGTGCCGCAAAAGGTAGTCGACTGTGCGCTCCGCTACAATTTTGCCCTGCGAAATGAGCTGAACATGTGGCGGCAGGCATTCGCGGACAATGCGCTCAAGGAGCGGGTAATGCGTGCATGCAAGGAGCACGGTGTCTATTTGCGGGTCCTGCGAAAGCAGGCGTTCGATATCACGGCGCACAAAGAAGCGCGTACCTTCGGAATCGAGCTCTCCATTTTCGACAAGCGGAACCCAGAGTGGGCAGGCATGCTGCGTAACCTTCAATTCCGGGAAGAAATGGGAAATTTCGATGAGGTAGCTCTCGGAAGATACTGTGCCCGGCGTCGCAAAGATGCCGATGTGGCCGGTCTGCGTGCAGTTGCCGATGGACTCTGCGGTCGGGCGGACGATGCCGAGCACGCGGTTCGAAGGAGCGATGCGAGGCAGGTCCTGCTGCTGGATCGTTCGGAGCGCCTTGGCGCTCGCCGTGTTGCAGGCAAGAATCACGAGCGGGCAACCCATCTTGAACAGAGCTTCCACGGCCTCGAGCGTATACTTGTAGATGGTTTCAAAGCTACGCGTGCCGTAAGGGGCACGCGCATTGTCGCCCAGGTATGTAAAGTCATACTGCGGGAGCGCCTTGCGGAGTTCCTTTAAAATGGTGAGACCACCGAAGCCAGAGTCAAAAACGCCAATCATAATTTAAGATGCAAGAGCAAGAGACAAGGTGCTAGAAAGAGGACAGAAGACAGGAGTCAGGAATCAGGAGTCAGTAGGAAGACATAAGACGGAAGTTAGTAGTCTGTCGGCTGTAGGCTGTCGGCAGAAATGTTAAGACAGAGGACAGGAATTAAGATGCAAGAATTTGTACAAGAGGCAAGGTCAAAATCTTGCTTCCATGCGGCTGCGGATTTCTGGCATGACATGGCTACGGATTTCGATGCTACCCTTCTGTTCCAAGACTTCGTTCAAGTCAAGCGGTTCCAAAAGGGAAATCGTCACATTGCAAGGCTTGGAATCTTTGCGGCCTTCCCATGCGTTGCGGGTACCGTGAATGACGACCGGAAGAATCGTAGCCTTCCAATCGGCGGCAAGCCTGAAGCCGCCGCTCTTGAACGGCATGAGCTTGCCCTGTTTTTCGCGGGTGCCTTCCGGGAACACGGAAATGCGCGGAGTATCTGCATTGAGCAACTGCTGCTGCGCGGCGGCTCCGCCGCCCTTCTTGTCGCGCTTTACAAGCACGCAGCCGATTTGCTTCATCCAAAAGTTCAAGAACGGAATGCGTGAAAGTTCATACTTTGCAAGAAAACCGATGCGGCGCTCCAAGCCAAGGAAAATCACCGGAATGTCAGCATAAGACTGGTGGTTAGAAACAACAACAACCGGGCGTGTCCAATCGACCTTCGCAAGCACGGCCTGGTTTTCGATGCTCAAGTTGATGCGCAAGATGCGCATGCAGAATGACGAAAATTCACGGATGCGTTTTTCGAACCAAGCATCGATGGTCTTAGCCTTAAACAGACGGACAAATGTGATTTCAACAATGGCAGCAGCCATGTAAGACAAGGCCTGAATGACCGTCAAAATTTTAAACAAAAATACTGGCAATTTAGATTCCTTGGCTAAAGGTTCCATGCATCGCAAAAACCTGGAAGGCTTGAACTTCGTTTTTCGCCCCTTCCAATACCGCACTCTACAATATAATAAATAAAGAACCGACTCGGCACGCGTCACCCCGACATAGAAAAGCCTACGTTCTTCATCGAGCTGCGCCTTGCGCTGTTTTCGCGTTCCCTTGCACTCCCCCGGGGTCAAACCTTCGGCAAGGCCCGCGTAGAACACGACCGGATACTGCAAGCCCTTGGAACCATGCACAGTCACCACATGCACGGCATCGTTTTGCAAACCTTCCGGCGCATCCATTTCACCAGCCGGGATTCCGCATGCCCGCAAGGCACCTTCGTAGTATTCGCGCTGCCGGTTGTAGCGTACCAAGACGGCAAAGCCATGGAAAGGGATTCCGTAGAGTTCTCGCGTTTCGCGAATTGTCATCACAATTTTCTGGATTTCTTCCACCGGGTCTCGCGATTCCCAGTATTCAATTTTCCTGTTTTCCCTGAAAATTTCATCTTGGCGGTTGTTGCCTGCGCGGAGCACTTTGCGGAGCGCAATGGGCTTGTTTTCAAAGATGCGGTTTGCAAGGTGCAGGACTTCCGGCACAGAGCGGTAGTTCCATTCCAGGCGAATGAGCTTGCAGGCTGGGAAATCTTTTTGAAAGCGGAAAATGTTCCCGATATCGGCTCCGCGAAAACCGTAAATGGCTTGGTCATCATCGCCGACTGCAAAGAGCGATTTTCTATCGCCCAGAACGGCCCGAACAAGGCGGTACTGCGACGGGTTGATGTCTTGGTATTCATCGACCATGATTTCGCGATAGCGGTTCTGTACAATTTCACGAACATTTGCAAAATGTTCAAGCAGGTAGATGCAGAGGTAAATCAAATCTTCAAAGACAACCTCGCCGGATTGCAGCACGCGTTCACGCGATTTTTCGGTTTTCTTCCGCACGTTTTTCGGGAGCTTGTCAGAAAAGAGATCTTCACGCGAAAATGCTCCCGGAGAAACGCCAGACTCCGCAAGTTCACAGAGAAAATCATTTGCAGAAACATCCTTCGGCACGGGCGCTCGTGAAAAGCCAAGCATTTCGTAGGCAAACTTGCCGTTGAAATTTTCACGCAAAAGCGAGAGAGCTAGCGAATGGAAGGTGCAGAGCTTTACGCCTGCGTTCGGGAACAATTTTTCTACGCGTTCTCGCATTTCAGCCGCGGCTGCCGCCGTGAAGGTGAGCGCCAGAATAGACGTAGGATCGGCACCACTTGCGATGCGGTACTGGATGCGCTTCGTCAGTACCGAGGTTTTGCCGGAGCCTGCCCCCGCAAGAATCAAAAGCTGGTAGTCAGTTTCGTGATTGTGCAGAACCGCAGCCCGCTGGTCTGCATTCAGCCCCTTCAAAATGCCCTGAAGAATTTCCTTGTCAATTTCCATACATTCCCTTTGCAAAATTTTTGCACAAAAAAAGTCAAGCACTAGGTAAAAACACTATGCAAGACTTTAACGGCCTCTAAAAAGCAATTTCAAAGGCCACCTTATATAGAAACGCTTTTTCGGGAATTTTAGGAACTGATTTTTAGAAAAAAGATTTTTACAAGGATTCTTTAACTGGAGTTTTCTTTCCACTATCGGCCAAGAAGAAGAATGCGCCCAAAAGGCTCACGACCAAGCCGGCCAAATAGGCGAGCAGCTGCACGACGACGGATTCCAAATGAGGCACGCCGACGCGTGCGAACAGGGATTGCGCCATGAGCTCGCGAGGGCCAAAGCCACCGATGGAAATCGGCAAGGCAGATATGATGGCGACAAGCGGAATGTAGAAGAAATACCATGACACCGCAATATCGAGACCGAGGGCAAGGCCACAGTAATAATGCACGAGCACACGCAAAATCTGCGTTACCGCAGACAGCACAAAAATCCCTCCCCACAGGCCCCATGTTCTAAAATACTGAAAACGGTCCTGCATGCGGGCCACGCGATCGAAGATGCCAGCCGGGAAAACTCTCTTTGCCAAATAGGCCAGAAGCTTGCCGAGGCGTTTGCTGAACATCGCGGCAAACAAAACGCAAAAGCCCAAAAAGCACCAGAGCGAGGGCAGCACGAACATGCGTTGGCTTGGGTCGCGCACAAAGAATAGCGCCCCCACGCCCAGAGCGAGAAGGGTCAAGAAGAAAAGCCCAAACAATCGGTCAAAGAATGTTGCCGTAAGCCCTGCGCCAACGGTATCCTGACCGCCCTGCACGCGAATGTCGTAAACCTTCTTTACATCGCCACCGACATTGCCCGGCATAAAGTTGTTAAAGAAAAGCCCGACAAAATAGAGCTTAAGCAGATGCCCGTAAGACATTTTAACCTGCTGCTTTTCTAGCAAAAGTTTCCACTGCCAGCAGCCCGTAAAGTTCGAAGCAAAAAGGCAGAGCAGCGCAACAAGAAGTGGCCATATCTTCATGTTTGCCGCAAGCTGGAAGAAATCGCCAGAATCGAACTCTGGAGTGTTCACGATGTTTGTGTACACAAAGTATGCGGGAATGAGCGTAATCAAAAGCTTAACGCAAAAAATCAGCGCACGCTTCATTTGGCCTCCTGCAAAATGCGTTCCAGAAGTTTTTCAGTTTCATCTGCCGCCCGGTCCCAGCTGAATGTTGCAGCGAACGCTTCTGCACCCTGTTCCAGCGAGCATCGCAGTTCCGGAATTTCCGCTATGCGACTCATGCAGTTCGCGCAGGCCCTGGCATCGCGTTTTTTAAAGAGAAGCCCGGTTTCGCCATCGCGAACGCTATCCACAAGGCCCGGCACCCGGGAGGCAATGGTCGTGGTCCCGAGTTCAGCAGCTTCAATGACGGTAAGGCCCCAGCCTTCCTTTTCGCTAGTCTGCAAAAGAGCAAGTGCGCCAGCCATCAAGTCTTGCTTGCGCTCCTTGGAAACATAGCCAAGAAGATCGACACGGCTTTTGAGATTCGCCTTGCCACTCTTGTCAAGGGAATCCAAAATGGCAGGAATTTCTTTGAGCATCGGCCCATCGCCCGCGATTTTCAGGCGAACATTCCTATGCGTATCTGCAAAAATCTTGAATGCCCTGAGTGCCGTCATGATGCCCTTGTACTTATGCACGCGCGAAAGCCAAAGAAAGTAAGGAGCGTTGATGTTGCCGGCAACGGAGCTGTCTTGCGGCGTCGATTTTTGAGGCTTTACAAAATCTGCAGGAGCACCGTTCGTTCCGTTATAGACAAGGGCTGTGCGGCTGGAGGCGATGCCTAGCTTTTGCAGTTCGGCACAGGTACTTGGGCTTACGGCAACAAAGCGCGAGTTGCGATAGAATTTTGGAATGAGCGTTTCAAAAAGCCAGACTCCGAATGCAACCGGGAAACTTGCCTCTGCAAAAATGGAACTACGCCACAAATGGTGGATTTGCACCAAGTGAGGCTTGCGAGTCAAGTATGGGGTAAACAGCGGAAGTTTGTTCAGGTCTTCGTAAACGATGTCAAAGCCGAATTCACGGTCAAGCTTTGGCAAGTACTTTTTTACCGTCAACTGAAAAGTCAAATCGCCACCATGACGAACGACCAGAATTCCATCTACTACTTCGCGTTCTGCAGCTCCGGCAAAAGATGTCGTAAGGAGCACAACCTGGTGGCCCCTTTCTACAAGGCGTGAAAATATCTGGTGCAGATGGCGTTCTGCGCCGCCTGCAGCCGGATGTAGCCTATCACGGTAATTTAAAGCTAAAATTTTCACGGTTTACGGCCAAGCACACCGATAGAAAGTGCAGTCCAGTTTGCCCAGGATTTATCACGAAGGGAATCGAGCAGGCGATCCTTGAACTTTTGATATGCGGAGCCATCGAGCGGATACTTCGGAAGTTCTACACCGAACTTGAAGCCAAGTTCGCGAAGCATTCGGTAGTAAAGGTTCGGGCGCATCCAGTCACCATAGGAATAGTCACATTCAAAGCCCGCATTCTTCATGAGCGTCAGGAGTTCGTTCATTGTGAACTGGGTTTCCCAACCGGCAAACCACTTGTCCATGGCAATGAGAATGTGCTTGATGATTGTGTATGGGTGAATAGTCTGCGGAACATCGCAAAGGCAATAGCCGCCATGCTTCAAGATGCGAAAGTTTTCTTGCAAAAGCGGAAGCGGCTTTACGAAATGCTCAGCCAAGCCCTGGTGGAACACAAGGTCAAATGTGCAATCCGGGAACGGAGACTTGAACGCATCTCCACGGACCAAATGCAAATGTTCCCTTACGACAGGGTCTGCTTCACGCTGTGCTTCTACAAGCTTCAAACTATTGATTGCAAAATCAAGCACATAGACTTCGGCACCTTCACGAGCAAAGGCAGCGCTATCGCGGCCGGTGCCGGCACCGACTTCCAAAATTTTCATGCCATGCAAATCCTTGAAATGCATGCGCACGGTGTCTGCCACAGCGGCAGACGATGGATAAACTTTACTTAAATCAGTTTTTCTGTTCCAGAAACGGTTCCAAACAGACTGATCCGGTTCTTTAATACTCATGCCTAAAATATAGTTACTAGTTGATTATTGCTAGCCACCAGAAATTTTTGCATAGGCCTTTTTTAGGCTCGCATGGGGCAATGCGAGCAAGCTGCGTCTGGATTTTTGGGGTTTCCAAAGCGGCGTTCCGGATTTGGGCAATGTTCCACACAGCCATCAGGAAGAATCCACAGTTCATTTGCAAAGCGGGAGCATGTTCCATTTTCATCGGAAACAACTTCCTTGACGTCAACATGAAAAAGGGAGCCTTCGCACCGAACCTTGTCTGAAAAAAGTTTTTTTTGCAAATTCAAAATGCCATCTGAATTCAGCCCATATTTTTCACGCAAAGTTGCAGCACTTTCTAAAAACACGGCAGGGTTCCACTTGATTCTAGAAATTCCAGACTGTTCTGCAAATTGCAAAATGCGTTGTGCTTCATGAACATTTTTTTTGTGGAGCGTTACTTGCAAAGAAATGGTTGCCGTTTTCTTATGAAAAGCAAGTAATTTTTTTTGCAGCTTCAGAATTTCGCATAAATTAAATTTCCAGTTCTCAAAAGAAAAGCCAGGCATCATTTCGGCAAATGTTTCTTCGGAAAATCCCATGCAACTGATTTTTATATCTGAAGACGCTAGCAGAAGGCGTTCAAGGAATTCATCTTGACCTATTGGAAAAGTTCCATTCGTCGTAATGTTCAATGGAATGCGTAGGGACTTGCAAAGTTCCAGCAGTTCTGTGAAATGGCTATAGAGAAGCGGCTCCCCCATTGTGCTAGGAATAACTTCTTTCAATGTAGCCGCGTATTTTTGGATTGCGGCTTCTGCGATTTCAAAGGGCATTTCACCAAGGCCAAATTTTTCGCCTCGCTGGTTCAAAAAACAAAGAGGGCAATGCAAGTTGCACTTGTCCGGGTTTGTTAAAAGCGTGAGGCGGGTAATTGGCATGGGTATATTAGACGAGAGAACGGCACTGCGTGCCTACAGACGAGAGACGAGAGGAATGTTACTTTCCAGCGTTTAGGGGATAAGAGCTAGTGGTTAGGGAATGTTGATTTCCAATTTTTAGGGTCTAGGGTTCAGGGTATAGGGTGTAGAATTTTAGGATCTAGGATCTAGTGATTAGTTAATGTTGATTTCTAGTGTTGTCGGCTGTAGGCTGACGGCTGTCGACTGAGAGGTATGAGGTCGCTTCGCTTTGAGGTCGATGCTTCGCATCTAGAGGTATGAGGTATTGTAATTAGCGTTTCCTCTAGGCGCATAGCGCCGACCCCACACCTCAAAGCACCGAAGGTGCGACCTGATGCCTGTACTCTCTTAACTTGTCTTCATGAGTAACTCGAAGTGATCCAGAATATGGTAAGTTACAGTTCCTTCCGTCTTATGTCTTCCTACTGACTCCTGATTCCTGTCACTGACTCCTATATCTATTCCCTTAAGAACTTGTTTGCGGCAAGGCCTGCAAGGGCGCCTTCGCCAACGGCGACAGAGACTTGCAAAGTGCCACCTGTTGCATCGCCTGCCATAAAGAGGCCAGGGACACTTGTCTGAAATTCATTCAGCACTGGTTTTCCGTTTTCAAACATTGCTCCTGCCTTGCGGATAAGATCCACAGCAGAGGCGCTCCCGAGAGCAACAAAGAAACCATCAAGCCTGATTTCTTCGCCATCTTCAAAACGCACGCCGACAAACTGAGTTTCGCCAAGAAGTTCTGCAATTTTTCGAGTTTCGACTTTTACAGTTTCTGGGAACTTAGCCGTAATTTCAGCACCGTTTGTAAGGAGCGTTACAGATTTTGCCACAGCCAAAAGTTCATTCACTTCGTTCAGTGCATATTCACCGGAACCAAGAACAGCAACATCTTTACCGCGATAGAAGAATGCATCGCAAACGGCGCAATAGCTCACTCCATGGCCTTCAAGTTCTGAAACACCCTTGATTGCAACTTTTTTACGAGCAGAGCCCGTGGCAAGAATGCAAGCCCTGCCTGTGTATGTCGCATTCTGGGAACGCGCAACAAACTGCGTGCCGTCAAACATCAAGTCCGTGATTTCGTCTTCGGCAATTTTTGCGCCCAATGCAAGCGCCTGCTTTTTGCCGACTTCGACAAGTTCAGCGCCTGTCAAAGGCTTTTCAAGACCGTAATAGTTTTCAATCAGGTGCGCCTTGCCAAGTGCACCAGAATCCTTGCCAACAATTTGAACATTCATGCCAGCGCGAAGGGCATAGAGGGAAGCCGATATACCGGCAGGGCCATAGCCAAGAATTAATACATCACTCATGCCTAGCAATGTACAAATTTTCGCCAGTCACCGTAAGAGGAAATATCCTTTGCCTTCCCAGTTTTTACAAGTTCAAGAACAGAAGAATCACCGATAAAGCCAGAGACAACCCTGCCATCCGCAAGTTTTACCTTGCCGATTCCAAGAGGCGATGGAATTTTTGCAACAAAGCTACCGAATTCACGTGCGGACAAGGCATAAATTTCTACGTAAAAGGAACTTCCGTTTTCACAAGCCACCATGGCCGGCTTTTTTATTGCGCCATCTTCAAAGGCATACATTTTGTACAACGGGGCTGTCGTAGTAGATTCTACAAAACTGCCGGCAGACAGTTCATGATGCAAAGGCTCCCCTTTTAAGTGAGCCCCACAAACAGCAAGGGTTATTTTTTCTTCAAGGTACGGAGTTACCTTTTCTGCAACATCCAAGAGTTTGAAATCGTCAAAGGCCTTGCCCACAATAGTTACGCCAAAAGGCAATGTGTCGCCATTGTGTTCTGCAAGCCCTGCAGGAATTGCAAGCGCAGAATAATCCAACAGGTTCATGTAGTTTGTGTAATAGCCAAGGTTAGAATTCAATTGGATCGGGTTACTTTCAACTTCAGCAGTCTTGTAGATTGTGCCTGCAGTCGGTGTTAGCAATACATCGACCTTGGCAAATTCCTTGTCTGCTATTTTCTTTTTTGCCTGCAAGGCATGGAACCCATCAAAAACGGCAGATGGATGCGGCGTGCTCTTTGGACTGATAATGGAACGTGTAACAGGGTGGGTTTCATTTGGATGTTCTTCAATAAACTTTCCCACTGCTGCGTAGCGTTCAAATACCCATGGGCCCTCGTAAAGCAAACGTGCGGCTTCAAGGAACGGGGTAAAGTGAACAGTCACCTTTTTACCACCAGCTTTTTCAAAGGCTTCTACGGCACGGTAAAAAGCGGCCTTGTAACCTTCGTTTCCAAAAAACTGAAGTTCACCATCTTCAGGAACACCAAAAGTCCAATTTTCTGGAAGGCGTGCTGCAAGGCCCCTTGTAGCAACAGCATTCCAAGGAGCTTCGCGGGAATAGGCATCTTCTGGATCTTCGGCAGCGGCAATGTTTAAAACGTATTTGGCATCGGCATTGTTCAACGCGAAAATGCTGACACAGTCAAGGCTCTGGCAAGCAGGAATAACACCGTTTGCGCTAAGCAAGCCGCGAGTCGGCTTTACGCCAACAAGCTTATTGAACGCCGCTGGAACACGGCCGGAGCCCGCCGTGTCGGTGCCAAGAGAAAAGCTGCAAAGGCCGTAAGCAAGGCTTGCTGCAGAACCGCTGCTAGAACCGCCAGAAATGTATTCAGGGGCATACTTGTTTGGAATAGTACCATAAGGACTACGAACTCCAACAAGGCCTGTTGCAAACTGGTCCATATTTGTTTTGCCCATTGGAATTGCACCAGCTTCAATAAGGCGCTTTACAACAAAGGCAGATTTTTTTGGCATGTAAGCGTATGCCGGGCAGGCGGAAGTACTTTCCATGCCTTCACAATCAATGTTATCCTTAATTGCAAAAGGAACACCATAGAGCGGCAAATCTTGCTGAGACTTGCCTTCAAGATTCTTGAGATAAGTTTCTAGCTGTTCCCTAGGGGTTTTTGAAATCCAGATTTGTGAGGGAGCCTTCTCAATTTCATTCAAAAGATTTTCTACAACCGTTCTTGGTGATGTTTCACCATTTGCATATGCGTTCAAAAGACTTGAAATTCTTAAATCCATAATAAACCTCATTAAGGGCAATGTTTAAAGCCATGCAAGGCTAATTCATAAAACCATTTTATAAAGTAGATACAGTACAAGAATTTTGGAATACCTTGACTCGTATTTTTCTGTGAATTTTAACAGTATTCTACAAAGATGAAATCACAACCAGCAACGGCATTACAGAATTGTGAATTACGCGCTTATAACAAATTTTCTGACGACACTTGCAAGGCCCGAGAAATAACATTCCTTCAGGTCACTTTTGAATTCAATCTTTGGCAATTGCATTCTATTTAAATGGTGGCGTAACTGATTTTTCAATACAGATTCAGAGACATCCTTTGCAAGGCTGCCAGTCAACACGATTGTTGAAGGATCCAAAAAGACCATCGTTGCAAAAATGATTTGCAAAATAATGGGCAAGGCGGCCCCGGAATCATTAAAGAACTTGTTCTGTTCGCTTTTGGTAAAAGGGAACGGGAAATAGGAAAACTCCCCGGAAAGATTTGTGCTGCCCCGTAAAATATTACCATCTACCAAAAAACCGCCGGCAGGCGGCCTGCCCTTTGGGAAAAACAGTATGGCAACGTTCTTTTCGTTGGTTGACATTTTTGAATGGCCTAGGGCTATGGCGTTCATGTCATTTTCAAGTATAACGGGGACTCCCAATTTTCTTGAAATTTCACCAGCCACATCGACACCGTTTAAACTAGGGAAATCAGAAAATTCCACAATTCCCTTATTAACACAGCCCTGCACTCCAATTGCAATTGCCTTGGCATCGTAACGGTCCAAAACGTCTTGGGCACATTCGCGAAGAACATCCAGGTTTACGTGCCTCACTTCAAAAGTGTTTGACTCGCGCACATCCCCAAGAATATCCTTAACCTGGTAACAAATACTTTCTACGCCATTTTCAAAGAGGGCGTACATGCAAAGAAATATTCCAAAGTCGGCATTGTAGTGAAACGTCTTTGCCGGCCGCCCGCCACTTGATGCCTGCGGACGCTTGTCTTCTACAGCCTCCCCCGTTTCTACCATATTGTTAAGAATGGTTCCACAGGTTGCAGAAGTAAGCCCCGTATAGTTAGCCACCTCGGGCTTTGATGCAGAACCAAGTTTCAACAAGGCTTCTTTAACTTTCCTTATATTCTGCAACTTCAAATTTGTGAAGGAATTTTCTGATTTCATTCGCTTTTCTGACACATTTGTTGAATTAAATAAGATCCCGATAATCATTAAAGCAAATGCCATGCCGAAACAGTTTCAAGAAGGCATCCGGTTCTTTAACATTTTTGTTCGTAATTCAGAAAAGAGTTTTACAAAGTCGGTGCTACAAAAAACTTATGCATTTCATAATTGCCGAAATTCGTTCAAAAAGCGCCATTTTTCTGTTGGCACGCAATTTGCAATAGGTGGAATGTCAAAATTCAACAAGAGAGGATGAAATGAACATTGCAAAATTTTTGGTAGCTGGCGTTTTTGCCCTTGCCGCAGCAGCATATGCTGAAAAGCCTGTATTGAAGATCGCTTACAGCGATTGGCCTGGTTGGACAGCCTGGGAAATCGCAGACAAGAAGGGATTCTTCAAGAAGCATGACGTAAATGTAAAGCTGGAATGGTTCGATTACGGCCCATCCATGGATGCATTTGCAGCAAAGAAAGTTGATGCTGTTGGTGTTGCAAACGGTGACGCTATGGTATTGAACGCCACTGGCGCTCGCAACGTTACAATTTTGATTAACGACTTTAGTAACGGTAACGACAAGATTGTCGGTGCTCCGGGAATCAAGTCTATCAAGGATTTGAAGGGCAAGAAGGTCGGTGTAGAAATCGGTTGCCTTTCCCACGCATTGTTGATCAATGCATTGCTTAAGAATGGCATGAGCAGTTCCGACGTTACACTCGTGAACATGCCAACCCACCAAGCTGTACAAACACTTGAAAGTGGCGAAGTTTCTGCCGTTGTTGCCTGGGTTCCACATTCCGTGAATGCTCTTGAAAAGGTAAAGGGTTCCAAGGAACTTTACACAAGCGCAAACGAACCAGGCATTATTTATGACTGCCTCGTTGTTTCCCAAGAATCCCTCATGAAGAACAAGGAAGAATGGGCAAAGGTTATTGCAGCATGGGATGATGTTGTAGCTTACCTGCAAGACCCGGCAAACAAGGCTGAAGCTGTAAAGATTTTGGCAGCTCGCGTAGGCATTTCTGAAACTCAATACGCAAAGTTCATGAACGGTACAAAGTTCCTTCGCGTAAGTGAATCTGCAAAATACTTCAAGAAGGGCGAAGGCTACGGTTCCATTTACGGTTCTAGCAAGCTTATCGACAAGTTCTTTGTAGAAAACAAGGTTTACGACAAGAACGTTGATGTTGACCGCTTCATTATGCCAAAGTTCACAGAAGACTTTTTGAAGAAGTAGTCAGCACCTTTGTGTGCAACCTGAAATCTTAAACATTGCGTGGGTAAAATGACAAATCCTGTAGGAATTCAAAAAACGGTAGGAAAGAGATGGACAACCATTCTAGCCATTCTTTCTTTTGTCGTTCCACTTCTCACATGGTGTACCATTAGCTATGTGCCATTCGTATACCACCCGCTAATAAAAATTGTTGACGCCGGTGGTAGCATGTTCTGCATGCAAGGCGACGAAATCGACAGGGCCACATTCGAACAGGAAAATAAGATGCTCGCCGAATCTGGCGAAGCTCAAATGACCGGTGTTCGAGCAAATCCTGCCTATTTGCCAGCACCCCATGAAGTTGCAATGGCCTTAGTCACTGCGTTCACAACGGAACCTAAACGTGATGGTGATGTATGGTTCTACCAGAGCATTCTTCATTCCGTAAGGATTGTGTTCCTGGCATTCTTCCTTTCAAGTTTGGTTGGCGTGCCACTGGGAATGCTTTCTGGTTCCATTCCATTCTTTGAAAAGTTGACAGGACCGTTCATTGAATTCTTCCGTTATTTCCCAGCTCCTGTATTTGGTGCCCTGGCGGTTGCAATTCTTGGCATTAACGATGCCCCGAAAATTGCAATCATCATTATCGGTACCTTCTTCCAGCAGGTGCCTATGATTTGTGCTACGACTCGCCGTGCCGACGGAGCCTTGATTGAAGCTGCACGTACTTTGGGTTCTTCTCCAAAGCGCATTCTCTTCAAGGTAATCCTCCCAGAAATCGCTCCTAAGATGTACAAGGATATGCGAATCCTTTTGGGTTGGGCATGGACATACTTGATTGTTGCCGAAGTGGTAGGTACAAGTTCCGGCATTACCTGGTTCATTAACCAACAGGCAAAATACCGAAACTTCGATAACGTCTACGCAGCCATCATTATTCTTGGCATTATCGGCCTTGGCTGTGACTTGATTCTTGCCTGGCTTGGCAAAAAGATCTTTGCCTGGGAAGAAGGCCGCGTCGGCATGGGAACAAAGATTAAACAGGTTGTCGGATCTAAAGATGATGTATTTAGCTTCCGCCTGACTGCAGAAGAAAAAGTTTTGAAGGATCAATACAATGGCAGAATCTAAAATCATCTCTCCCGCAGAAGACATTATTCTGGAAGCCCGCCATATTGTAAAGGACTTCGAAGAAACTAACGGTTCTGGCACTCACCGCGTGTTGGATGATGTTTCCTTCGGTGTGCGCCGTCGTGAATTCCTTTCCATCATTGGCCCTTCTGGTTGCGGCAAGTCTACCTTGATTCGCATTGCGGCTGGACTTGAAACTGCAACAGGTGGCGAATTCTACCTAGATGGCAAGAAGGTGAAGGGCACTAGCGCAGAACGTGGCATGGTATTCCAAAAGTACACTTTGTTCCCTTGGATGTCCGTAAAGAAAAACGTGATGTTTGGGCTGGAATCCATTGGCTATGGCAGCGAAGCCGAAGAAGTTGCAGAACAGTGGTTGCAGATTGTTGGCCTCGAAAAGTATGGTGAGTATTTCCCTAAGCAGCTTTCCGGAGGTATGCAGCAACGCGTAGCCATTGCACGTGCCCTTGCTCCGCAGCCTCGCGTTCTTTTGATGGATGAACCTTTTGGTGCCCTTGACGCTCAAACTCGTTCCCAGATGCAGAAGTACCTGCTGGAAGTGTGGAAGAACATCGACATCACCATCATTTTCGTGACCCACGATTTGGACGAAGCAGTGTTCTTGTCTGATAGAATCTTGACACTGCAAGCAAATCCTGGCAAGGTGAAGGAAATGGTAGATGTTCATTCCGTTCCGCGCCCACGTAACAAGGACAGCTTCTTGCTGCCGGAATTCATCGAAAAGCGCAAGCATATTGAAAACCTGATTCACCCGCCCAAACTGGTGGAGGAACCGGAAGAAGAATTCAAGATCGTAAACATGATCGCCAAGAAGTAGCGGTCGCAAAAAAATCAAAAAATGGAGTTAAAAATGTCTGAATCTAAAGTACTGTGTGAACAAGTAATTGCTGGCGGCTGGAACTATTCCCGCATCGTAAAGAAGGGCCAGAAAATCCGCCTTACCGATATTGAAGGTGGCGCAAACGCTAGCATCATGTGCTACAACGCCAAGAACTTTACCGAACGTTTTAACCTGGGTGATACCCTGAAGATCCAGCACATCTGCCGCATTGCCAAGAACTGCTGCCTCTATAGCGATATGGGTCGCATCCTCCTTAGCGTTGTTGAAGATACCGTTGGCTGGCACGATCCTCTGTGCGGCTGCACCCACGCAAGTCTCATCAAGGAACGTTTTGGCGAAAAGTCCTATCAAGCTGCCCACAACGACTTTTTCCGCAACGGTTACGATTCCTTGCTGGTTGAAATCGGCAAGCATGGCATGACCAAGCGCGACTTTACCGAACTGGTAAACTTCTTCAGCAAGGTTGTGGTTACTTCCGACGGCAAGATGACCTTCGTCGAAAACAACTCCAAGGCCGGCGACTACGTAGAACTCCGCGCCGAAATGGACACTCTTGTTGTAATCGATACCGGTATGCATCCGCTGAATCCTTCCAAGGAATATCTGCGCAAGCCCGTGAAGGTTGAGCTCCTCACTTGCGACGAATCCACTGCGGATGATCCTTGCTTTACCTGGTGCCCGGAAAATGGCCGCGGCTACATCAACACTGCAAACTACAATTTGTAGACGAGAGAACGCTTCGCTACAGACGAGATGTGAGCAAACGAGAGTCGCGGCAAAAATGAAATTTTTGACATGACCGAGTGCCGCCACATCCTATGGCACAGCCATGAAAGACGAAAGATAAATAATGGCGAGCGTCGCTCGCGAAAAAAGGATTTATAAGATGTATACAAAATATGTTGAAAGTTCGCTGAAAGAAGAAGATGCCGTTTATTCTGAAGATGTGCAGGCTGGTGCTGGCTGGCTCCATCTGATTAAAAAAGGTCAGACCTTCCGCATTCTGGACCTGAAGGGAAACCAGGCTGTAGATACTCTTTTCATTAACGCAAACGATCCTTCCGAACGTTACAGCGTTCAGCAGACCGTACAGCGTCAGGCAAATTGCCTCGTTGGCGTTGGAACCAAGCTTTACTCCAACGATGACAATCCCATGCTCACTGTTGTTGCCGACACTTGCGGAGACCATGACACTTTGGGCTCCGCCTGTTCCTGCGAAAGCAATACTTGCCGCTACGCTTTGGACAAGCGTTACATGCACGCCTGCCGCGAATCCTTTTTGAAGGTTCTTCTGGAAACTGAAAATCTGGATAAGCGCGACCAGGTCAACAACCTGAACTTCTTCATGTACGTGCCTTTCGATGAACAGGGCAACCTGAACTTTGCCGATGGCATTTCTAGCCCGGGCAAGTATGTGGAAATGCGTGCCGAAATGGATGTGCTTGCTGTTGTTAGCAACTGCCCGCAGCTCAACAACCCCTGCAACGCTTACGATCCGACCCCTGTCCGCATGATTGTGTGGGATGCATAATTTTCGGAGAAAAGTTTTATGAATTCCAAACTTCTTGAAAGTTCCCGCAAGATTGAAGACGCTGTCTTCGATGTGACGGTGAATGCGGGTGACGGCTACATGCTGCCTCTGAAGAAGGGACAGATTCTTCGCATGATCGACGTTTGCGGAAACCAGTCCGGTGACGTGCAAATTTATAATCAGCACGACAAGACTGAACGCTATAACGCCAACAACACCATTACCGCCCAGGCCAACACCATGATTGAATTGGGTACGGTCATTCGCAGCAATCGTAACAATCCCATGCTGACGGTGATTGCGGATACTTGCGGCGAACACGACACCCTTGGCAGTGGCTGTTCTGCAGAAGGTAACTGCGTTCGCTATACGGATAAGACCCGCTACATGCACAGCTGTCGCGATACCTTCGTACGCACGCTGGAAAACTTCGGCATGAGCAAGCGGGACCAAACCTGCAACCTGAATTTCTTTACCAAAGTGATTCTGGATGATGCTGGCCGCCTGGAATTTGCCGATGGCATTTCTGGACCGGGCAAGTACATCGAAATGCGCGTGGATATGGATATCCTGTTCTTGCTTTCGGATTGCTCTCAGCTGAACAACCCTTGCAATGACTACAATCCGACCCCCATTCGTATGGTGGTGTTTGACAAGTAGGGACTAAGATGAGAGAACTTGTTTATCGTGGATTTACCCAGGCTGAACTGGACGCCGGTTACGACAATACCAATGCTGTTGCCGATAGTGCAGTGCAGCTGAAGGGCTTTGATATGCGTAGCGATGCGATGGCTAGACGGTATGCTTCTACCATTGATATGACCTATGGAGAGCTTCCGCGAAACAAGTTTGACTTTTTTAGCTGTGGCAACAGGATGGCTCCGCTATTTGTTTTCATTCACGGTGGTTATTGGCAGATGCGTTGTAAGGAAACGTTCCGATTTCTTGCAGCGGGTCCTTTGGCCAACGGATTTAACGTAGCGAATGTGGGCTACACGCTGGCTCCCGAGATGACCTTGACGGGAATCGTTTACGAAGTCCGTACGGCAATCAAGGTGCTGCGTTCCCGAGCCGATGAACTTGGATTTGATGCAAATCGAATTTACGTGTCAGGCTGGTCGGCGGGAGGCCATCTTTGTGCTTCTGTTCTTGACGAAAATGGGGTGCAGGGTGCGCTTGCCATTAGCGGTATTTACGATCTGGAGCCGATTTCCAGAAGCTACCTGAATGAAAAGCTGATGTTAAAGTCAGAAGAAATTGTGACTTTGAGCCCTATGCGATCTAGGCTTGTGAATAAGCCCATGTGCATTGTTTGCGGTAGTGAGGAACTTCCGGAACTGAGGCGTCAGAGTCTTGAATTTGCAACTCTAAGAGCTGCAGAATGTATACCGGGAACATTTTCCCTGCTAGAGGGCCATAACCATTTTTCGATTCTAACGGAATTGGAAAATCCGAGTGGCGTTCTTTCCCGGATGCTTTGCATGATGGCGGGGAAATAAGCTGCAAGGCTTTAAACTTGTTGTGTGGAAATTCCGCGGCATTTGAATGGATGCAAGGCGGGTTCCGAATTAGGACGCAAAAAAAACGCGTGACTGAAAAAGGAACAAAAAATGTTTAAGAAAGTATTGATTGCGAACCGTGGCGAAATCGCTTGCCGTGTGATTCGTTCTCTTAAGGAAATGGGCGTCAAGTCTGTGGCGGTTTACTCCGATCCTGATGAGACCGCCGCTCATGTGCTGATGGCTGACGAAGCTGTCCGTGTTGGACCTGCCGCCGCCAAGGATAGCTACCTGAATGTGGATGCCATTCTTGCCGCCATCAAGCAGACCGGTGCCGAAGCGGTGCATCCGGGTTATGGTTTCTTAAGTGAAAATGCAGAATTTGCAAAGACCTTGGAAGAAAATGGCGTCGCCTTTATTGGCCCCACTCCCAAGCAGCTGATTGAATTCGGTTTAAAGCACCGCAGTAAGGAACTTGCAGAAGAATTTGGTGTGCCTCTGGTTCCGGGCACAGGCCTTTTGAACAGCGTTGACGAAGCCGCAGCCGGTGCAGGCAAAATCGGCTATCCTATAATGCTGAAAAGTACCGCAGGCGGTGGCGGCATTGGCATGTCCATCTGCCACAGCGAAGAAGAACTTCGCGAAAGCTATGACCGCATCAAGCGCCTTAGTGAAAACAACTTCAAAAATGCAGGACTCTTCGTCGAAAAGTATGTGGAACGTGGCCGCCACGTAGAAGTCCAGGTGTTCGGTGATGGCGAAGGTAACGCCGTCATTCTCGGTGAACGCGACTGTTCTGTACAGCGCCGTAACCAGAAGGTTGTAGAAGAAACTCCGGCACCCTGCCTTCCTGAAAAGACCCGCGAAGCTCTGCACGCCTCCGCCCTCCGCCTGGTACAAGGTGTGCAGTACCGTTCCGCAGGTACCGTAGAATTTATCTACGACGCCAAGGATGACAAGTTCTACTTCCTGGAAGTGAATACCCGCTTGCAGGTGGAACATGGTGTTACCGAAACCGTATTTGGCGTCGATCTTGTTCGTTGGATGATTGAACAGGCTGCAGGAATTCGCCCCTTCGAAATTGGCGCAAAGTTCACTCCCAAGGGCCATGCCATGGAATTCCGCGTATACGCAGAAGATCCGGGCAAAAACTATCGCCCTTCCAGCGGCCTCCTTACGGAAGTTTCCTTCCCGGAAGGCATCCGCGTAGACACCTGGGTTTCCCGCGGTACCGAAGTCAGCGCCTTCTACGATCCTCTGCTGGCAAAGGTAATTGTTGCGGGCGTTGACCGTGACGATAACATCGCTAAGGCTCGTGAAGTTTTGAAACAGGTCAAGCTTTGTGGTTTTGAAACCAACATCAAGCTCCTTCAGGATGTCCTTGAAATGGACGACTTTATTAGCGGCAAGGTTTCCACCTGGATTCTGAACGACTACAAGTACGAAAACAAGATTTTTGAAGTGCTGGCTCCGGGCCTCCAGACTACCATCCAGGATTATCCGGGTCGTTTGAAGCTGTGGGATGTAGGTATTCCTCCTAGCGGTCCTATGGATAACTACAGCTTCCGCTTGGCAAACAAGATTGTGGGTAACGCAGAAACTGCCGCCGGTATCGAAATGACTCTTTCCGGATGCTCTCTTGCCTTCCATACCGATACTGTTATCGCATGGGTGGGCGGTGATTTCCCGGCAAAGCTGAATGGTGCGGCATGCCCCAAGAACACTCCTGTGGAAGTTCATGATGGTGACGTTCTGAAGTTCGGCATTACCAAGATGGGTCAGCGCGCCTACCTGGCCATTCGCGGTGGCATTGACGTTCCCGATTATCTGGGAAGCAAGTCTACCTTTACCTTGGGCGGTTTCGGCGGTCACGGCGGTCGTGCCCTTGCCGCAGGCGATATTCTCCACATCGGTAACGCCATTGCAACGGAACCTGTGGTTCCTGCAGAAGCCGCACTCCCGCAGATTACGAACCAGTGGGAAATCGGTGTGATGTATGGCCCTCACGGCGCTCCTGATTATTTGACTCAGGAAGATATCGATACGTTCTTCGCTGCCAACTGGGAAGTCCATTACAACTCCTCTAGAACCGGTATCCGTCTCGTTGGACCTCAGCCGAAGTGGGCTCGCCCCGATGGCGGCGAAGCTGGCCTTCATCCGTCTAACCTGCACGACAACGCCTACGCTGTAGGTACTGTTGACTTTACCGGTGACATGCCCATTATCCTGGGTGTGGATGGCCCCAGTCTCGGTGGCTTTGCTTGCCCCGTCACTATCGTTTCTTCTGAACTCTGGAAGATGGGCCAGCTCCGTAGCGGTGACCATGTAAAGTTTATCCCGCTGACTGCAGAAAAGGCCGAAGAAATTCGCCTGGCTCGTGAAGCAAACCTCGCTAACGTGGCTACTGCATCCGCTGCAATTCCTGCTCTCGTTGCCGCTCCTGTGGTAACACCTATTATCGCTGAATTCCACAAGGAAAGCGAAATGGAACACATCGTTGTTCGTGCCGATGGCGACAACTATGTGCTGGTGGAATTTGGCCCCGCCATTATCGACCTTCGCCTCCGCTTTACCGCACACGCCTGGATGCTCGCCGTCAAGGAACAGCTGGACGATGTAGTGATTGACGTTACTCCGGGTATTCGCTCTATCCAGATCCATTACGATATTGCAAAGATCCGTCAGGGCGAAATGCTCAAGAAGTTGGCAGACCTTGCTGAACACCTGAAGAAGAACAAGGTCACCAAGGTTCCTACCCGTACCGTTTATCTGCCCCTTTCCTGGGACGACCCGCAGACCCGCGTGGCCATTGAAAAGTACGTCACCACCGTTCGCCCCGGCGCTCCTTGGTGCTGCCCCAACAACATCGAATTTATCCGCCGCGTCAACGGTCTGGATGCTATATCCGATGTAAAGAACATTGTGCTGAATGCAGATTATCTGGTTATGGGTCTCGGCGACGTTTACCTGGGCGCTCCTGTGGCAACTCCGCTGGATCCTCGCCATCGCCTGGTCACCACCAAGTACAATCCGGCCCGTACCTGGACTCCGGAAAACGCGGTAGGTATCGGTGGCGCATACATGTGCGTCTACGGCATGGAAGGTCCTGGTGGCTACCAGTTCGTCGGTCGCACCGTGCAGATGTGGAACCGCTTCAAGAAAACCAGCGATTTCACCTTGCCTTATCTGCTCCGCTTCTTTGACGTGGTCAAGTACTATGAAGTGGGGGCCGATGAACTCCTGCAGATGCGCAAGGACTTTATCGCCGGAAAGTTCCACGTGAAGATTGTGGAAAGTTCCTTCGACATCACCGAATACGAAAAGTTCCTGGCCGATAACGCTACTTCTATCGAAGCATTTGAAACCAAGCGCAAGAACGCCTTTGAAGAAGAAAAACAGCGTTGGATTGCAAATGGCCAGTTCACTTTTGAAAGTCACAGTGCCGATGCCGCCCCCGCAGCAGAAGTCACCTTGGCCGATGGCGAAGAAGGCGTGTACAGCCCGGTGGCAGGCTCCCTCTGGAAACTGGTGGTTTCTGAAGTGGGTGCAAAGTTCAAGGCTGGCGACACCCTCGCGATCCTGGAAAGTATGAAGACCGAAATCCCGGTGGTTGCCGACGAAGATGGCGTTATCACTCAGGTCTTTGGCAAGCAGGGTTCCGAAGTTCGCTCCGGTCAGTGTCTGTTTGCTGTAAAGCATTAAAACAGCGCGGTTCCCCGCGCAATGTACTCCACACAACAAAAAACTCGTTACGGCGCAAGTCGTAACGAGTTTTTTCTGCAAAAATAAAACTAGAGTAGTTCCCTTGGGAGTATCGGCATGGAACCGTTTTGCGTACAAACGTAGGCAGAAATCTCCACCGCCTTGCGGTGCGCATCTTGCATAGACTTTCCCAAAAGCGTTTGCGCAATAAATGTGGCTATAAAAGAATCCCCTGCGCCTACTGTATCTGCAACATCGACTTTTGGAGTCGGCAAGTGCGAAACGGCGTCACCAGCGAATACATAAGAATCTTTTGCGCCACGAGTGAGAATCAGCATTTTCAACTTGTATTTTTCAAGAAGAACCTTGCAAGAATCTTCTACACTATCAAAATGCCTTGCAAGGAGCATTTGTTCTAAAGCAACAAGTTCGTCGTCATTGATTTTCAGCACATTAGAATATTCAAGTGATTCTTCAATGACTTCCTTACTAAACCAAGGCTTGCGCAAATTGCAATCAAAAACTCGCAAGGAATCTTCAGGAGTTTCCTCCAAAAATTTCAGGATCGTTTCTCGGCTTACGGAATTGCGTTGAGCAAGCGTTCCAAAGCACACTACTTCTGCATTTTTTGCAAGAGCCGCAAGTTCCTCGGTATATTGGATATTATCCCAGGCAACGCCCTGGCAAATGTCAAAATCAGGAACGCCAGTTTTTGAGAGTGTAACATTTACAGTTCCTGTCGGATAATCAACCCGTTGAAAAACATGCTGGACTTTTGCCCTGTCAAAATATTCTTCGATTTCATCGCCAAGCAAATCTTTACCAAGGGCACTCACAGCACAGCCATTCAAGCCAAATTGAGAAACATGGAATGCAAAAGTGCACGGAGCGCCGCCAAGCTGCCTACCTGCAGGAAGACAGTCGAAAAGCAATTCGCCAATTCCGACAATGTACTTCATGGCTACCCCATGCTCTTGATGATATCACGCAGGCGGGCAGCTTCTTCGAAGTCGAGGCGGGCGGCAGCAGCCTTCATTTCCGCCTCAAGTTCCTCGATGGACTTCTGTTCTTCTTCCACAACTTCCGGAGGCGCATTCTTGCCCTTCTTGCTCTTGCCCATAAGTTCTGCAAGCGGGTCCTGAATTTCCATGATATCTTCAATTTTACGCTTTACGGAGCGCGGCACAATGCCGTGTTCTGCATTGAAAGCTTCCTGAAGACCGCGGCGGCGCTGCGTTTCGCCGACTGCTTTTTCAAGGCTATCCGTCATGAAATCTGCAAACAAGAGAACGGTGCCTGCAACATTACGGCTTGCACGGCCCATCGTCTGGATCAAGCTGCGATAATTGCGCAAAAAGCCTTCCTTGTCGGCATCGAGAATGGCAACCATGCTGACTTCCGGCAAGTCAAGGCCTTCACGAAGCAAGTTGATGCCAACAAGCACATCGAATTCGCCCATGCGAAGCCCGCGAATAAGGGCATGGCGTTCAAGCGTCTTGATTTCACTATGCAAATACTTTGCACGCACCCCAGCTTCCACAAGGTAATCCGTCAAGTCCTGCGCCATCTTCTTTGTGAGCGTTGTCACGAGCACTCGTTCATCGCGCTTGACAACTTCGTCAATGCGAGAAAGCAGCACATCCATCTGGCCCTCGATCGGGAACATTTCAATGTTCGGGTCCAAAAGGCCTGTCGGGCGGTTGATTTGTTCAACGACAGCGCCGCCCGTCTTTTGCATTTCGTAATCGCCCGGGGTGGCGCTTACAAACAGAACCTGCTCCGGATACATCGCCTCAAATTCGGGGAAGTTCATGGGACGGTTGTCGAGAGCGCACGGCAAACGGAATCCATATTCCACAAGTGTCGTCTTTCTGGATTTGTCGCCTTCGCTCATGCCGCCAACTTGCGGAATGCTCACATGCGATTCATCGACCATCAAGAGCCAGTCTTTGCCAAAATAATCGAGCAATGTAAATGGGCGTGTGCCTGGCATGCGTTCTTCAATGATTCTGGAATAGTTTTCGATGCCAGAGCAAATGCCGGTTTCCTTGATCATTTCAATGTCGTAACGCGTGCGGCTAGAAAGGCGCGCAGCTTCAAGAACCTTGCCATTCTTTTCCAGTTCCTCAACGCGCTTCACCATTTCGTCCTGCATGTCGCGCGCAATGCGTGCGCGCGAATCTTCGCGGGTCACAAAGTGCTTTGCCGGAGCAATGCACATTTCATCAAGCTCTGCGGTAATTTCGCCGGTTACCAAATGAAAACGGCAAAGGCGTTCTATGCTATCGCCCCACATTTCAATGCGAAGCCCTTCGTCATCGTAACTCGGGTAAATGTCAATCACATCGCCGCGCACGCGGAACATGCCGCGGTTGAGCGCATAGTCATTGCGCTCATACTGAATATGCACAAGACCTTTCAAAATGTCATCGCGATCGCGTTCTTCACCCTTCTTCAGGCGCACCATCAAATCAAAATATTCGCGCGGGCTGCCAAGGCCGTAAATGCAGCTCACCGAGGCAACGATAATTACATCACGGCGCGTAAGCAGATTCGAAGTGGCACGCAAACGCAGCTTGTCGATTTCGTCGTTTATGGAAGAATCTTTTTCGATGAACGTATCTGTGTGAACAATGTATGCTTCCGGCTGGTAATAATCGTAGTAGCTTACAAAATATTCCACGGCATTGTTCGGAAAAAACGCCTTGAATTCCTGGTAGAGCTGAGCTGCAAGCGTCTTGTTGTGCGTTAAAATAAGAGTCGGCTTGCCAACATTCTTGATGACATTTGCCATCGTGAAAGTCTTGCCGGAACCCGTCACGCCGAGCAGGCATTGGAACTGTTCTTTACGATTCACGAACGCATCCGTGAGTTCTTCAATTGCCTTGGGCTGGTCGCCTGCAGGAGCGTACTCGCTGTGCAAATCAAACTCCGCACGAACAGGCGTCAAAAATTCCTTGAGTTCGCCAGGCTTGCTAAGCTCTGGCGGGAGCACCTTCATTAACGGTTTTTGAAACGGATCCGGGGTAATAGTTTTGCGAGCGCGAGCCATAAACACTTCCAATAAAATCGATCAATTGAACAGCAACCTATTCAACCATCTGCAAGAATTCTGTCGAGGTAATGATAGGAATGTTCAACTTCTTTGCCTTCAAATTCTTGCTGGAGCCGGATTCGGTATCGTCCGTGACAAGGTAAGAAAGCCCAGCCTTCACTGCAGAGACAGAACCGCCATTGTCAATAACGAGCTGTTCCAATTCCTTGCGAGGGCGAACTGCCTTGCCGGTAAAACAGAAGCTCTTGCCTTCAAGCTTGTTGCTTGCCGCCTCAAAGACGACATTTGCAAACTTGAAGTAGGGAATGCATTTGATAAAGTCGTCCTGTTTTTGCTTGAGGGCCGCCACAAGATTTTTCTTGACATCTTCAGACACGATGCCTGCGATTTCAACATCCAGCAAAGCAGACATGTCTATCGAAAGCGTTTTTTCTGGATCGCTATAGAAATCCTTGAACAGGGAAACATTTTCGAAGGCGACCAGTTTCTTTGAGCCAAAGCCCTTGATGTCAAATAGGCTAAGATAATCGGAAAGTCGGATTTCCTTTTCAAGCGCAGCCTTCATGTTCTTCATGATTTTCTTGCCGTTGATTCCACCGGCAGCCTTGACAAAATCGTCTTCGCTTGCAAGCAGCAAATCTTCCAATGTGCGGAACTTGCAGTCGGTAGCCAACTTTTCTACAAAAGAAGCCCCAGCGCCATCGATAGCGAGGTCACCAAAGAAATTTGCAAATTTATGCACCGACTTCTGAATGCAATTTTCGTTGAGGCATTCCACAAAGCCGTTTTCTTGCAGCGTCAGCGGCTCCCCGCAAACGGGGCACTTTGCAGGAATTTCAAAAGATGCTGTCTCTGCGCTACCGCCCACGACTCGTTCCAGATAAGGAATGATTTCGCCGCTCTTTTTAACGATGCATTCGCAACCGACATAAACACCCTTTTCTTTCATGATCGAGGTGTTGCCCAGGCTCACACGGCTGACGGTAGTTTCATTCAGTTCCACCGGTTCCAAAATGCCCACCGGCTGCATGTAATTGCCAGCCATGTTCCATTCAATGTCCAAAAGCTTGGTCATGGCAGTTTCGAGAGGGAATTTTATGGCGCACTGGGTCATCGGTGTGCGACGCTTAAGATCTTCGTAATCAATCTCGTTCTGCTTTACGACAATGCCATCGCAGCCGTAGTCGATTTTCGTTTTACGGGCTTCGCGAATGTAATCTCTGAAAGGAGCTATTTCATCAAAACTGCTTACAAGAATGTAGTCAGGAACTTCAAAACCGACGCTTTCGAGCCACTTCATCTTTTCGGATTCAAAAGTAAAGTTCTGGTCGTTCTTCAACACATCATAGGCAATGAAGCTCATGTCTTCGGAGCCCTCGCCGTCTAGGCGCTTTGCAATGCCTGCGCTAGCATTTCGGGCATTGCGCATTTTATCACCGTATTTTTCGCGGAACACGGATTCCTTCAGCAAAAATTCACCGCGAATGGATCCTGAAAAACCAGGAATTTCCAGAACGGCATTATTCCACTTGCGCGCCGAAAGTGAAATGTCTTCACCTTCAAATCCGTCGCCGCGAGAAATGGCAATCGTCATTTTACCGTCTTCATAGACAAGTTCAACGCCCGCGCCATCTACTTTTGCATTCAGCATGTAGTCGGAATTTTCGCGGTTGTCATACCACTTCTTGAACTCTTCCATGTCTTTGCATTTTTGCTGGGTGCCCGTAACAAGAACATGCTTGAATTTTTTGCGGCCAGTGTCATCGGCAGCAGCAAGGCCACCTGCAGCCAACGCATTTTTAGGGTCAAGAAATCGCAGTTCCTCTACGAGAATATCGTATTCTTCGTCGCTAATGGATTCCTTGCCGTTATAGTAATCTTCTGCCGCTTTTTTTATAAGTTTTTCAAGTTCAGCAATGCGTGTCATATAAACTCCCATTCACAACCAAATTTAAAAAATTTGCAAAAGAACCCCGCATTGCTGCGGGGCTCCTGTAATTCTTCAAGGCCGTCTAAAGGCTTACTTTACATTCACGCGCTGGACAAAGTTACCCTGCTTTACAAGGTAGATGCCAGACTTGTGGAAGTTTGCCTTCAAGGCTGCATCCAGAGCTGCACCGTCCTTCATATCGACCTTGCCAAGGAACTTGCCCATGGCATCGAACACCTGCAAGGAGGACTTTGCAACCACCTGGAGGCGCTGGGCAGAAATTGCGGAAAGGTCGGCAACTTCAAACTTGATGTTGTCAAGGTTTACGTAGCCGTCGGTTTCAACATGCAACACATGGGTGCCCGGAGCAAGTTCAATGGTCTTGCCTGTCGATTTGCTGAATGTTTCCCAGTCATCTGCGACTGCGGTGAGAGTTGCTTCGCCAATAGTCTTGCCATCGATGGAGAGAGTCAATGTTCTATCGGTTTCCGCACCGGAGCAAGCCAAAACTTCGAACGAATAGGAAGCGTGCTTATCAACGACGATAGTGTATTCAAACCAGTCCCCCGGTTCAAGGCCACCAAGGCCATCGCTTGCGCCTGTGCCAATAATGCAGACTTCCGGAGCATCACTACGGGCACTGCAATATTCTGCCGGTTCGCCACCGACGCTATAGGTATTAGAACCCTTGTCAAAGTTTTCAAATTCAAGCGTACCCGGGAGTGCATTGCTGCTGTAAGGAGTGCGAGCGGCGTTTACGCTGCCGGATGAAGTCGGCGTAGCGGAGCTGGAGCTTAGAGGACCATCAACGACATAGACCTTTGCATAGTTGAAATCAATGGAACCATTTGCCCCATGATTTTCAGGATATTGGCCTGCTTCGCCAAGGATTTTGGCTTCGTAAAGGGATGTTCCCAAGGTTATGCCAGCATCTTTCCAAGCTTGGAAATGTGCCGTAATGTCAATGGATCCACATTTTTTCGCAGTCTTCCTAACGCTATAAATCTGGTCGAAAGGCTTGTAACCATCGATGGTTGCTCGATTCGCACTATTTCTATAAAGATCATATTGTGCACCATCGATAGTGACCGTTTTGAAAGGTGTTTTATCAACTTCGCCACCAACCCATGTAGGACGGGAAGCCGGGCCCCAGTTATCTACAATATACCATTCTATCAGAGGATCCTGCATCCATCCGTAAACACCGACATAGGCATAAGAAATACCACCAGCATTTTTGAATTCACTCATGCTATAGTCAGCTACTAAATGTCCTACAGACAAAGGATCTTTGCCACTGTTCTTTCCATAGAATACTCCTTCTCGGCAAAGATAGTCGTCTGCATTGCTAAACGAGCAAGAAAAAGATCCATCTGGATAAAACTTTGCAGAAGCAGAGCCACTCTTAATCCACTGTTCGTAGTGATAATCACCAATCGAACCAGTTTCACCCTTGTCGGATTCCGGAGCGACACTATTGAATGTTACTGTTTTTGGAGTGCCTGTATGCGTTGCATTACAGAAATCCTGAGCAAAAGCCCCCGTCGTCAAAACAAGGCCAAATGCCGTGGACAAAATCAATGTTTGTTTTTTCATAACATACCTACAAAAAAGTTTCACAATTGAATAGATATAAATATAATCCAATAAAGGCAATATAGCTCAATCAATTTTGCTGTCGCAAGGTTTTTTGAAAACTAGAGTTAACATAAAATATTGAAAAACAGCAAAAGAGTACAACCAAAGCAATTTTTATGAGTCTCCCAAATTTGCTGTTGAATAATTTCTACATTTAGCCCAAAAACAAAACAAAGGACAATCCTATGAAGCTTACAACAATTCTTGCAGCTCTTGCTGCAGCTCCGATTTTCGCACAAGAAGCAGCAGAAGGCGCTCAGCAGCAGGGCGGTCTCATGAGCTTTTTGCCGTTCATTCTTTTGTTCGTCGTCATGTGGCTCTTCTTCGTTCGCCCGAAGCAGAAGGAAATGAAGAAGCAGGAAGAAATGCGCAAGTCCCTGAAGGTTGGCGACAAGGTCATGACATTTGCCGGCATCATCGGTACCGTTTACCGCATGGAAGACAACACCATCACACTCCGCACCGGTTCCAGCACCATCGAATTCCAGAAGGCAGCAATCCAGGGCGTTATCCCAAATGCCGTTTCTGAAGCTCCGAAGGCAGAAGAAAAGAAGGCAGAGGAAGCTAAGTAAAGATGGCTCTTTTAGACATCAAGATTTACGGTGACGATGTGCTCCGCAAGCCATGCGCTCCGGTGGAAAAAATCACTCCGGAACTCATTGAACTTGCACGCGACATGCTCGAAACCATGTACGACGCTCCGGGCTGCGGCCTTGCCGCCCCACAGATCGGCAAGAATATCCGACTCGTCGTAATCGACACGGCTATCCCAGGCGAAGAAGACCCGAATCCGTACATCATGTTCAACCCGGAATGGGATGTGGAACCGGGTTCCGTGCTAGCATCAAACGAAGAAGGCTGCCTTTCGCTCCCGGATGTTTGGGGCAACGTGACTCGCCCGAACAAGGTGTGGGTAAGCTACACGGACGTCAACGGCGAACGCCAGACAATCCACAACTGCGAAGGCCTGCTCGCACGCTGCATTCAGCACGAAACAGACCACTTGGACGGCAAGCTTTTTGTAGATAAAATTTCTACGGCAGACCGCGCAATGAACGCATCCAAGCTGAAAAAGCTCGCCAAGCGCAGCAAATAGAAATTTGCTGGTCTATGGGTAACAGCAGGGCAAAGTTGCATGTAAAAAATGTCCCGAGTTCTACACTCGGGATGTTTTTTGCGTTTGCGCTGCTTTGCGGTTTTACCGTTGCAAACGCTGATACAGGGCGACTTTTGAAAGTCGGCCTTTTTACGGATGTTAAATCCATATACCTTTTGCGGGCAAACGACACCATTACGGTAACGGCCGAGGGCAACAAGATCCAAGTCGTTGACGGCAAGCAAAAGAAAAAGACAACTTCATTGAATTTGAAGCCGCACAAAAACCTTTCGGCATCGGCAACAAAAAAATTCCCGAACCGCTACGAAGGCTCCATCCATGTTTCTGCCAAGAACGGAAAATTGACGGTCACCAACGAAGTCGATGTGGAAGACTATCTGCGCGGCGTTGTTCCTTACGAAATCGGCAAGCTCGACGCCGAGCGCTATGAAGCTTTGAAGGTGCAGGCTGTGGCTGCACGCACTTACGCCTACAAGCATTTTGGCAGCCGCGAAGCACTCGGTTTTGACGTATATGCAGACACGCGCGACCAGGTCTATAACGGCACCACTGGCGCAACCGAGCTTACCGACAAGGCAATCAAAGAAACGGAACACGAAATCATTGCCTACAACGGCGAACCGATCGAAGCCTATTACCATTCCACCTGCGCTGGCCACACGGCATCGCTTGCAGTATGGGGCAAGGAGTCGCTACCGTATTTGACGCCCCGCAGCGATCTGCAGGAAGACGGCTCCGCATTCTGCAAGGCTTCTTCGTATATGACTTGGGAACGCAAGTTCGACGCAAAGACACTTGCAAAGCTCATCGAAGCAAACCAGAAAGCAGCGAACATAAAGAACCCGAAACAGTTCAAAAAAGTTTTGAACATCGTCGTAGAAGCAACTTACGACGACGGCCGCATCATGATGCTTTCCGTTTTAACCGAAAAGGGAACCATTACGGCCCGCGGCGACAAGACTCGCTGGCTATTTAGCGAAGGCGGAAAAATTCTGCCATCATCCGCCTTTGCGGCAAAGCGCAAAGGCGACGAATGGATTTTGACCGGCAAGGGTTTTGGTCACGGCATAGGCATGTGCCAAATGGGCGCGCGCGAGCGCGCCAAGGCCGGCCAGAATTACAAGGAAATTTTGGAGCATTACTACTACGGTGCCCATGTGGAGAAGCACACTCCATGAAGACTGTAGCGATTCTTAGCCAAGGCTGCGCCGCGAATTTTGGAGACGGCGAACAGATTGCTAGGCTACTCAAAATGAGCGGCGCAAATGTGGTATTTGACATTGACTCAAACTCTGCAAAGGCCCGTGCTACAGACTATGCCTTAACAAGCGGAACATTGGCAAGAAAACTTCCCGATGCGTTCTGCCTGAACGTCTGCACCGTAAAGGGCGATGCAACAGCGCTCGCTCTTTTGCGAAAGACCATGGCAGACTACCCAAGCGCCCCCGTTCTTGTAACAGGTTGCGTACCGCCAAATCTGCAAAGGCAGCTTGCCGAGGAATTCCCCGGCGTCACCGTTTCTAAACTTGAGTTCCTGCGGCAGAACCCGGCACAGCTAAAAAACTGGATCGAAGCAGGAACATTCTCTAGCACAATCGTTTTAGACACAGGCAATTTCAAGATTCGCGACTTTGCAGAAGGCACAACACGCGCCACATCGCATGTCGGCATTTTGAACATTAGCGACGGCTGCCTAGACGCCTGCACCTTCTGCTCCACGCATCTGGTAAAGGGCAAGCACAGAAGCGCTAGCCCCAAAGCAATCGTAGAAGAAGCGCAAAAATACATTGACGACGGTTGCAAGGAACTTTGGCTGAGCGGGCAAGACACCAGCTGCTACGGCTTTGACATCGGCACAAACCTTGCTGAACTTGCACAACAAATTTTAGCCCACGTAAAAGGCGACTACAAAATGCGCCTTGGCATGGGAAACCCGCGCCATCTGGCAACATACCTCGACGCGATGCTAGAAACATTCCAGGACGATCACATCTACAAGTTCATCCATTTGCCAGTGCAAAGTGGCAGTGACAAAGTATTAAAGCTCATGGGGCGCAAGCACGATGCAGCAACTTACCGCATGCTCGCCGAAGCATTCCTCACTCGCTTTGACTACTTCACTTTAAGCACAGATCTGATCGTTGGCTTCCCCGGCGAAACAAACGAAGATTTCAGAGACACTTTAAAAATCCTGGAAGAAACCCGACCCACAGTTTGCAACATTACACGCTTTGTTCCACGGCCAGGCACACTTGCAGCAAAGCTCCCCGAAGCAGTCCCCGGCGACGAGCAGCACCGCCGTTCTGCAGAGCTCGCCGCACGCTTTCAGGAAATCGCACTGCAAAACAACAACAAACGCATTGGCGAACAGGAGCGCATTTTAATAGACAAGCCGGGCAAGCGCGCAGGCACGACGATTGCACGCGACATGGCATATCGCCCGGTAGCTTTGCAGGGCGAATTTGCACCGGGCACCTGGCAAAACGCCTGCATCACCAGTGCAGAAACATTCGCCCTGATCGGTGAAATAGTTTAAAACCTATCCCTTGAACTGCCTGCCGAATGTTACCTCGTCAGTCTTCAAGCCATTCAGATTCAGCAGGCGCTCCGGTTCAAACACCCTACCTTCGGCCTCCGTTTCGCAAAAGCGTTCTGCGCATTCCAAGAACTGTTCCGCAGTATCGCTTGTCAAAAGGCGCTGACGGAATTCCGGGTAATCTGGAGAAATTCCCTTGCAAAGACGGGCAGCCAGTTGCTTTAGGCGTCCAAGGGCGCCGTAATCGGGGCAACCACCTTCAAGCATGTAGTTAAAGTAGGTTTTGAAAGCTCCCATGGCTTCGGCAGCGCTAATAGTGCGAACTGGCTTGCCTTCAAAGGCATCTGCAATCTGTGCAAAGAGCCAAGGATTATGGAGAGCGCCTCGGCCAATGCTCAAACCTGCCACAGGATACTTCTTCATGGCTGCTACGGCTCCTGCGGCGCTTACAATGTCTCCATTGCCTACAACAGGGATTTTTGCACGGCTAGCTACCTCGCCAATCATGTTCCAGTCGGCAAAGCCCATGTAGCCCTGCACGCGCGTACGGCCATGCACTACAAGCCACTCCACGCCCTCGCCTTCGGCGATTTCGAGCGTTTCAAATACATTGATCGAGTTTTCGTCCCAGCCAAGGCGGCATTTTAGCGTAAGCGGGATAGAAATAGCCTTGCGGACCTCGGAAACAATAGCCTTGAGGCGCGGTAAATCCTTCAAAAGGCCAGCTCCGCCACCTTTGTCGGCCACCTTGGGCACCGGGCAGCCTGCGTTTATTTCGATAAAATCCGGTTTTAAAGAGGCAAGTGTCGCGGCAGCGGCAGCCATGCGGCCCGGATCGCGTCCAAAAATCTGGATGCCGAAGGGGCGTTCTTCGGGGTAAAAAATAGCCTGCGGCTTGCCCAAAAGCTTCTCTGGGCCGCAACCGTCTGTCGAAACGAATTCCGACACCAAAATCCCCATGCGATTCCTGGAAAGTTCACGCACGAGACGCCTAAAAGGAGGGTCTGTAACCCCCGCCATAGGGCTCAAAATGACCGGAGGAAACACCTCTAATCCGTTCAATTTCAACGATTTACACAAATCCACAGGATTATTCACAATTTATTCCCACTTTTTAAGGAGAAAAAACAATTGTTTTACATTCAAAAGATAGTTTTTCTAAAATCTAAACCTATATTTGAGGCGTGGCAAATATTACTAAACAAGACTTAATACTCGAAATAGCCAAGTCCACCGGCTTCGTCCGCACAGACATCAAGGCTGTTGTCGAACAATTCCTGGGCATAGTCAGCGAAAAGCTCGCCGACGGCCATTCCATTGAACTTCGCGGCTTTGGCACTTTCGCCAACAAGATCCGCAAATCCAGACCTGCACGCAACCCGCGTACCGGCGAAGAAGTGCTCCTTGCTGAACGCTTCGTTCCGACCTTCAAGTTCTCTAACGACGTGAAGGCCCGCCTGAACGAAAACGACCTTGCAGCACTCCAGGCCGTAGAAAACGAGACCTTTGAAGAAGAGCTCGAAGAAACATTGCAGGAATTCTAAAAGTTTCCTTTATTGCAAGCAGAAGTCCGCACGCTGGCGTGAACTGACCCCAAAAAGTTGGACAGTTTAAAATTAGGATAAAACAGCGTAATGAGTCCGGTATCTAACCGGGCTCATTCCTTTTAGGCGTGATTTAATCCGTTTATTGTTGTAGTACTCGATGTAGGTTTTGAGTTCCT
>JAZLFR010000051.1:0-93596 GCA_045615885.1 Fibrobacteraceae bacterium
ATTTTTAGTGTTAGAAGGGAAATTGTAAAATGAGTATAGAATATAAAGAAATTCACGAATTTGAAGCTGAACAATTGAAGGACTTATTTCTTTCTGTTGAATGGTCATCAGGTCATTATCCAGATAAGTTAGTAGTAGCAATGAAAAATTTCCAGACTGTGTATTCTGCATGGGAAGGGGAAAAACTTGTAGGAATGATTTGTGCTATGGATGATGGAATTATGAATGCATATGTTCATTATTTGTTAGTAAATCCACAATATCATGGAAACACGATAGGAAGAACATTGGTAGCTATGATGAAAGAACATTATAAAGATTATCTGAGAGTAGCAGTTATTGCATATGATAACGAATTACATTTTTATGAACAATGTGGATTTGTAAAAAGTAATGATGCATCACCAATGTTTATTACATCATTATGGACATGAATTCAGATTTTGCTGTTTTAATCTTATAGGGGTTCTTTTTGAACCTAAGCAAAACATAAAACAGAGAAAAAGACATAAAGATCATGATGGGCTTGTCCTGTAATTGTTTTTTGTGAGGAATGCGTAATGAAAAACGGAAAAGAGCCAAATCCGAATACCGTGCATCCTATCGCCGGTTATGAGAAAGAAATATATGTGAGACCAACAATTAAGAATCCGAATATTATTGTTGGCGAGTTTTCTTATATTGCTGATTCTGAATTTGAGTGTCATGTGACGAACTTCTACCCGTGGAGCAGAGACAAACTGATTATCGGCAAGTTCTGCCAAATTGCATCAGGTGCAGAGTTTATGATGAATGACGCAAACCACCAGATGAGTGCGGCATCTACTTTTCCGTTTTATACACTTGAAGGCTGGGACATGGAGGCTCCAAATCCGAATGATATGCCGTTTAAGGGAGATACTGTTATAGGGAATGATGTCTGGATCGGGCAGGATGCGACCATCCTTCCGGGAGTACATATCGGTGATGGTGCCATCATCGGCGCAAAGAGCGTAGTTGGAAGCAATGTGGAACCTTATACGATTGTTGCAGGAAATCCGGCGAAACCTATACGTAAGAGATTTGATGATGAATTGATTCATCTGTTGCTTGAATGGAAATGGTGGGATAAAACCATTGAAGAAATTAACAGTCTGATTCCGATACTGACATGTTGCGACCTTGATAAAGTTAAAACAGAAATAAAATCAATCTTATAGGGGTTCTTTTTGAACCAAGTAAAACCTACAGCACATTTTCACCAAATTTTCCCGATAATCCTCCCCCATTCCCTTGCCAATTTTTTGTGATATTCATAAATTTTAGCACATGAAGATGATTAACGTGCTTTGCGAAAACTTTGACGGCCGATGGTGGCGCGGACTCTAACATAGAGTCTGGTTTTTGCAAGTTTAGTTGATCAAGGCAAAAGGCTTCCAGACTCCCTGGAGGCTTTTATTTTTCCCCAAAGACTTTTAGAATCCTCCAGGTAATCCAGGACCTACGCCTAAAAAAGCTATTTTTACGGCGTTTAAAACAGCGGCTGTGCCGCGCAACCTTAACCTCAAGGGCCGTTTGCCGACCTCGAAGCGAACGACCTGAAACCTGAAGACCTGAATATGGCAAAATCTCTGGTAGAATCAGATAATGGCTTTTTCGACAAGTTCGGTGGCAAGTATGTAGCCGAAATCATCCGTCGCCCTTTGGACGATCTTGAAGAAGCCTTCAACAAGTACATCAAGGATCCGGAATTCCTGGAAGAATTGCGCATTATCCAGCGCGACTACATTGGCCGCGAAACTCCGCTGTACTATGCCCCTACCGCAACGGAACTTCTGGGCGGCGCACAGATCTACATCAAGCTGGAAGGTCTTGCCAACACAGGAGCCCACAAGATTAACAACGCCATCGGTCAGTGCCTCCTCGCCAAGAAGATGGGCAAGACCCGCATTATCGCAGAAACCGGCGCAGGTCAGCATGGTCTCGCCACTGCAGCAGCTTGCGCAAAGCTTGGTCTTGAATGTATCGTTTACATGGGCGAAGTGGACGTTCGTCGTCAGCAGCCCAACGTTGCCACCATGGAACTTTACGGAGCCAAGGTTGTGCCGGTTACCAGCGGCAGCCGCACTTTGAAGGACGCCGTAAACGAAGCCATGCGCGACTGGGCAACAAACTTTGCCACAACCCATTACGTTCTGGGTTCAGCCCTCGGCCCCGCACCGTTCCCCGATATCGTCCGTACTTTCCAGAGCATCATCGGTGAAGAAGTAAAGCGCCAGGCTGCAGAACGCAACATCGACATTGCAGCCATCGTGGCTTGCGTGGGCGGTGGTTCCAACTCCATCGGCGTGTTCACCCCGTTTATTGAAGACCCCAAGGTTCGTCTTATCGGCGCAGAAGCCGGTGGCGTAGGCCCGAAGCTGGGCGAAAACGCAGCCCGCATGGTGGGCAATGCCGCCAAGGTGGGCATCGTTCAGGGTTACAAGAGCAAATTCCTGGTAGATGATGACGGTCAGTCCCAGCCCACACGCTCCATTTCCGCAGGTCTCGACTACATGGGCATTGGCCCGCAGCTTGCAGCCCTCGGCGAATGTGGCCGCGTGGAATTCACCAGCATCCTGGACAAGGAAGCTTTGGAAGCCGTAAACTTCTTCGCCAAGAATGAAGGCATCCTCTTCGCCTTGGAAAGCTCCCACGCCGGTGCTGCCGCCATGAAGATCGCCAAGGATTATCCCAAGGATAAGGCAATCATCATCAACATGAGTGGCCGCGGCGATAAGGACATCTTCATCACGAGCCCCGTGTTCCGCCCCGAAAAGTGGAAGGAATTCCTGGCAGCAGAACTGAAGCGTCTAAACAATAATGAAGACATCCACGACGCAGAGATTATGAATAAATAGACGAGAGAACGCTCGCAAGCGAGCTACAGACGAAAGACGAAAGGCTAAAAATGGCGCACAGCGCCTAATAGAAGGCAGCGAAGCTGCGTAACTTAAATCTTTCGTCTATCGTCTAACACCTTTAAACCTTATTCAATCAACGAAAACTTTTTAAATCAGAACGATATTGATATGCAAACTAAAGCTCCGATCACTTTAATGTCCCATTTGATTGCCGGTTTCCCTGATGGCGAAACTTCCGTGGCAATTGCAGACGCTCTCGTAAAGGGCGGTGCATCCATTCTTGAAATCCAGTTGGCCTTCAGCGACCCCAGCGCCGACGGCCCCGCAATCCAGACGGCTTCTACCGTCGCTCTGGAAAAAGGCTACTCCACCAAGCAGGGTCTTGAAATCGTGAAGAAGATTCACGACATGCATCCGGACACCCCCATCTACATCATGACCTACGGCTCCCTGGCATTCACTCCGGGCGTCGAGAATTTCGTGAAGATGTGCAAGGACGCAGGCGTCAGCGCTTGCATTATTCCGGACCTTCCTTTCGATAACGACGAAGGCCTTACCGCCGCTTGCGCAAAGTACGGCCTTGAAAACATTCCGGTGGCAGCTCCCAGCATGACCCAGAAGCGTCTCGAAGAAATGGCCTCCAAGGGATTCAAGTACATCTATGCAGCACTGCGCGCAGGTACTACCGGTTCCCAGACGGTCATCGACCAGGCAACTCTCGACTTCCTGGACACCGTGGGCAAGGGCGGCGCCAAGGTTCTTGGCGGTTTCGGCATTCGTACCGGCGAACAGTCCAAGGTTCTCTGCAAGCACGTGCATGCAGTGGTGGCAGGTTCCGTATTCGTGAACATCATGCTGAAGGACCCGAAGGACACCGCAGGCGTGGAAGCCAAGGCCCGCGAACTTTCCGGTCTGTAACCAAATTCCTTCCTTACTCAAGGCAACACAAAAACTCCAGCGACAAAATCGCTGGAGTTTTTACATACTATACAAATTACTTCTTTAAAATTTTCGTCAATGTTTTCTCAAATGGGCCAACTTTGAAATTGATTCTCTACACAATGCTACCACCTATAAATCAACAACTATTGAAAATGATGAATCCAATTCTTCAGAGCATGCCACCATAGCAAACATCGTTATGTGAATCAGCCAAAAAAAACTTTTCATAACAACCTTTCTTTATTGTTTGAATAATAAAAAAACAAAACACATCAATACCCTTGCGCGCTTTTCTATCTTTGCGCACGCTATGGATTTCAACAAATACAATCAATTCAAGGATATGTTTGCAAACATGTCTCCCGAAATGAAGGCACAGATGGCAAGCATGGCGAAAGCGCAGATGAAAGCACGCATAAGCGCATTCTGCAAAAAGTGGTTTGCACTCCCGGTGCTTACAATCATTGCCGTTGCAATGGGAGCAATCGTCGGCGCATTGACAGCATGCTTTGGCGATATACTGATTCGCCTTACGGAGTTCCGCAGCGAGCATCCGTTGTACTTGATTCCGTTCCTTGCAGTTGCCGGCCTGGGCATCGCATTTGCCTACAAGAAGTGGGGCAATGGCGCCGAACGAGGAATGGGTCTAGTTTTCGCCGTTGGCCAGGGCAAAGAAAACAACATTCCTCTGCGCTTGATTCCGATGGTCGCTGTTACAACCTGGGCAACGCACCTGTTTGGCGGCAGCGCCGGCCGCGAGGGAGTCGCGGTTCAGATCGGTGCTGCATTTTCGCACAACATCAGCAAAAAGCTGCCGTTCGAAAACGCAGGCCACATCATGCTTGTTGCCGGTATGGCAGCAGGTTTTGGCGGACTTTTCCAGACACCGATGGCAGCGACCGCATTTGCGCTGGAAGTTCTTATTGTCGGCCACTTGGAGCTTATGGCACTTCTCCCCGCTGCGGCTGCGGCATTTACTGCTTGCAAAATTTCTAGCCTGCTCGGGCTCGAAAAATTCTCCGTCGACCTGGACGCGATTCCGTTCATGGTAAACGGTTCCATCGACGCGACTTTCATTTTGAAGCTCGCCGTTCTTGGAGCAATCTTTGGCGTTGTTGGAGGCGGCTTTGCAAAGTTGCTTGCCATCGCCAAAAAGTTCTTTGCAAAAAAATTCCCGAACCCGCTCAAGCGCATTGCCATCATGGGCGCATGCCTAAGCGTCGTGTTCTTGGTTTTATTCCAGGGACGCTATTCTGGCCTCGGCACAAACCTGATTGACTTGAGCTTTGCAGGCGATTCCGCAGCAAGCATTTACGGAGCCGACTGGATTCTAAAATTTGCTCTCACAATTCTTACGCTTGCTGCAGGCTTCCAGGGCGGCGAAGTCACGCCTCTATTTTCAATAGGCGCGTGCCTCGGCACAGCCTCTGCAACGCTTCTCGGCTTGCCGCTCCCGCTTGCGGCAGCGCTCGGTTACGCCGCTGTTTTTGGCAGCGCAAGCAATACGCTCTGGGCCCCGATTCTCATTGGCGTAGAGGTCTTTGGCTTTGAAAGCTTGCCAGCATTCTTTATCGTATGCACCGTTGCATACGTCTGCAACTTCGGGCAATCCATTTATGCCCAGCAAAAGCTGAAACTGAAATTTAAATGATTTCAGTTTCCCCAAAAATTCAATTTCGACAAAATAATTTTTTTGAATTCTAAAAAAAATAGCGACGGTCGCCGAAGCGGCCGCCGCCTTTTGCTGTGTGGAGGAAGTTTAGCTAAAGAAGTCGTTCCAGATTTCATTACCGATATCGCCTAGTGAGATCTGGATGTTTTCAACCTTTTCGTGCAAGCCGCTGCTAATGATTTCGTCAATCGTCGTAAACGTCAAATCGGAGCGGAGCTTGCCCAGTTTGCGCAGGGAATTTGCATTCGATTTTTCTGGGAATGCAATGTTCTTCAGGCAGAATTCAGCCTGTTCCAGGCAATAGCGCAGGGAACGCGGGAATTCTGAACTCAAGAGCAGGAAGTCGGCCACATTATGCGGTGTTGCATTGGAATAGCGCTTGCGGAACATTTCAAACGCACTCACGCTCTTGAGCACTGCAGTCCACTGCACAGTATCGAGAACAAGGCCGATCATGCTTACATCTGGTAAAAGAATGTAATACTTTACATCAAGAATTCTTGAAGTCTGGTCTGCGCGTTCAAGCATTGTTCCAAGGCGTGCAAAATTCCATGCCAAATCATGGTTCATTGTACCTTGAATGATGCCGACCGTAAGCTGGCTGAATTCCTTGACGCTCGAATAGAATTCATGCGGGTTCAAAAGCATCTGGCGCTGCACTTCCGGGTCAGAAAGCTTCAGATAGAACTTGTTGATGGCAATCCAAAGTTCCGACGAAATGATTTCGCGAACGCAGCGCGCATTTTCGCGGGCTGCATCCACGCAAGAAATAATGCTGCTCGGATTTTCCTTGTCGAACGTGAGGAATGTAAGTGCATTTTCAAGATTTACATGAGAGTAAGTCTTGAAGAAAGCATCTGCATTGCCGGCCGTTTGAATGACAGGTTCCCAGGGACGTTCTTCACCGGGCAAGTCCAACTGCAACTGGAGATTTACATCAATGCTTCGAGCTACGTTTTCTGCACGTTCAATATAGCGTGCAAGCCAATAAATGGAATTTGCTACTCTACTTAACATTTAAAACTCCTATTGCTGTTGTTGTTCCATCCATTGGCGTGCCTGGCCAAGTTCCGGAGCGCGTTCATTTTCTGCAATGACCCATGTATCCTTACAGCCGCCACCCTGGCTACTGTTCACTACGATGGAACCTTTTTTCAAGGCGACTCTGGTAAGTCCGCCTGGCAAAATGAACGTTTCTTTGCCCTGAATAATGTACGGGCGCAAATCCACATGACGGCCTTCAAAGCCGCCATCGACAATGCACGGCACACGGCTCAACGAAATCATTGGCTGGGCAATGTAATTGCGCGGGTTCGCACGAATCTTATCCTTGAACGCTTCGCATTCTGCCTTTGTAGCCTTTGGCCCAACGAGCATGCCGTAGCCGCCAGATTCGCTCGCCGCCTTCACGACCATGTTTTCGATGTGGTCGATCACATGCTGCATCTGCTTTGGGTTTTCACAGACAAATGTCGGCACATTCGGAATGATAGCGTCTTCGCCAAGGTAATAGCGAATGATCTGCGGAACAAATGTGTAAATTGCCTTGTCGTCAGCGACGCCGCAGCCAGGCGCATTGGCAAGGGCAACATTGCCAGCCTTGTATGCATCCATCAAGCCGCGAACGCCAAGTGCAGAGTCGGCACGGAACACCTGCGGGTCCAAAAAGTCGTCATCAATACGACGGTAGATCACGTGAACCTGCACAAGGCCCTTTGTCGTACGGGCATACACCTTGCGATTTTCAACAATCAAGTCGTCACCACTCACAAGGTCAACGCCCATTTGCTGAGCAAGGAAAGAATGTTCGTAATAAGCCGAGTTGTAAACGCCAGGAGTAAGCACAACAACCTTCGGATTTTCAACATTCGGAGCCAAGTATTCAAGAGCTTCGCGGAGCCTTGCACAATATTCATCTACCGGGCGAATGGAGCAACGCTGGAACACCTGCGGGAATGTTCGCTTTAAAATCTGGCGATTCTGCAAAACATAGGAAACGCCACTCGGGCAACGCATGTTGTCTTCGAGCACATAGAAGGTGCCATCGGTATCGCGAACAAGATCGGTACCGGTAATGTGCGCCCAAATGCCACACGGCGGCGTAAAGTTTTCCATTTGCGGGCGGTATGCCTGGCAAGTCTGAATAAGCGATTCAGGCACAACCTTGTCGCGAAGGATTTTGCGTTCCCCGTAAATGTCATTCAGAAAGCAGTTGAGAGCTTCCGTACGCTGACGAAGCCCTGCTTCAAGGTGCTTCCAGTCTTCGGCAGGAACAATGCGGGGAATCACGTCGAACGGAATGATTTTATCTTTTCCTTCCTTGTTGCCATATACGGCAAAGGTAATTCCATTGTCAAAGAATGCAGATTCTGCGGCGTGCTGACGACGCTGCAATTCCCCTTCAGGGAGTTCGTTTATTCTCGAAAACAGAGGCTCTGCCGCAGGGCGCGGCGTTCCATCGGGAAGGCACAATTCGTCGTAAAAGCCTTCCGTGTTGTAATTGCCAAACTTCATATTTGGTCTTCTCCTTGTTCATCAACATTGACCGCAACCTTTAACGTATGCGGGCCTCCACCAGTAATTACACCTTTGAGCGGACTCACGTCGCCAAAGTCCCTACCCCACGCCACGATGATGTGCTCACAGCCACCAAGCACATTGTTCGTAGGGTCAAATTCAACCCAGCCATGCCCAGGGAAGTATGTGCTTACCCAGGCGTGCGTCGCATCGGCACCGACAAGTTTCGGCTGCCCTTTGGGCGGGTGCGTACGCAAGTAGCCGCTAATATACCTGCACGGCAAATGCAGGGAGCGCAGGCAGCCAATCATCAAATGCGCAAAGTCCTGGCAAACGCCCTTTCTTCCGCGCAAAATTTCTGGAGGCAGCGCACCGATTCTCGTAGAGCCCGGACTATACTTGCAATCCGTATAAATGCGGGTCATCAGTTCCTTGGCACAATCAAACAGCGGGCGCTTTTCCAGAAAGCTTTCCAACGCATAATTTTTTACCGATTCATCGAATGTTGCAAACGGCGAAGCGTAGGCATACATCGATGCTTCCAGTTGTTCCTCATTTTTTGGTTTCGCAATGAGTTCGGCGACTTCTTCCCAAGGCAGCGAAGTTTCGGGAGGAGCAATTTCATTCACCTCAACGATTCCCGTTGAAATAAAATGAAAGTGTCTGTGTTCTTCTTCAATGCTAAACGCAAGTTCACGGTTCCCGTAAATGTCTATGCGTTCCTGTTTTGCTGCCGGGTACGGAGCGATTTCTACCGAATGCGAAATCCACTTTTGGCGTGCAACATCGCGAGGCTGCATGTGAGCCAAGTGGCTGCTGCAAAGCACCGGTTCCGAATAGTCGTAAATGGTTGCATGGTCGATCTTATAGACAGGCATACTTAAACCTCCGTCGCCATGGCATGCACGACACCGGAACGCGGCGCATGGTTCAAGTACAATCTGTTAATCTGTTCGGCGACCCGTTCCAATGCGGCAATCGCATTGAACACGAGAGCTTCAAGTTCCAAGCGCTTAAAGCCCGTCGGCGTTGAAATTTTTTCAAGGTCAGCCAAACGCAGCTCCGTGAGCAAGCGCAGCAAGTCCCTGTCAAGCGGCGAAAAAATTGCTTCGGAACTTGCATTGTTCGGCAAATGCTCTGCCTCTGCGCGAAGCCTGGAAACCTGGTAGGCAACGCTTCTCGGGTTCGATTCGTCGCACAGCAGCAAATCCAGAATCGGAATCACCTGCAAACGCCCGCCGTAACGCCTATGGTATGTCATCGTGCCATCGCCAACTTCGAGCAACGCCTGGCGTAGCAAAAGCTTAGTCGTTTCCTCTGACGGAACTTCAACAAGCATGCTATGCAAAAGTTTTAACGTGCGTATTGCGCGTTCCACGCGCGAGCCTATTTCCTGGAAGCGCCATTCATAGCCACGCGTCATGGATTCAGCCATGAAGCCAGAAACTGCAGCGCCATCGGAAAGCACCCCATTCAAGTAAGGCAAGAGCGCAGCGGCTCCTGCACCATCCGGCATATCGGCAGCACCGAAACCGCTGAGGTAGTTCCAAAGTTCTTCAGAAATCCTATCGCGCAGCTGCACTGCAATTTCACGGACTTCCTTCACAATGCATTGCAAGCCGTTCTTGTTGTCGCGGCGCAGCACAAAATAGCGCAATGCATTTTCCGGGTCAAGCGAAAGCGACTTTTGCAGATCATCAGAAATGCCAGCCTTCAAAAGCCAATGCAGTTCCGGCATTTCGGTCCATGCTTCGTCAGAAAGGCGAACCGCTATGCTGCGCGCAATGCGGGCCATGGCATTTGCTGCGGCAAGGGCGCGCCCAAGCTTGTACAAATTCTCTGCGGCACGGCTAGGCAAATCGCCACCAGCGCGAGAAGGCGTAACGGCCAAGTCGGCAGGCGCGAGGAGTGAAAAGTTTGCGACAGGGTGTTCTGCCAAAACCCAAATGTCTTTTTCACCAGACAAAAGCGATTCGCCAAAGTTGCCAGGAACCTTGAAAGAACCGAAGCCACCCGGCATCACGGAAGTTTCGGTAGGCGTGTTCACGCTAAAGAATCGCATGGAAACTTCTGCCGCAGCGAGCGCCCCGTTACGCAACACAGGCACCATCACCGAATCTAGGGAAAGTTCAGCAACATAGGATTCCGGATTTTCTTCAATGGCCTGCAAGAGCGAAAGCTGGCCTGTAACAGTCAACTTTGCATAATGCTTTGCAGGCTCATTTCCGAAAGTCTTTCTAAACGACCACTTTGCAGGCTCCGCAAGAACGCTTGCAGCCTTTCCCCGATCGCCAAGCCAGACGCACGGGACATCTTGCAGCAGCAAATCTTCGCCCAAAAGTTCCTTGCAAATGTAAGGCAGGAACGGCTTGAACATCGGCGTTTCCAAAGCACCCGAACCCAAGAAGTTCGACATGGCGACATTGCCGGCACGCACCGTGCTAATCAAGCCCACGGCACCTTCGCCGCTATCCACCTTCAATTCCAGCGGGTCGCACATGCCGTCTTCGACGCGCCTAAAAATCGTGCCGATTTTCTTTAGGCCAACAAGCGTCTTCATATACACTTGCAGTTTTCGCACAGCCAAGTCATCGTTTTCTACGAGCGGAATCCCGAGGTAGCGCGCAAGCATGGCATCTTCGCTTCGGCGCTCCGATTCCGGGCCAGAGGCAAGCATCACAATTTTGCCATCGCTAGCCACTTGCCCATTGCCATTTTGCAAAGCGCCAAGGCAATCAAGCAACTTTTTGAAAAAGCCCGCAAGGCGCTCCGCGCACAAGCTGCGGAACAGTTCCGGGAACGCACGGCTCACACCGAGCCTGTTTTCAAGAGCACGGCCAAGTCCATCGGGAACTTGCAAATGGTCACTCGTCACATAGAACGATCCATCCTTTGTACGCACGATATCGCTAGCTGCCAAATGCACATAGATATCGCATGCCGGCTTCACCTTCCAGGCGACCTGCATAAAATCGGGGTTTGCAAACAACAGTGCAGCAGGGAGCTTCCCTTGCTTCCATAGCCGTTGTTCCCCATACATGTCTTTGGCAAGCGCATTGAACAACCTTGCCCTTTGGGCAAGGCCGGCTTCAAGCAACTTCCATTCCCCTGCCGAAATCAAAATCGGCAGCGGGTCAGTGCATTTACCGGCCGCTTCAAACGAAATATCGTTTGAATTCAGCACATTTTGCAGGCGGTGCAACCGTCTTGCAAATTCCTCTTTGGTAAACGCTTCAAAAAAGAGCGAGGTTTCGTTTTCCATACATCCACACAGTTTTTAGCACAATAGTGTGCCTTCTGCCACTATTAAAGCAAAAGCCGTGCCAATTCGATAAAAATGCAAAATCCGCTCAAAAAACGGCAAAAGGCCTACCGAAAATGTCAATTTCGGTAGGCCTGCTACATTTTGGTAAAAATCGGGATTTACTTCGCCACGCGAACAGTCTGCATCGTCTTGCCAACTTCGCCGAAGCGCATAATGTATGCCCCGTTGCCAAGGCTAGACTTTGCGCTATTCCAAATACTGCGGGCGTCGCCTGCGGTGCTCGTCATGGATTTTACCAAGTTGCCGTTCACATCAAAAATTTTCACTTGAACATTGCCCGAGGCATTGTTCAAAAGCAATTTGCCAGTTATTGCAGACGGATCCTTTTCTTCCGGCTGTTCCTCCGTGTCCTCAACATCTGCATTTTCGAACTTGATCCAATCGACATTCAGGTAATTGTCGTTTACGGTCAAGCGCAGCTTGTTGATGCCTGCGGCAAGTTCCAGCTCGCCGGTAGATTCGGAATATGTATCCCAGTCGCCCTTGCTTGCCACCGCAACATCGACGCTCTTTGTTCCGGCAGAAATTGTCACGGAGCCATCGGCTGCGTTGCCTGTCGCGCCATTTACAGTCACCTTGTATGTGCCGGCAACCTTCGCATTCACCGTATATTCAAACCAGTCATTGGCCGTAGTATAGCCAAGCGCATAGCCGGAGCCCGCCTTCACGATTCCAGCGTCATCGGCACGGTAGCCTACGCCATCGTTTTTTCCGTCGGCATCGCTAAAGGCATACTTGTCGTAATTTTCAGCCTGGACCGTTCCCGGGAGCGCTACAGTATCCTTGAAAGCCCCCTGGAATTCAGAAGCGTCGCCACCGGTAACTTCCAGTTCCAAAGCCATGAAGTCAATTGTGTAAGTGCCATCGGAATTCGGAGCAATTGCCTTGCCCTTCTGCACAACAGTCTTTCCTGCAGCGCCGTCGATTTTGACTTTCAGCATCACGCTCTTCGGCATGGCGGAATGCGGCGAAGCCCAGGAAGCCTTGAAACCTGTCGCCGTTGTTGTCGGGGTCACCTTGTCCAAAGTAAAGTGGGCGCGGTAGTAGGCTGCAACCACACCGAACGGCGCAATCCAAAGACCCTGTTTTTTTGCTTCGTCCATGATGGACTTCATGTCGTTCGTAGAAATGCCGTACTGGTCTGTAGTGCCAACCGTATGGTTCAACTGCACTGTCCAACCCTTCTGGCTCTTGGCAGAGGCCATGTAACCCTTGGCGTTGTTTGTGCTGTTGCCGCCATAGGTGTAGCAATTGGAACTAATATCCATCCAGTTCGGTTCCGTGCCCCAGCCGTAATATTTTGCTCCGGCACAGTTGCGGTTTGCAATATGATCCTTGCTGATTGCATTAGCCACGTTATTGTTGCTTGCACAGTACGGGGTTGCAAAGCTGAACACTTCGGGAGCTCCCATCTGCAACAAACTGGACTTCCAGCCACTGGTTTCGGTCGTCAGGTCACTGACCTCAGTCATGTTTTTATGGCTCTTGGAATGGTTGCCAATTTCATGGCCTTTTTTGGCGTAGTTTACGTAACTGCCGATGTTCCCCGATGCACCCGCATACATGCCTCCTGTAATAAAGAAGGTCACCTTGACATCTTCGTTAGCGTCCAGATAGCTACCCAGCTGTTGCAGCTGATCGCTGCTGCCATCGTCAAAAGTAAAGGAAACGGCACCATCGTGGCCGTTCCAGGGTACAGTCGTAATGGGGCCTGCAAAGGCAGCACCCGTAGCAAAAATCGCAGCAGCAAAAAATTTCTTATTCATCATGGCAACCAATCTAGCAATAAAATAAAGATAGCATCTAAAAATGGCTCCAGGGAACCTAAAATCAAGTCCAAAATGATTACAAAAAAGCCCAGTTCGCAACGAACCGGGCTATTCTTAGAGCGGAAAAAGGGGATCGAACCCTCGACATTCAGCTTGGGAAGCTGACGCTCTACCAACTGAGCTACTTCCGCGAAGGTGACCCTAATATAGAAAATCTTTCAGGAATGTCAAACCGCAAAAGGCGCCCGCGCAATCATTTTCTAAATTCTGTGCCATGAAACGACTCGTAATTTTTGCAGCAATCGCATTTTCACTCGCCCAAGCCGAAGAATCCAAAGGCATGTGGCAGCGCTTTGTGGACTTTTTTTCCCCATCTTCTTCCGTAGAAGGCAAGAACGATATTGAAAAGGAAATCCAGAAAGTCGAAAAGAAAATCCAGACTACAAAGAACGATTTCAACCGCGAACACCGCCCGCAACGCAAGTCCATGCTTCGCAAGGAACTCGACGACTTGAATCACACGCGCGACTCCCTGTTCACAATTCTTGAGCAGCAGAATGTCAGTTCCAGCGGCACAGTTTCAAGTTCCAGCGAAGCCGTTTCAAGTTCCAGTAAAGACGAAAGCTCCAGCTCTGTTGAAGAAATTTGCAAACCAGTTCCCGCGGAACATTGCGACACCGTATGGGTCATAGAAAAGCGCATTGTGCACGACACAGTATTCGTGCACGACACCGTTTATGTGCAAGAGGCAAAAGAGCCGCAAGCACCGCTTAAAGAACAAGCTAAAGAATAAAACCTGGGCGACTAGAACCCTTCCATCACAAAGGTCGGCCTAAAGCCGAGGGCTTCACAGTCGCTTTCGTAGTCGGCCTTCGGCACATTGCGCCCAAGCACAAGGCAGGAATCCAGGCCGGCGGCATAAGCACCAACAACATCTGTACCAAGCGTATCGCCGACCATCAAAATGCGCGGTTCATCAAAAACGCCCACAGCCTGGCGCTCTGCGCGCACACTTTCGATAGCTTCAGCAAAGGCGCTGCCAAACGGCTTGCCACAAATTTCAAACCTGCAATTCGTGCGCTTCCAAATTCTGTAGCTCTGGATTCCAGAAACTTCGCTGCGGGAGCCGTCGAGCTCCGGAGCGCAGGCATCCGGGTTCAATATCAAAAGCAACGCATTCGGGCGGCTCAAAATCTCTTCTGCGTGGGCAAGCCTTGCCGCATCAGGTTCCGTGGAACAGAACGCGACCACGGGCATTTCCGGTTCCTCTACGGCAGCAATGCCAAAGTCGGCAAGCATCTGCACGCCCCCTGGGCGGCCCGCATAGAACACGCTCTTGAAGCCATATCGCTTCTGGTATTCCAGAACATAGCGCCCCGAAGAGAATATGTGCTCTGCCGGCACATTAAAACCCATGGACTGCATATCTGCAGAAACTTTTGCAGCTGTATTCGTTGCCGCGTTCGTAACCATGCGAACTGCCTTGCCCTCGCTCTGCAACCGCGCAATAAATTCACGGGCACCAGGGTACACATAGCCTTTGCGGTTGAAAAGCGTTCCAAACGCATCAAAGAAAAAAGCATCGTATTCTTCAACGAGTGCGCCAGCTTCCACAGGCTTTGCCGGGCCAGCAGCCTTCAAAAGCACGCTCCGCGGCAAATCCATTTGCGCAAGGTAACGTTTGTAAAGTTCAATCTCTATCGGGTACATTTTATCTACGCAACACACCGTAGGAACGGAGCGCCCCCACATCGTTTCTATAGAGCAGGGAACCTTCGTAAAGAATCTGCACGTCGGTCCTGATGATGTACACGCCGGAACCAACCAGGCGGCGACGGCCATCCATGAAATTCCAGAAGAAGAATGAACGGGCCCCCGATGCAATCCCGCTATCGTCGCCGCGGATTTCTGCATGCGACGATGTCAAGAATTCACCATTGTGGCTATAGACGGTCATGTCAAAACGCACAAGCAACTTGCCCGGTTCCAAAGTCTTCTTCTTGCCGGCAAGCAAGTCAGAAACAGCTTTGTTGAACGCCTTTGTGCCGAGGTCCATGGCCATGCCAAGATGGCCTGCCGGGAACGCCTCACCAGCCCGTTCAAACTTCAATTCAAAAATCGGAGCTTCGGCAATGTTCTGCTGTTTGAACTCCGCCGTCGGAACAGTTACGACACGGAATGCAGGAATGCAGGAAAGTGGCATGCGGGCTTCTATCGACTTGTTCTTTGCGGAATCCGCAGCAAGCCCGGCAACCAAGACAACCGTATCCGATGGCGCTACAGCCTCCAGCGCATTTGCTTCCAAAAACAACAACTGCCTTGCGTTAAAATCCAGCTTTACCGGCCTAAAAGAAAATTCCTTCGCAGCATTATCGGCGGCCGAACGCACCTGCACAAGGCCTTCCTGCATAGCTACCGGCTCCGAAAATAAAACTTCCAAAGTATCGGCATTCGCGCCATTTCCAGAAACAGCAGAAATTTGCAGCACCTGCGGGGCCATGGAATCTGCGACGGAAAGAACAACAGGCTGCATGCCCTTCTGGTAAAGTTCCATTGCAAAGCCTGACTTGCCGGCAACATTCGTAACACCCACATCAAAACCGGCAACATTTGCACCTGCAAGCTTGCCACTCGAATCAAGTTTCAAATCGGCACCACGCACAGTCACAGACTTTTCGGCAATGGAATCCTTGCTGCACACGACAACGCTATCCACAACGTTTGCCAAGTATTCGGCGCTCACCGGCTGCAAAAACTGCACGGCGACAAAATCGGCTTTCGCATCCTTATTTTTGTCTGCTACAAAATGGCCAGTCGACGCTGGCGGCACTGGAGACTTTATAAGGGCTGCATCACAGAATACAGAAAACAGAAGACAGAAAACTGGAAGTATTTTGTTCGTCATATATAACATCTCCTTGTTCCAGGCAGCCACCATCTTCAACGCACAAAAATTAATTATTCTCACACGCTCTTCAGCACACCGTAATCACGGCCTTCCACAGGTATTACCAACCTCAATTTCGAAAGAGTATCCATCTTGTCTTCAAGAATGTCCTTGATATCTTCGCCAAGAACTTCTTCTTCATCATGATCCAGATTATAGGCAAAATAGGACCCGTCAGCAAAAATGGATATGCAGCAATCCCAATCCACCCCAGACTTATCGTCTTCCACTTCTTCATTTTCAACTTCCGAAGTCTCAAGCATAAGAATCGGACGCGGTGCAGGAATCGCTTCAGCATGTCCATTTTCATACAAAAAATAGTTACGGCTGATCAAAAAATGTTCCAGCGCCATAGAGCTCGGCGAATTTTCAAAATTCGAGCGCAAACGGCGAATATTGCCCAGGTCGTCTTCAAACGGATCCTGAAAATCATCTGGCAAAACAATCTGGTAATAATCGTATTTTTCCGGATGTTCTCCAAAACGTTCCAAATAGGAAGCCGGAGGAGGCGGGCAGGTCATCAAGAAATCTTCAAAGGAATCAAGAATGTCATTCAAGCGCGAAGTCCATTCTTCAGATTTCCACCCTTCAAGAACTTCCAAAAAATGCTGCAAATGTTTTTCACCGGAATTCTTGCCCATTACCAAACCTCCGTGGTCTTCAAAGTCAAACTCATCGCAATTTTCTTTTCGTAGTACGCCGCTTCATCTACAAAAATCGGCCATACCGTTTCTGCCCCAACCGAGGCTCCATCAAACAAAATATCCTTGCCGTCAAAGGTGCGGAACAACTTGTCGCCGGTCTTCAACGGTTCATAGTCCCTGCCAAGCAAATCCTGGTGGATCATGGCGCAAATGTCGCCGCGAGCATCGCGTGGGTAGTCGATATCCCTGTACTGCGTGTAAACATCTACGGTCGTGCCGGGGAGCTTCTGCAGCTCGCCTGCGTTCCAAAGCTTTACCATTTCAAGGTAGCGAATGACGAGGCGCTCCGTTTCTTCAAACAGCTTTGCAGAAAGCGTGCCATGGCACTGCGGACCGATTTCCAGGCAAAGGTCCGCGCGGGCAATTGTGCCAAAGTACGGCGACATGCCACGCTCTTCTGGCTGGTAGTAAATTTTTGCCGTCGGGAACTCCTTCGTAAGAAGCGCAGAAGCGCGCATGCAGAACGGGTCGCGTTCCGAAAGAATCAGGCAAAGACCCATGTTTGCAGTCGTATTGTGAACATCGATCAGCAAATCTGTCTTAGTGGAGCAGCCCTTCGGCCCATACAGGGCATTCAGTTCACGGGCGCGGTTAATTTCGTAGCAAAGGGAATCACCTTGAATGGCAAGGCTTACATCAGAAAAGGAACGATTCAAATCCTGAGCGTCGTAGCGACGGTTCAGGCGCACCGCAGACTCATTTGCAATAACAGTATCAATTTTTACGCCAGGGCAAAGGTCCCTGTAGATTTCAGGGTTCGCCTGCCATTTTTTTATCAAGCGCACACCAGTTCTTTCATTGCCGTGCGTTCCGCCAGAAACGAGGATTGTCTTGATACTATTCATATACCCTATTATAATAAATTTTCTGTTGTAGCATACGACAATTTTTTACAATGGCCCTCAATTCACAAATCACCTTGTCCCAAGCTCCCCACAAAGATTATATTTTCTGCATGATTTCACTTTCGCGCGTAAAAAACGCAATTCTTTTCTGCCTTGCGCTTTCTTGCAGTCTCCTAGCCCAGGAAGGCTCACTGGGGAACGAGCAGGTGCAACCGGCGCGCATTCCGCTTTTTAGCAACCTATTGCACAACATGGGCTGGAACGCGCTCGGGGCAGCCCTATACGGTTATGGCGTGCCCTGGATTGTTGCCGCAGGCGGCTCTTACGGGTTCATTGAAAGCGGGGTCGATTGGGAATGGAACCGTTTTTGCGTACGCCACGAAACCATGTCCATGGTAGGCTCGCTCCCCGGCGGCATCGTCGGCACTTTTGCCCCATTTGTCGTGCCGCTCGTGCTCTACTACGGCAGCGACGATAACGAAGTGCAGCTAACGGGGCTTGCGCTCGGGCAGGCTGCATTTCTGGGCTTTGCCTACACGAGCGTAATCAAGGCGTTCACAGGCCGCATTCCTCCCCACGTAATGGACGCCGCAGACGGCGACGCCGATTACCAGGAGGACTACAGCGACGGATTCCGTTTTGGCTTTTGGCGCGGCGGCATCATAAACGGCTGGCCTAGCGGGCACACGGCAACGGCAGTCGCCATGGCCACAACGCTTGCAACGCTCTACCCCGATAACAACTGGATCTTTGCCGGTTCCATCGCCTACTCCATCATGATAGGCGTCAGCATGTCTTTCGTGGCACATTGGTCTAGCGATATTTTCGCAGGCGCCATCACAGGCTTTGCAATCGGCCGCACCGTCGGCAAAAGCTACCGCAGCTACCGCGACGGGGCTATGCAAGACAAGGTTGCCTTTTATGCTATGCCCGGCGGCGCAGGAATCGTCGTAAGATTCTAAAGCATTTAAGCAAAAAAGCCCAACTACAGTTGAGCTTTTCTCGCAAACCAAAATCGGTTAGAAACGAGCTAGACAAAGAACGGATTTGCGTAGCGTACTAAACGTACGTGAGCAAATCCGTGATGCAGTATAGCGAAGTTTATAACCGATTTTTAGCCTTGAACGGCGTCGGACATGGAGAAAATCGGCATATACATAGCAATAAGAATGAAGCCGCAACTACCACCGAGCACCACCATGATGGCTGGTTCCATCATTGATGTCAAGGCATCGATTGCAGCGTCCACTTCTTCATCGTAGAAGTCTGCCACCTTCAGCAACATGCCACCGAGGTTACCGGTTTTTTCACCGACGCCCACCATCTGGATCACCATCGCTGGGAAGATCTTTGCATCTTTCATCGGTTCAGCGATTGGCTTACCGCCGGCAATACCTTGAGACACATCCAAAATTGCTTTTTCAACAGCCATGTTACCGGCAGTACGCGCAGTAACACCCAATGCATCGATCACAGACACACCGGCATTCAGGAGCGTACCCAAAGTTCTACCGAAACGGGCAACTGCGGTCTTTGTCTGCAAGTCACCGAATTTCGGAGCTTTCAAGATGATCGAGTCAAACTGGAATCGTAACTTTGGCACTGTCAAGATCGTTCGGATGATAATCGCAATTGCTACAATCAAGCCGATCCATAGAGCAAGGTAATCCACAAGCAAGTCGGAAAGATCCATAACTACCTGGGTCGGCCCCGGGAGTTCCTGGCCCATTTCCATGAACATGCCTGCAAATGTCGGCACAACGAAAATCAAGAGGGCCGCTACCACGATCACGGAAACGATAATAACCATGATCGGGTATGTCATTGCCTTTTTCACTTTACGCACAACGCGCTGGCTGTTTTCCTGGTAGTCGGCAAGACGAACGAGAATGCCTTCTAGAATACCGCCGGCTTCACCTGCGGCCACCATGTTGCAGTACAGTTTGTCGAACACCTTCGGGTGCTGGGCAAGAGCATCTGCCAGCGTGGAACCACCGTTAATGGCGCCAGTCACCTTGTGAACAACATCACGCATGACCGGGTTTTCCATCTGTTCTTCCAAGATGTTCAAGCACTGGATCATCGGAAGGCCTGCAGAGGTCATGGCGGCGAACATACGCGTAAAACGCGCAATGTCCTGGCTCTTGATGCCGGAGCCAATGTTGATCTTGATGTCCTTCGGCTTCTTCTTGACAGACTGGACTACAAGGCGCTTACGACGAAGAAGGCCTTCAGCTTCTTCCTTGTTGTCGGCCTCTAGTTCGCCTTCGAATACGTTACCTTGCGCATTCTGCGCTTTGTATAGGAATGTAGCCACGTTACAAGCCCTTTTCCATCAAAAGTTTTTCAAGCTGTTCCGGATTCGGAGACTTGGCAAGGCCGTCGAAACGGTCCACCTTGCGTTCCGCGATGAGTTCGCAAAGGCGCATGTTCATGGAGTTCATGCCGAACTTCTGACCGATTTCAATCATGGATTCAATCTGGTGCACCTTGTCGTCGCGAATAAGTGCGCGAATACCAGGAGTACAGTTCATGACTTCATAGCACATTACGCGGCCACCGCCAATCTTCGGCAGAAGAGTCTGGCAAATAACGCCCTGGAGCACAAAGGAGAGCTGCGTACGAATTGTCTGCTGTTCCCCCTTCGGGAAGGCGTCAACCACACGGTTGATAGTCTGCACGGCAGAGTTTGTATGAAGCGTTGCAAAAGTCAAGTGACCCGTTTCTGCGATCGTAAGGGCTGCACGGATCGTTTCAAGGTCACGCATTTCGCCAATGAGAACCACATCCGGGTCCTGACGAAGGGCCATCTTCAAAGCCTGCGAGAAGCTGTTGGTATCGCTACCGACTTCGCGCTGGTTGATCATGCAGCCCTGGTGCTTGTGCAAAAATTCGATCGGGTCTTCAACGGTAAGGATATGTTCGTGACGTTCCTTGTTGATCTTGTCGATCATAGCGGCAAGCGTCGTGGACTTACCGGAACCGGTCGCACCGGTCACAAGGACAAGGCCAGACGGACGGTTGGTGAATTCAGCCATGATCGGCGGAAGGCCAAGGTCCTTGAAGGTCTTGATGTCAAGCGGAATAATACGGAGGGCAAGAGCCACGCAGCCGCGCTGCAAATAGGCGTTAGCACGGAAACGGGCCAAGTTAGCAATGCCGAAAGAAAAGTCGCATTCCTTGGTCTGTTCGAAAGACTTCTTTTGCAGCTCGTTCATCAAGCTGTAAGTCATTCTCATGGTTTCATCCGGCTTCAGCTTATCGGTGCCGAGCGGAGTCAAACGGCCAGAAAGACGAATAAGAGGAGGCGAACCAGCGGTAATGTGCAAGTCGGAGCCACCGCGCTTGACCATTTCAGAAAGCAATTCTTGTATATTGTATGCCATACCCCTGAATATATTATTTTTCAGGGCCATAAAACGGATTTTTTTTCGTCTTTTACCCTTTTGCGCCCCATTTTAGTGCATTTCCTGTTGATTTCGCCCAATTTTTCACGGAAAACGGGACTACGTCGTTAAAATTGGAAGTTGCCGACACGAATAAAGTAGTGGTAATTGGCAAAGTCTCCCAGGTCCTTGGCTTCATCTGCATTCACCGTACGGCTCAAGCCCGCATACACGCTGAGTGACTTATGGGCAAAGCGCAGCGCCGGTTCAAGCACAAGGCGGTTCGCAGAAAAACCGGAAAGACCGCTATCTTCAAAATCCTTGACATAAGCACCAAAAAGCCATGCTCCAAACGGCCCCGCATGCAGGCCAAAATTCAAGCGCAAGAGTCCATATTCATGGGAACGGAATTCAGGGAAATACCACTCGGAACTCCATGGGGTCGCATCGATTCCCTGGCGAATAGTCCAGTCGATAGCCTCGTAACCAAAACTCGGAGGGAAGTCTTCGCCTTCCTCACGGTAGATGTTTGCGCCAAACGAAGCTCCCCCGCCAATGGTAAAATGCCTTGCAGGCGAATAGTTTGCCGCTGCGGAACTCCCGAACGTCCAAAAGATAGGCACGGCATCGCCATTGCCAAACGAGGCGCCAACGGATTCCATTCCAACCCTGCCAAGCAGCTGGTAACCAGAATTTCCGAACCATTTGTCGAAGCGTTTTGTCTTTTGTTCAAACTGCAGTTCCGGAGAAAGCGGAGCTACCTTCACCTTGGATTTCGAAACATGCTTATGCAGTTCATATTCACGCTCGCCGACACGGGCAAAAACAGACACCCGCTGCATTTCATTTGGCAGGTAATCCAACGTAAAGATCAGATCGCCACGGCGTTCCTCATATATTTTCCGGTAGTACGGAACATCGTTCAAATACGACTGCAAAGGTCTGAGTTGCATAAACTCATAGCGAATCCCGAAATTGAATTTGCCTTCCAAAAGCCGCATCAGTTTCAATTCCGGAATTGCTCCGTAGCCACCCATGCCGTAAAATACAGACGAACCGAGCTCATATTCAAACTGGTTCACATAGCGAACGCGGGCATCGGCAAAGGCAAAGGCTCCTAGAATATTCGACCCAAAGCCACCGCCACGAACATCGAGCTGCACCGGGGCAGAGGCGTTCATCAGCACGGTGCCATTCGGCTGCATCTGCACATCGACATTTTCATAGGCTGACGATTCAGAAATTCTATCTAAAAAGCGCTCCACGGCAACAAGGCCGGTATCGCGTTCGTCCCAATACGAAAGCAAATGGTACTGCAACTGGGAAGGTATGGAATCCGGCGCAGCAGCCAGGCGGAACCACGGAGCGATCGTATCTGACTCCACGGAATACGGCTGCAGTTTTTGAACGGATGACAATGCAGAAAGCTTTTTCTCCGTTTCGCTAAAGCCGCTCTGTATCCAAGCCTGCGACGTTTTGCCAGGGAGTGCTAGCGGTCGAATAACAATGGCAGATTCCTTGTAGAAATTTATTTCGCGCGAGGTAGAAACGCGAGCGAGGCGTTCCCTGGAATTTTCATTCGCCGGTTCACGCAGCGGAACTGCAGAAACGATCAAGGCATCATTGTTGTCCCCTTCGCGCGGGAACGGAGTTTCACAGCCAGGGCCAAAAAGATTGCCTTCGAACGGGAGCGTTTTCAAAATTTCCTTGGCACCATTTTTCAAGGCACCTTCGCAAGTCATTACGGCGACCTTTCTTGAAATCGGTTTTCTGTAAAGGCTCTCTTCAATGCGCAAGCGGAACTTTTGCCTGGCCAATTTTAACGAGTCGTAATGCAAAGGGAGCTTGCGGGCCGAAACGGAACCCGAACTGTCGAAATTAAAGGCAAAACGGGCCCGAATGCTTGCCGCACCGGAATCGGCAAGTGGCAGGTAGTCAGGCTCTTGCTCTACAACTTTTTCAGAAAGAAACGGTTCCACATCTGGGTGTCTAAAAATGCGCTGGATGTCATCGAGGCTATAGCCCGACTTCCAGAGGGCACCGACTAGCGCTCCGTACGATGTACCGACAATGGAATCGACCTGCACGCCATAAGTTTCAAAGGCGTAGAGGACGCCTAAAAAGAACCACGTCGATTGGGCGGAACCATCCAGATACAGAACGGTCTTGTGCTGTTCCTGCGCAAAATTTGCCAAGACGGTTTCTGCATTTTCTTCGGCAAGGGCGCTTCCAAAGCCAAAGAGGGCGACAAGCAAAAAAGGCAGGAACAATCGCATGGAGTAACGCACTACTAGATGTGAGCCGGGTCCGTAGCGACCTTTGCGGCGTCTTCGCGGGCAACATAATTGCCTCGCACCAGAGCGGCAAGGGAAGCATCTAGCGGGAGCATGCCTTCGGCAGCGCCGGCCTGAACATATTGCGGGATGCGGTAGAAATCGCCGGAACGGATCTGCGCAGAGATGTTCTGGTTGTTGAACGCAACTTCGAACGCAGGCACGACGGAACCATCGGTTGCCGGCAGCAAATGTTCCACGACAACAGCCTTCAAGTTTGCAGCGACTAGCGAGCGGGCAAGCGGCGTCTCGTTCTGCACCAAAAGTTCAGAGAGAGCACCAGCCGTAGAGCCCGCCTGGAGCGTAGCCACGACAAGAGCTCCAGATTCTGCGGCAAGCAATGCCGGGAGCAAAGTTTCCTTGGTCAAATCGCCAAACCACAGAAGATCCACGCCAGAACGCACCGCATGTTCCACGGTCTTTTCCGGTTCATCGCCAAGCGTTGCTCGGGTAACGAGGCTATCGCCATACGGAACTTCATATTCTTCGACCGGGTCCAGGAACATGACTCTGCGGGTTGCCATTTGGCAGTAGGCAGAAACGAAGGAGGTCGCAGTCGTCGTTTTGCCGCAAGAAGCAGGGCCTACAAAAAGCAGGAGGCCAGATTCAAGCAGCAGACAGTTTTCAAGGGCATCTGGAACGCCAATGGTATCAAAAGCAGGGCACTCGCCGAGCAAGGCTCGGAACGAAGCGACCTTGCCGAATGCTCCGCGAGAATAACGCACGCGCCACATGGTTTCTGCATAGGGGCCAACCTTCTTTACACCGTAGGCATCTGGCAAAACGCCTAGCATCTTGTCCAATGTACCCGCCGGAATTTCTTCGGCATCCGGCATTTTGGCAATGCGGCCACCCAGGCGAATGCACGGGGCAAGGCCTTCTGCAATAACAACATCGTTAGCCCCGTTCTGCAGGGCGGCTTCCAAAGTCTTAATAATTCTTTCTGGCATTAGCCCCTCCCTGGGCGGAATTTGGCAAAGCGGCGGGAATCAAACGAACGTTTCCAAGCTTCGACGCCAGCAATGTAGCCGGAGTCTACGAGCCCCTGCAGGGAATCGTCGAGCGTTATGGCCGCGCCACGCATGGTCGGGAGCGCAGCAGGGATTTGCGAAGTGTCGCCCTTGCGAAGCGCATTTGCAATCGTCGATGAAATCTTGACTGCTTCGGAAGCAAGAACCAAGCCTTCGCCATTCTGCATCGGAATCAAGTGCTGCACGATGATGCCCTTCAGCAAATCGGCAAGCGAAGAAGCAAGCGAGGTTTTCATGTCTGGCGAAACGCTATCGAGGAACCTGTTCAAAACAGAAACTGCATTGTTGCCAGATGTAGTCGCAAACACGAGCATGCCGGAATTTGCGGCAGAAAGAAGAGCCGCAAGCTCATCGACAGTCGTTATCGAATCAAACAGAAGGACTCCAGCGCCATCGTTCATTGCAGTGCGAATGCCATCTACACCAGAGAGCGCATGCAAGCCGACTTCGCGCTGCACGAGCGCTCCGTTTGGATTTTGCAAAATGCGTTCAATCGGTTTTTCTACCGTTTCAAGGAATGTCTGGCGGGAGGCTGCAATGGCTTCGCCAAAAGCTGTAAGAGTCGTCGTGCGGCCACTGCAAGCGGGGCCTGCAATCAAGACCAGGCCGCGTTCCAGGGCGCCAAATTCTGCACAGAATTCCGGCAAGAACAAGTTTTCAAAAGCAGGCGCTTCGTTTGGAACCAGGCGGATCGAAAAAGATGGCACGACGCCCGCCCAAGTTACGGCAAGGCGAGCGCGACCTGCACCAGGCAAGGCAAAGGCGCGTCTAAAGTTTTTGCCGATGGCAGGCGTATAGCCGTCTGCAAAACCCTTCGAAACTTCCAACAGCCATTCGTTCAGGCGGGTGCTGGTAACCATGTCTTCGGAAGCTGTATGCAAACTGCCGAAGCGACGCAATACGACTGGACGATTTTCGTAAAGGTAAATATCGGTAACCTGGAACGCACGGGCGTACGCCATGATTTCTACAAGGGAATTCCCCGTGGTAATGGATTCTGGCGCGACAGTTTCACCTGCACCAGTATCAAGCACAAATCGGTCTGGCAACTTGCCTGTAGCCTCTGGGTCTTCTTCCGTTTTTTCTGCGGTAGAAACCTGGAAACCGCCAGCCATCTTCGAGGATTCAAGGCCAGCGACTTGCTCCACCTGCACGCCAGAAGACGATTCCGTACTTCCATAAAGGCTGTTATTGCCTTCGATTTTAAGTCCGGTAGATTCCGTGGGGGTACTTTGCATAGGTTCCGGCTGCGAAATGCGCGTTGGAACAACTGCAGGAGCGGCAGGTGCGGCGGGCTTTGCTTCGCTGCGGCCAAACGTTGCCATGGTCTGCGTCGGTCGTGTTGAAGAAGTTGCACCGACCTTGGCTTCCAACTGCATCACATAGGCAAGAACTTTATTGTATATCTTCTCGTCAATCTTGCCTGCAGCTACCATGACCCGACCGAAATCACGGTCGGCAGAAACCTGCGGCCAGAACGTGCGAACATCGTCTTCTGTCACGAACTTGTTCGCCATCAAAACTTTTGCAAAATACTTATTTCTCATGATGATTCCAGATTACAGAATACAGAGTACAGAAAACAGAAAGTTAAATCACAATGCTACAGGAAGTCGCGCTTGGAGAACCACCAGGAAGCTATGGCAAGGAACACGGCCGCATAGCCAATGGCGTAGAGCGTGCTCCAAAGAAGATAGCCTTCCGGCAAGGCTAGGCCGTGCACCACATACGAACTTACATTAAAGCGGTAGAGGCCCGGGAAAATGGCATGAATAACGACGGCAGCCTTTTCGAGGATTACGCCGGAGGTTCCATTGATTTCACCCATGCGCTGCACAAAGCGGACTTGTTCCAAAAGCTGGCCAGAAAGGTGGCCTGCAAAATACACGCCGAGCGTAAAGAGCGCACTCATTACCGGCGTGCTGAAACTGGAGAACAAAAGCGCAACGGCAACGACAATGGCAAGCTCAAAGAACACAAGGTAGATTGCCGAAAGCAGCGAAAGCGTTGGCGAAGAACTCGTGAGCAAAAGGATTGCGTAATACACGACAGTCAAAATGCCCAAGTGGCTAGCCACCACGCCCATGAGGCCAAAGTATTTGCCCACAATGAAGGACGCGCGGCCAATAGGCTTTGAAAGAAGCGTGAGCACCGTGCGACGCTGGATTTCCTTTTGCACAAGGCTTATGCCCACGAATACGGAAATCAAAAGGCCAGACACAGACATTATGGAAAGCGTAGTAGATTTGATGACATGCGCGCGGTCGAACACAGACCATTCACCAAGCACAACGCTAAAGAAGGCAAGGGCGATTGTCAGGAACACGATGTTGTAGAGGATCTTGTCGCGCACAGATTCCCTGAAAGTGTTCCAAGCGATAATTGCAATATTCTTAAGACTCTGCACGGGCAATTTCCTCCGTCAAAACGTCTTCGAGGCTCGGGCGGCTATGCTCGATCTTTTCGATAGAATAATTTTTGGAAAGGCAATAGGCAAGCATGCTATCGCGGGCGGCATCATCCTTGCAAATCCATTCCTGCGGGTGGCCCGAAGCTCGGACTCCCTGCGGCAGGTCTGCCTGCAAAATGGCCTCACGCGTACGAATGTGATATTCGGTAGAGCAACTGTCGGTAATGTCTTCTACGGTACCTTCACGAACGATTTTGCCATCGACAATCATGGCAACGCGGTGGCTGATGGATTCCACATCGCTCAGCAAATGGCTGGAATAGAAAATGGTCACGCCCTCGGAGTGGAGCGAAAGAATAGCCTCGCGCACATCGCGACGGCCCATTGGGTCTAGACCGCTCATCGGTTCGTCGAGAATCAAAAGTTCCGGCTTCGAAAGAATGGACTGGGCTAGGCCCACTCGCTGCATCATGCCCTTGGAGTAGGTGCGCAGGCGGCGGTCGATCCAGTCCTTGTTTGCATGCACCGTTTCGAGAGCCCACGAAATTCTCTTGTTCAAGGTATCGCCTTCAAGGCCGACGAGGCGTCCGTAAAAGGCAAGAAGCTCGCGGCCAGTCAGGTAGTCGTAAAAATACGGCTGTTCCGGGCAATAGCCAAGGATTTTGCGGCTCTTCGGGAGTTTTGGAGACATGCCTCCAATGAGCACCTTGCCGGAATCTGAATTCAGAAGACCTGTCAAAATTTTGATGGTCGTCGATTTGCCGGCTCCGTTCGGCCCAATGAAACCGTAGATCATACCCTTAGGCACAGAAAGCGAAATACCCTTGAGTGCCGGGCGCTCGCGCATCAAGAAACCGGTGCGGTATGTCTTTGTCAAATTCTCGATTTGAATCATTTTTCTTCCTCGGCAGATTCAGAAGAAGTGGCCTTGGCAATTGCTGCCTCCTGGGCCTTCTTTTCTTCTTCCTTGCGACTACGTTCGCGTTCCTTTCTTTCTTTGCTAAAAAGAATGCGATAATAGACGGCACCAGCAATATAAAGGACTACGCCAACATAAAAAAGTGGCACGAGCGACTTGCCAATGAGACCCGGGAACCATTCGGCAATTTTTGCAGCACCGAAAAAGTAACCGAGCACAGCGACAGCGCCGAGCCCACGCAAAATCCAGGAAACTATATATTGATTTTTCATACTCCCCTAAAATAAATTATTCACGCCCAAAAACAAATCGGCAACGCTCCGAAACCAGCCTAAACAAGGGCCTTTTCGCATTGCAAATTGGAGTAATCGATAAGTTTGCAGGCCGTAAAATAAAATTTCACTTGCAACCTACCAGAATTTAGTGTATATTTGTGCAGTATGATAGAATTATTGCACGGCAAGGTGGCCGTTAAGCACCCGACTTTTGTTGTTATCGAATGCGCAGGCGTGGGCTACGGCGTCCAAGTTTCTGCCCGCACGGGCGAACTCATTCCCGAAGCTGGTAACGAAATTACGCTGCTCACGCACCTGATAGTTCGCGAAGACGCCATGATCCTTTTCGGATTCATTGACGAACAGGAAAAGGAACTGTTCCTGAAAATGATCGAGGTAAACGGCGTTGGCCCCAAAATGGCTCAGCGCATTTTGAGCAGCGTTTCGCCAAGCGATTTGCTTTCGATGATTGCCCGCGAAGACAAGGCTAGCCTTTCAAAGATCAAGGGAGTCGGCAAAAAGACGGTGGAACAGCTAGTGCTCTCGCTTAAAGACAAGGCCACGGCCCTCGCCGCAACGGGTGACGCCGCAGAGACAATCGTGCTCAGCTCCGCAGAACAGGAGGCTATCCTTGCGCTCCATACACTGGGAGTCAAGGACCAGCCCGCAAAGGACGCTGTCAAGAAGGCCGTTGAAATTCTCGGCGCAGGGACTGATGTTGCAAAACTCATTCCTGAGGCGCTCAAGCATATTTGACGAAGTCCTAAATTATTCTATAGAATGTTTATCCACACTCCAGGAAAGCATATTTTTGGTTATTTTTAGATGCAAGAAATAAAAATATCGCCAAGATAATTCGTTTTAGGTGTGTTATGGGACTGATCAAATACGATACTATCCGGAAGCCTCTCTCTTCTGAAAAAAGAGCAGAAATGGTTGAACGCTTTTGCCGAAAAAAGAACGACCTTGCAAGTTCGGTGGATTCAAGCATTGGAGATGAGGTAGTCGAGGCTTTAAAAAGCTTTGGCATAGATGTGTCTTTCGATAGTATTGAATGCGGCCCTGTCATTACGAGGGTGAATGTTCGCCCCGCCCGTGGAGTCAAGGCCAGTTCCATCATGAGTGCAGAAACTGACCTGGCAATCGCCTTAAGGGCAGAAAATCTGAACTGCGTCGTGAATAGTGCCATTGGTTGCGTTTCTATCGAAATTCCTGCACAGCCACGCCGAATTGTGGCAATCGACAGAGCTCACTTAAAAAGTATTGTTGAAGAAGCCATTGCAACAATGGGGAATGATTGCGACCTAAATTTCATTGACACATCCAATGTGACTGATATGTCGTGGATTTTCAACGAATCTCAGTTCAACGGGGACATTAGCCAGTGGAACGTGAACAATGTGACAAACATGGCAGGTATGTTCTACAATTCAAAATTCCAGGGTGATATTTCTAGTTGGAACTTCAACAAATGCATCGATAAAGAAAGCTTGTTTCAAGACGCTTTTGAACTGCTCTAACCCACCTCCAATTATTTTACACAAATGAGCACTATTTTGTGTTCATTTTTTTTATATTATAGGCAGATCCCGCAAAATCACAAGGTATATTGCATGTCCGACAGGTTTATTTCTCCAGAAGCAAACGGCGAAGAATCCGATTTGGAACGCAGCTTGCGCCCAAACACCCTAGCCGAATTCACCGGCCAAGAAAGTATCAAGGAATCTTTGCAGATTGCAATCGAAGCGGCAAAGCACCGTAGCGAGCCTCTCGACCATTGCCTTTTTGCAGGTCCTCCAGGCCTTGGCAAAACGACCCTGTCGTCCATCATAGCTAAAGAGATGGGAGTGCAGTTGCACATTACAAGCGGCCCGATTCTTGAAAAGGCAAGCGACCTTGCAGGCCTCTTGACAAGTCTTGAGCCAAACGACATTCTGTTCATTGACGAAATCCACCGAATGAGCCGCGTAATCGAAGAATACCTTTACCCGGCCATGGAAGACTTCAGGCTTGACATCATGCTCGATTCCGGCCCTGCGGCAAGAACGGTGAACCTGCCGCTTCGCCCGTTCACCCTTGTGGGCGCAACAACGCGAAGCGGCCTGCTCTCTAGCCCGATGCGCGACCGCTTTGGCTTGCAATACCGCCTGGAACTTTACGAAGATGCAGAAATCCAAAAGATCCTGATGCGCAGCGCATTGATACTGAACGTAGGAATCACTGAAAGCGCAGCCGCAATGCTCAGTGCCCGCTGCCGCGGCACGCCACGCGTTGCAAACCGCGTACTTAGGCGCTGCCGCGATGTTGCCCAGGTGCGAGGCAACGGAACCATCGACGATGCCGTGGCCGAAAAGACATTGCAGATGCTAGGCATCGATGCCGATGGACTCGACCCAATGGACCGCAAAATTCTTGCAATCGTAATCGACAAATTCGACGGAGGCCCCGTAGGGCTCGGCACCATCGGCGCAGCCCTTGGCGAAGAAGCCGACACCATCGAAGAAGTCTATGAACCATACCTCATTCGCAAGGGTCTGCTTTCGCGCACCCCGCGAGGCCGCGTAGCAACATACAACGCCTACCGCAAGCTCGGTCGTGAACTTCCGAAAAACGCAAACACAAAATTCAATTTGCAGGCGGAACTGGATTTGTAGGCGGAATTTTTGTTACTGGAATTCCGGGGCTATCGTCATGATGAAATGAATGCCGTGCAAGCCATGAAATCCTAGCTGCAAACGGAAAAAATACATGTCGGGAGTGCGCACGCGAACTCCAAAGCCCCAGGAATTGCGGATGTTATTTTCTGCATTCCACTTGCCGTCTTCATCGGCAAACATTGCATATTCTATGAATGCAACGCCATCCACATAATAATCTACCGGCCAACGGTATTCCCAAGACATACTTAAAATCGCCGGAGAAAACCATACCGCATCATAGCCACGGAGTGGATACCTATCGCTCAACCTAGGATAGTTGATTAACGGCATTCCTCCTTTTTCCATTTCCCAAACTCGTTCACACCGCAACTGCAAAGCAACGACTCTTCGTTCCAATATCCAGGACGGGATATTGGACGGAGTCCACATTTTCAATGTTTGGTCCAAAGAAAAATCCGCATATTCCAAACGTTTCTTTCTAGCCTCCCTCTTGGAAAATTGATACACTTTTTCTGTAGTTCCAAAATAGAAATAGCGTTGCAAAACCATTTGCAAAGAAACGAAATCATGATTTTTGTCGGAAGTCATCCATTCAAAATCTTCCGGAGTATCTTTATAATCATCAACAAAAGTATAGCCCAGTTTTACAAAAAACAGCAGCCCATCAGTCGGCACATAAGGGGATTCCGTATTGTTGTAGGAAAGCGTCAATTCTTCCTGAAAATATTTAAAGTCTTGATAAATTCCGCGTTCCTTTAATTTTTCGTGAAATTCTTCTTCAACAATATCTGATTGTTCATCAGGCAATCCCGTATGCCTTATTCTAAATCCCGAAAACAATTCTGCAGTCCAGTTCCTAATAGGCAACGGATGCGCAACCGTAAAATTGAATTTCCATGCAGAATCTGCCTGTACATAGGCATCGCTAGTTCCCAACAGAACAAAGCCACCGTCTCGATCAAAGCTTCCGCTATGAGCAAATGCCAGATACGTATTTCCATCAAACATTCCTTTTTTGCTATACCGCAAACCATAATCCAAATCGCTATTGGCAAAAAGACTACCATACAAAACCAAATAATCCTTATCAAACGCGATATCGGAATGGCGATACATGAAACCAACCATCGTGCTAGTGCCTGGTTTCAAATTCATCGTCGGGTAGAGGAAAATATTTCTCTTTTCCCCAAACGTCACAATGTCAACCCCTTTATCAATCACGCCATTGTCAAACGAATAGCGAAGCGGTTCCGAAAATGGAAAAACAACTGCAGAAAACAACGGCTGAATAACATATTCAAAAGGAAGGGACGCAAGCCAGCGCACTGTGCTGGCTTGTTCGCTAGACTCACTAGCAACCGTTGAGTCTTGAACAACTTGCGTTGAATCCTCAGCAAACGCAATGCCTGCACGAGCCATTGGCAGCAAAGCCACCAACAGCAAAGCAAGCAAGAATGTCTGCCTAAGAGCCTTCATTATTTTTTTGCCGTCGTCCTTCTAAGTTTCTGGATTTCACGTTCAATCAAGCGCTTTTCGACTGCGAAGAAATCTTCATGCTTCATTACAGCTTCCTTGTAAATCAAGCTTGCAAGTTCCGGTTCGCCGGCAAGCAATGCAACAAGAATGCAGTTGCGCAAGAAGATCTGGTCCATGCCGCCCATTTCGTACTTGTCAAAGAAATCTGCAACAAGGAGCGCACCGCGGGCATAATCCTTTGCACGGGCAGCTTCCATGATGCCAAACTCTTCAACAAAAGAAGCTGGCAGTCTGTTTGCATTGACTAGTTCGCGCACCGCAGCATAAACCTTATTGGAATCGCGGAGTTCAAGCGGAACGGAACGTATGTAATCCAAGTATTCTTCACGGAACTTCTGGAAGCCAACGGATGCTTCGAGAGCAGCCATTGCAACGGAATCCACCGCAGCGGAATCGGCACAGGAATCTGCGGGGACGGAAACTTTTTCCCGGTCGGTAGCGTAGGCAAGCAAAGCCGTTGTTCTGAAGTCATCGTTAGAAGATTCCATCATCGCCTTCACCCTTGCTGGGCGGCGGAGTTCAAATTCCTCCGGACTAAGGAATTCTTGCCAGCAGACCTCGCAAGAATCGAACATCTGCACAATGTGCGCTTCGGAATGTACAAAGCGCGCTTCTTCGGCGCGGTTGTCAACCATCGGCACAAAGATGCTGTTCGGTTCCACGCCTTCAAGGAGCGAAGACACCATCTTATTTGTGAAGAGGAAGTTTCTTTCACCAAAGAATTCTGGCTCACGGTGGATGCGTTCAAACTCCTTGATTAAAACGGAATCCGTGCTAAATCGGCCAATACCCTTTTGATATACAGGTTCATCGCTTGCAATCATGATGATGTCCGGTTCGTCGGTTGATTTGTAGAGCGATACATACGGGAATGTTTTGTCGAGAGCCTTCAAGATGTTGAGGAACATGAGGTCATTGAATTCATAAGTCTGGATCCACTGCACCCAGAGGGCACCAGGCTTCATGTAACGGCGCATCTTTGCGTAGAATTCATGGGCAAAGAGGCCAGCAACGCCACTTACCCACGGATTCGACGGCACGCTGATAATCATGTCGTACTGGCGACGGTTCGTATGGAAGAAGGTCGTTGCGTCGTCAATGAATATATGGATGCGCGGGTCATCGTAGCCACGGTTGTTCCACGGGTAGAATCCCTTTGCCAAATCCATCATCGCTTCTTCAATTTCAACGCAGTCAAAATCCTTGAGGAGCGGGTCAGCAAGCAAATAGTGAGCGCCCATGCCACTGCCGAAGCCGACCATCGCCGCGTCATACGGTTCCGTTTTTACAGCCATCGGCATGAATGCAGTCGCGGCCTGCGTAAGTTCATCGCTACCGATCGGAGCTTCACGGTCTTTGCTCATGCTGGCATCAGCCTTGCCATTGGTCTTTACATAGTAATGCACTGGCGATTCGTGGAAGCTGATTGTTGCAGTCTTGCCATCAATCACGCGAATTTTTTCGTCTGGATGCAAGTTCTTGTAAGCTCGGAACGCACCGGAGGTGATGAGCGACGGGTCAAACTTTACGAACAGGCACGGGAGTACCATGACAGCAGCAACGACATAGAACATTACATTGTAGCGGAACTTTTTGCGATACACGGCAAGAAGAATGAAACCGATTGCAAAGTCAAGCAGGGCGGCAAGAACAAGGGCGCCCTTGAGCTGCAAAAGCGGGAGAAGCAAAAGGCCGCCTCCAGCGGAACCGATAATGGAACCGAGCGTATTCCAGCCATAGACCTTGCCAATCGGCGCTTCGCTCTTGAAGGCGCGCGTAAGAATCAAGGTGATAAGCGGGAGCGTCATGCCGGCAAAGAAGCTGGTCGGGACCATCCACAAAAGGCTAAGCGTATATTTGAACAAGCTCCAGCAAACATAACCGTCAACGGTCGGGTTAAAGATCTGGTTGGCTTCGTTCATCATCATCCAGAACGGTTCATGGAAGTATAAAGTGCACAGGGCAAAGAATGCCATGAAAATCTGGGCAAGCGAAAGAACGACAAGGGAATCCTTCTTGATCAACTTTCCGCTGACCGCACTGCCCAAGGCAAGGCCCAAGATGAATGCCGAAAGCATCTGGTCAAAGCTGTGGCTGGAAGAACCCATCAAAAGGCTGAGCAAACGAGTCCAGACAATTTCATAGACAAACGAGGTCAAGCCGGTAATGGCAGCAATCCAGAGCCAAACAGATTTCTTTGGCATGGGCAACTTGTGTTCTGCTGCATAGTCTTCGTTTTTCGGTTCTTCGTTCGGTTCCACGGCAGCGACTGGCGATGTGAACATTCCAATAAAGCCAAACACCGCTGCAAGCAAAAAGTTGAGAGAGCCAGCCACGCAAAGCGTTGCATGGTTACCGACAACAGGGATTAACAAATAGCTTGTTGCCAAAATGCCGATTGCTGAGCCCAGGCTGTTCGTAAAATAGAGAATCGGGAGCGAAACTTCGGCACCGCTCTTGCGCATGAGACCAGCCGCAATGAACGGGAACGTCATGCCGACGGCGACCGCTATAGGGAGAGTCGAAGCCGTAGCAAGAATGACCTTTGCAATTTCTGCGCCAGTAGAAGACAAGCCAGCGGTAAACTCGGAATTATAAAAGAATCCGGTAAGAGCGTTATACAAGGGATGGTAGGCAAAGCCTCCGATACCGATTGCAAGTTCCACGGCGGCATAGCCGAGCAGCGGGCGGCGCGTTTTGGTAACGAGCTTGCCGGCGACAAAGCTACCGATAGCAAGGCCGCCCATGTAAATGCAGAGCGTAAGCACCTGCCCGTAACTGGAATGCCCAAGAAAAAGCTTAAGGTAACGAGCCCAGGAACCTTCGTAAATGAGCCCCGCAAAACCAGAAACCGCAAAAAGGAAGTATATGAGAATGTTCATAAGGTAGAAGTTAGAAAAAGAGTACAAAAAAATCCGGCGGTGAGCCGCCGGATTACGATTATAGAGAGAGAAAACGAATTACCTTACTTGCTGCATCTTGCTGAAGCCAAACTTATTGCGAACCAAGTAAACACCCTTGTCGAGATTCATGGCATTCAGCTGCAACTTGATTTCAGCAAAACTGCTTGCATTAAAAGAACCAACCAATGCACCGCTAATGCTATACACCTTGTAGTTCTGCATTGCACCATGTTTGAATTTTGCAGTTACAAATGTCGGCTCCTTTTCCACTTCGCTAGCATCAATCTTCATAAGCTTGATGTTGTCAAAGAACACATTCACATCGCTCAGGCCAACATTGAATGAAACTCGGCCATTTTTATCGGTTGTTTCACCCATGGTAAACGAGACCTCGTAAGTTTTCTTTTCTGTGTCGACTTCGATTTTCTTTGTTGACGGCAAGTAACTGGTCCATGGTTCATCATCCATTTCTACATTCACTTCTATTTCACGTGCTGCCGCGGCGTGAGCATCAAAGACCAATTTGTAGGAAGTGCCTTTTTCAAAATGAAGCCCTTTCTGAATCATCTGGATCTGGTAAGCATAATCAGCGGCGGCCTTTGAGATAGCCACTTCAGCCTCGCCTTCAGTAAGTTGCAATTTTGCTTCGCCACTCCATGTATTCAAGCTCCAGCCAACAAGTTTCAAAGAGTCTCCAAACGCACTATTGAAAATTGTATCACGGTCTGCAGGAACCTCTATCGGCTTGGAAACGCCGTTCAGGGAATACTTGCTGACAAACTCCCAAATATTGTCCGTAGTGTTGTAGCCAGCGTCATTGGAATGCCAATGCCCCTTGCCAGGAATCTTGTTCAAAACGACTTCAACATCGCCAGCACAGTTTTTCCAGGTGTAGCGCGTTGCAGTACCGACCTTGGATTCCACAGGCTTGGAATCGCACTGGTTGAAGGCAGCCCAATGTTCCATCACATAGTAGGCGCCCATCTGGTGCTGGTACATGCCATTGAAAGTCCCCGTCCATTCTTCATAGTGCACAACATCGTCTGCATCGCCATTGGTATGCATGATTGGAATGTTTCGGGAAGCCTTGAACGAGAAGCTCTGAGCATCGATCGGGTAACCAGAAACAGGTGCAAATGCGGCAATTTTATCAGCCAAATGCGTTGCCGTAAAATGGGTAAACATGCCACCCATGCTAAAGCCAGAAAGATAGACGCGGGAAAGGTCAATTTTATAGCGCTTGTACATTTCGTCGATGATGTTCTTGATCAAGCCCTCGTCACCGGCACCGCCCAAGTCCCAGGCATTGCCATTGCCGTGCGGGTAAACGACAACAAAGCCTTCCTTGTCGGCCTTGTCTTCCCAATTCGCCATGCCTGCCTGGTATTCTGGATCCTGGCCCATGCCATGGCAAGAAATCATCAAGGGCTTGCCCGCTTCAAGGCCAGCCGGTGCATACACATAGATTTCGCGGCCACCCAGCTGTTCCGATTTAGCTCGAATGGCGGCATCTGCGCTCACAGCAAGGCTAGCAGCTGTACAAAAAAGCATCATTTTACTAAAAATACGATTCATTTCGTTCTCCTTGATCGACTCAAATCTACCCATTCGAAGCAGCACAAAACACCCTTCAAATTCAACTTCCCATTGATAAATCGTCTATGGCAATTTCGCTAAAAAACTAAATTGTGTGCATGTTCTCTTTAATTGCAAGAATGCTTCGTGAAATCAGCTGTCACCACAGACTGGTATTTTTGATTGCAGCCCTGATTTCCATTCTTTGCATTTACCCAGCAACACATTTGCGCTGGGAATTGCAACTGGCAGACATGCTAGAATCCCCGCAGAAGCAAACAAGCAAGAACATCGACGAAGCAAGCCTTTTGACTATCATTCTCGAAGGCAATGATTCGGCAGAAAACAGACTCGTAGCAACAAAAATCGCAAAGCATCTTGAAAAGCAGCCTTCCGTACAAATGGTAAGTCACGAAATAGACATTCCGTTCTACGAAAAAAATGGTCTGCTATTTTTGCCAAGTTCCGAACTGAACAAAATTTACGAAAAGCTTGTAACGGCCAAAGAAAAAGCGATCAACGCACAAAACCCTTTGATAGTCCAACTGGAAGATCAGCCCGAAAAATTGGATTTCAAAACTGATGATTTTGAAGCCCGCTACAAGGGCAAATTGAAGGATTTGTTTCAAAGCCACGATGGAACAGTGCGCGTTCTGGAGGTATTCCCGGCCAACCAGATTTCTTCGCTCGATTCCGCCCGCAAATTTCTATCACTCGTAAAAGAGACCATACAGCCTATAGTCCCAGCATCCATCAATGTAGAATATACAGGCAAAGTGCAAAAAATCGTAGACACCGGGCGGGAACTTCTGCCAAAGGCGAAACAAGCCGGCTGGGTCATGGCCGGGCTATTCGTCATACTGCTTTTTCTTTCGTTCCTCAGGCACCCGCAGCTTATTTTACCGGCAGGTATGCCTATCGGACTTTCCATCTACTGGACATTGGGCATAGCCTACCTTCTGTATGGCAGAATGTGCCTGTTTTCCATGTTCATCGTATTCCTGCTCCCCGGTCTTGCTGCACAGCACGTAACCCATATTTTTAGACGTTATTCCGAAGAACGCATGAAGGGTCTGAACCCAGCACTCAGCCTTGAAAGTGCCTTGCTCGGCATAGGCCCGGTTGCCGCAGTTTCTTCAGCAGTATTTGCAATCATCTTCATTTCACTTCTATTCTTGCCACTCAAGGGAGCCCATGAACTCGCAGTCCTGGGTAGCATCGGGGCCGTGCTCAATTACATTTTGTGTGGAGCGCTGACACCTGCAATACTTAGGATTCTTCAAAAGAGAAGGCCGTTCCATGTTCTTGGAGCAACCCATGCGGAGCGCATCGCAATCAAGCCAATCACTCCTTTCCGCTACACAAACATATTCTCACTACTCCTCGTCGTACTGACGCTTGCTCTTGCCTTCCAGGGGCTGGTTCCAAAGTTCAACTACAACTTTTCTGAAACGGAACTATCCAAAAGTACCAAGGCAGATTCCCTGCTAGCGACAACCGGATTAAACTTCAACGAACCTGTCGTGATCAATTTTCCGAATCAGGAAACTCTCGAAAAATATATTGAGCGTTACAACACCGGCGTCCAAAATGGTTCGTACAATACCATTGAACGCATCTACACGCTAAACAACCTTTTGCCAACAAACCAGCGCTACAAGCTGCAGATTATCAAAAACATTCAGGAAGAATTGGAATCCCCTGTCTTTGCGGATTTGCACGGTTCCGATTCCATTGCAATAGGCTTCTTGAAGGAACACACGGAAATTTCTGAAATCACGGCAGAACAACTGCCAGAATCTTCACAAAAATTGTTGCGTGCCCAGCAAAGAAACAATATCTTTGCAACCATCATTCCCGCAAAGTCAGCAGAGAACGGGCTTGATTGCCGCAGGCTCGCCCGCGACATAAAAAAGCTAGACGACGGCAACAACTACCAGACATTTGGCATGGCCATGGTGCGTGCAGAAATCCTTGACAATATCTTACGGCATTTGCACAAATCAATCATCTTCTGCAGTATCGCCATCTTCATCATTTTGATAATGCTCTTTGGAAAAATCGGCCACGCTCTATTTGTGATATTGCCTTCGGCAACATCCTTCATCTGGTTGTTCTCCATTCTTTCAATGGCAAATGTCCAGATGAACTTTTACAGCGTACTTGCACTACCCATTCTCGTTGGATTATCCATCGATGGTTCCGTGCATTTCTGGAACCACTACCTTTCCAAGCAGAGCGGCAGCGCCATCGACATTTTGCGTCACTACGGCAAAAGCATTTTCTTATCGCAAGTGGCTGCTCTTATCGGTATTTTCAGTTTGCTTTTTTCAAGCCACCCAGGGCTTCGCAGCATCGGTCAAATATCGCTTCTTGGCATAGTGCTGATCACTTTTGCGAACTTCTTTATTTTTCCGCTTTCGGCAGCAGCACTCGATGCATACCGCCTAAAAAAATCCAACGAAAAGGAATAACATGAAATCCCTTTCTAAAAGAACCGAAGACATTGCTCCATCAATGACAGTCGCCATAGATACCTTGGCAAAACAATTAAAGGCCGAAGGCAAGGACATTGTTTCGCTCGGCGCAGGCGAACCGGACTTTGCGACACCAGACCATATCAAGGCTGCAGGCATCAAGGCTATCGAAAACAACCAGACCCGCTATGTGGCGCCAGTCGGCTTGATGAACGTTCGCGAAGCCGTCTGCAAAAAGCTCAAGGACGAAAACGGCCTGAACTACAATGCCAACCAGATCGTGCTTACGAGCGGAGCAAAGCATGCCGTATTCAATTCCTTTGCCGCGCTAATCAACCCGGGCGACGAAGTGATAGTTCCAGCACCGTACTGGGTCACCTACCCGGAACTTGTGCGCTGGTTCGGCGGCGTTCCTGTATTCATTGAATCTACCGCCGAAAATGGTTTCAAGATCACCGCAGAACAGCTGCAGAATGCAATCACCGAAAAGACCAAAGCCGTTGTATTCAACAACCCATGCAACCCGAGTGGCGCCGTCTATGCTCCAGAAGAAATGGAAGCTCTTGCAAAGGTTATCGTAAAGAATGATTTGTTCTGCATTTCTGACGAAATTTACGAGCACTTCACTTACGGCACAAAATTCACATCGGCAGCAAGTTTTGACGGCATGTACGAACGCACAATCATCATCAACGGTTTTTCAAAATCCCATTGCATGACCGGTTGGCGCCTCGGCTACAACGCCGCTCCGGAAGCCATTGCAAAGATGATGGCAAAGGTGCAGAGCCAGGCAATCCACCACCCTTCTACGCCAGCGCAATATGCAGCCCTTGCAGCCGTAGAAAACGGCAACGAATGCGTGCTCAAGATGCGCGATGTGTTCAAAACGCGCCAAGACCTTTTGCGCGGGCTTTTGGAAGAAACGCTCCAAAAGAAACTCCCCGTTCCTGAAGGAGCATTCTACCTGTTTGTGCCCGTCGCAGAACTCTTTGGCAAAAAGACGCCAGACGGCAAGACCATTGACGGTTCCATCAGTCTATGCACATACTTGCTCGAAAGCGTAGGCCTTGCCATTGTGCCAGGCGCAGCTTTCGGCATGGATAGCTGCATTCGCTTCTCTTACGCAGCAAGCGAAGACACCCTGAAGGAAGCCGCAAAACGATTCAACAAAGGAATTAAGGCGTTAAATTAGTTACTAGTTACGAGTTACTAGCTTCTAGAGAATGTAGGATTACAAGATCTCTGCGAGTGTGAACTGACGTTAGAAGAACAGTGTTTTTCAGGCATTCCTGCCTACAGTCTACTTCCTACTGTCTACTAACAACCTTCTAGTAACTAGTGACCATGGACTAGTAACTACAACTCTGTATTCTACCAAATGAGCGACGGTTTTCAACTAATCGAAATAAGCCTTGACGATGCAAACGCCCAGTTTACCATTGGGCGCAATCGCGATTCCAACCTGTGCCTTAACAGCAAATATGTTTCGCACAGGCACGGCGTTATCACAAAGACGGCGCAAGGCTTTCTTTACGAAAACTTGAGCGAAACGAGCGGCACGGAATGCAACGGGACTCCGATTGAAAAAAAGCTTTTGGAAGACAACGACTTGCTTGTCATTGGCATGGAACGCCTCGGCGTAACCATCCGAAAAAATTCCTTGAGCTTAATTCTGCTGAATTCCGATTCCGAAGCTCCGCTGCAGATTTTTGAGGGCAAGTGGACTTTGCTCGGCAGGCACGCCCCTGCCAAAGATGCGGTAATAAGCCACCCTGGCTGCCCGGCAATACTTTCGAAGGTGCAAAAGAAAAACGGCAATGCAGAAATCGTTTTTGAGCGTAAGGCACGCGACGCCGAAGGCAATGCTTTCAAAAAAATCGTACTGAAGGATTCCGAAAAAGTATCGCTGCCCTGGTGCACTTTTGAAATGCAGAACGGGCAATTCTTTTTGCGAAAAAGCAAGCCCGGATTCTCTGTGCAGGTAAAAAACTTGACTGCCTACGCAGGCAAAAAGCAGTTGCTCAGAAACATCAACTTTTCTCTGCCAGCCGGGCAAATCCTTGCTGTCATAGGCCGCTCCGGACAAGGCAAAAGTTCGCTTCTGCGCCTAATGCTCGGAACCCTTCGCGCCGGTGAAAATTCCGAAGTCCTGCTAAACGGCATTCCTCATAGGAATCCAGACATTCAGAAATACACGGCATTCCTTGCGCAAGACCCGGAACTCCGCGAAGACTTGACTGTAAGCGAAACGCTTTTGATGGCTTCAAAAATCACGCTGCCAAAAGACACGACCGAAGAAGAACGGGAATCCCGCAAAAAAGACCTGCTGGAATTGCTTGCGTTAAACCGCCTGACAGACAGCAAAATTTCAACACTTTCCGGTGGTGAAAAAAGACGCGCGGCCCTTGCCGCAGAACTCATAGGATCCCCGGGCTTGATTCTGCTCGACGAGCCTCTTTCGGGACTCGATCCGGTCAATGTCAGAACGCTCTGCCACCATTTGAGAAAGCTCTCCATTCTTGGCTACACAATCATTCTGACGACACATGGCTACGAAGCGCTAGACATTGCCCACAAGGTTCTTGTCATTCACGATGGCGCAGAGGCTTTCTTTGGCACGCCAAAAGAAGCCACGCTGTTCTTTGAAACGGAATCTGCCGACAAGGCTCTCTGGAAGTTGAAAGACAGTTCCACGGACTTTTGGGAATGCTCCGCATTCCGCAAGCGCATTGCAGAAGAACAGGAAGCAACGACGAAAACGCTGTTCCCCAAAATACAAAAGCCTTCACCATTCAAGATCTACAACACGCTCCTGGTAAAGCAGTATTTTAGGGACAAGGGAAGAATTCTTGCGCTCTGCGTGCAGCCCCTAATTATCGGGTTCCTGTTTTCACAGACTTTTTCTGCAAAATCCTCCCTGTGGGTCGCCGCGTTTGCGCTCGTACTTTCAGCAAACTGGTTTGCACTTTCCCTTTCTATTCGAGGCATTGTTCAGGAACGAAAAATTTTGCGTTTGGAACTTCGCAAGGGCGCTCCGGCATTTTCCATACTTTCTGCAAAACTTTTATTCGTCACCATATTCTCGTTCATCCAGACTTTCGTCTGTTACGGATTCCTGGCTTTTGTCCTTCCGATAGCGCCAAATTTTCCACTGCTTGCGCTCTCCATCTTTGTTTCCGTCTTACCGGCAGCAACCCTCGGGTTCTTGGTTAGTTCTCTTTCAAAAAATCCGGGCCAGGCAAACGCCATGCTCCCGCTGCTAATCATTCCGCAAGTCGCCCTCGCCGGAGCTTTGGTCCCCATCGATCAAATGCGCCCCATCGGCAGAGCCGCCTCGACATTCATCGCATCCAAATTCAATCTGGAAGCGTTGAAAGCACTTTTCTTGAATGAAAATTTGACCTGTTCCGACATAGCATTCCCCTTACTGCTTACATTCATATTCTATATTGTAGCTCTACGGACATTACACTCTCTGGGTAAAGCAAAATGAGTTTGAAACCTTTGACACAAGACAATAAATTTCCGCGCCCATTTAACGAGAACTACGAGCTTTTAGGGATTCTCGGTCAAGGCGGCATGGGTCACGTGTACAAGGCAAAAGACAATCGCCTAGATCGCATCGTTGCTTTAAAGGTCCTTGAATCCAGTTCCAACAAGGAATCCGTGGCCCGCTTCAAACTTGAAGCGCAGACCATGAAGGAACTCGACCACCAGAACATTGTCCATGTTTTTGACTTTGGCGAAGAAAAGAACGAGCTTTTCATAGCAATGACCCATGTTGAAGGCAAGGCCCTCTCCGATGTTCTCAAGAACAAGAGCAAGCTCGACTTCAACGCCATCGAACTTATCGCCAAGCAGATTGCAAGAGCACTACTGTTCGCCCATTCCAAAGGCATTGTACACCGCGACGTAAAGCCGTCCAACATCATGCTCACGCACGACAATCGCGTGTACCTGATGGACTTCGGCATTTCCTATGTTCGCGAAATGGAGCAGGAACGCCTCACCATGACCGGCATGACCATGGGTACTCCGGAATACATGTCTCCGGAACAATGCCGTGGCGACGAAGTCGGTGAACCTTCCGACATTTACAGCCTAGGCGTGATTTTGTACGAAATGACCTGCGGTCAGCTGCCATTCTCCGGCTCCAAGCCGATTGAAATAGCAATGAAGCATGTGCAGGAAACGCCTCCTGCCCCGGAAACATTCCGCCCGAACACCCCGACAAGCATTTCGAAATTCATTTTGAAGTGTTTGCAGAAAAAGCCTAACGACCGTTTCAAGAACATGGAGGAATTTTTGGACGCATTCGATGATGCGTTCAGCAAGGCTCGCGAAGCGACAAGGCAAAACCAGGCCCGTGCTCTGCGCCGTACCTCCCTCTTGCGCTCCCGCAGGCTCTTGACAGAATCCATCCTTAGACTATTGCCAATCCAGAAGCGCCTCCTGGTTTCGGGGCTTGCCTTGTTCCCGCTCATCATCATTCTGCTGATTGCCCTGATGCTATTGCACAAGCCGTCACGCACATTGCGCGAACTGGATGCTCCGGCAATGCACGGCAACTTTGAACAGACAAGCATTGAAAAGGGCATCAAGGAATACCCGCCAGAAAACCTGTTCGACGAAAAGCAGAATACAGCATGGCTTTTTAAGGCACCGACAAACAGCAAGAACCCGATCTTGACGATGAATTTTGACGAAAACACCCTCATCACCAATATCGGCATTGCGATCGGCTACCAGAAATCTGCAGACGACGAAATCGGCGACCGCTACCATACATTCAACAAGCCACGCACACTTACCTTGCGCACCAAGGAAGGCTTCCGCCAGGAAATCAGCTTGGAAGACGTAAAGGGCATGCAATACCCGAAAATGCTGCCGATGGAAACGACAGAAATTCAGATATTCCTCGGCAAGTCTTACACGACAGATGCAGCAAAGCCACTCGCGATTTCTGAAATCAGAATGCTCGGAATGAATCTCGAATGATAAAAAACAAGGGCAAAGGCAAGTTCGCAGAAACCCACGCGGCAGCATATTTGCGGCGCAACGGTTACACGCTTCTCGACAGGAATTACGCCTATCGCGGAGGAGAACTTGACATTGTCGCAAAATCACCGAAAGGCGAAATCGTTTTTGTAGAGGTCAAATCAGTTTGGAACAACAGAAATGGCCGCCCAGAAAGCAGAGTTCGTGGAGCAAAGCAGTTCAAGCTTTGGCGCACCGCATGCCATTTTCTGCATTTCAACGGAGGCTTTGAACAGCGTTGCCGTTTCGATGTGATCGCAGTAAACTGTGCAAACGACGTTTTTTCATTAAAGCATATTCCAGCGGCTTTCGAAGCACGCCAAACAATTCCGCAATGCTAGAGGATTCCCATGGCAAGCAACCGTTTTGAAACCCACCCGGTAAACCCACAGGCCCGCATCGTAAAAATGGCAGCGTCCATTCTCGAAAACGACGGCCTAGTTCTTTACCCGACCGAATCGGGCTACGCTATCGGCTGCAATGCGGAATCGACGAAGGCGATTCACCGCCTATACGCTCTCAAGAAGCCAATGAAGAAATTCTTCATGGCCTTGATTCTGCCGAGCATAAGCAACGCCACAGAATACGCTCGCGTAAACAATTACGCATTCAGCATCATGAAGCCACGCGTGCCTGGCCCATATACATTCATATTGCCGGCCGACCCATCCATTGTGCGCAAGCTCGACGTAAAGCGTCCAGAAATCGGTGTACGCATGCCGACTCACCCGTTCTTTGCCGAACTTTTCAAGCATTTCGACAAACCGCTACTGAGCACTGCAGCAAAGCTTTCTGACGACGAGGTTTTCACGAACCCGGACGACCTGTGGAATTTATTCAAAAATAGCGTAGACATGATGGTGGATTGCGGCGACATAGAAATAAAACCAACAAACATCATCAGCCTTGTAAACGGCGAAGCCGAGGTAATTCGCGGCGAACTTTGATTCCCGCCTGCACCTAGTTTTTGAATAGGCAAAAATTCTATAATTATATAAACTTGCGAGGTCCTGTCAAAATGAGTTACTCTGTAGATTCCATTCGAGCCCAATTCCCGGTACTTGCACAAGGCGACAAGCAGCACAAGCCGCTCACGTTCCTTGACAGCACGGCTACATCGCAAAAGCCGCTAAAAGTAATCGAGGCCATGGAAGACTTCTACAGGAACCACTACAGCTCCGTAAAGCGTGGCGTCTATAAAATGAGCGAACGCACGACGCAGGCTTACGAAAAGACCCGCGAAGACATTGCAAAGTTTTTGAACGCAAGGCAGAAAGAAGAAATCATCTTTACACGCGGCACAACCGAAAGCATCAATCTTGTGGCCTGGACATATGGTCGCAAATTTTTGCAGCCGGGCGACGAAATTTTAATTAGTGCTCTGGAACACCACGCAAACATCGTTTCTTGGCAGCTCATCGCAGAGGAACGCGGCGCAAAGATCAAGGTTATCCCGGTCGATGACAATGCGGAACTTTTGCTGGACTCCCTGGATACGCTCGTAGTTCCAGGCAAAACAAAAATTGCCGCATTCACGCATATAAGCAACGCAACCGGCACGGTAAACCCGATTGCCTCCATGATCAAAAAGATCAAGAGCATTTCTCCGGAAACGAAGGTTCTTGTAGATGCGGCCCAGAGCGTTTCGCATTTGAAGATTGATGTTCAGGCTCTTGATGTTGACTTTGTCGCATTTTCTGGTCACAAGATGTACGGCCCGACAGGCATCGGCGTACTCTACGGCAAATACGAAAACCTCCTTGCCATGCCACCGTTCCACGGCGGCGGAGAAATGATTGACCGCGTAACATTTGAAAAGACAACATACGCGCTCCCGCCGGAACGTTTCGAAGCAGGCACCCCACCAATCGCCGAAGTCATTGGCCTTGGCGCCGCAGTGAACTGGATCGAAGAAGTCGGCCTGGAAAACATTCACGCCCACGAAGACGAAATCTTGAAATACGCGGAACAGGAATTCAGCAAGGTTCCTGGGCTCCATATTCTAGGCAAGCCAAAGGAACGCGGTGCGCTCTTGAGTATCACGCTCGATGCCGCGCACCCGCACGACGCGGCCATGATTCTTGACGAAGAAAACATTGCCGCCCGCAGCGGCCACCATTGCGCGCAACCCGTAATGGACCGTTTCGGCGTGCCGGCAACGCTCCGCTTCAGCTTTGGCGCCTACACGACAACAGCAGAAATCGACCGTGCCGTAAAAGCGCTTTGCCGCGTAGTCAACTTGTTTGGTTAATTATGAAGAATTTGCAATTAAAAATCACAGCTTTAATTTTTGGCATCGCCATTTGGTTCTATGCAATTTCTTTGCAGGACTTTCAGTTGACAATGGAAGTGCCGCTTACATTCGCCCGCATTCCAGATGTGCTCGCGATTGCCTCCAAGCCACCAAAAACAATTTCCATCCAGGTGACGGGCAATGTTTTCGACCTAATCCGCATGCGCTATAAAAAAGGCACCCCGGCAGCAATCGTCATTGATGCCCAGCATGTAGAACAGGGCTGGACTCACTTCACCATCAATGCTGAAAATTTCTCGGCACCGGATTTCCCGGAAATTGAATATGTTGTCGGAGACCGCCTGCGTACCGTAGATGTAGAGTTTGACACAAGGATTCGTCGCAAAGTTCCTGTGAAGCTAGCCGCAGAATTTGAAGAAGCTCCCGGATACACTTTTGTGACCGTTCCGACAATTGAACCAGCCGAAATTTTATTCTCTGGTGCACGCACTGCTCTCATTCCTCTTGAATATGTAAGTACCAGTGCTGAATTGTTCAAAAACATTTCTGAAAACGGCATTTACAAATTGCCCATTAATCTCGAAACCCTGCCAGCATACGTTTCCACAGAAGATTCAATCGTCCAAGTCCATGTAACTGTGCAGCCAATCGCAACGACGACTTTCGAAAAAATCCCGGTCCATCTCATCGGCATGTATGATAAGCAAAAGTACACGCTTGAGCCTTCACAAGCTAAAGTCGAAATCACGGGTGGTAAAGAAATTCTCGCAAGCATCGATCCCGATGAACTCGACATCTTTATCGAATACAACAGATTCGCAATCGAAAATGCAGAGGAGCTTGCGCCGTCGCACCGCATTGGTAAAAACATCAAGGGCATTCAAATTTACCCAGACAAATTCAAGCTCGTAGAAAAAGCAAAGCCTGCAGAAGCTGAACCGGAGAAGGTTGAAGAAGTTGCTGCCGAAAAAACAGCAGAAGTCCCGCAGGAAGTGAAGGAACAGCCCAAAACTGAAGTTCCAAAGGATTCTACGAAAGAAGTGAAGAAGGAAGCTGCCAAAACTAAACAGAAAAAAGCAAAGCAGAAAAAAGCAGTTGCAGAACAACCTGCAGAAATTCCACAGACAGAGGCTGCACAATGATTTGGCTAGGCATTGAATCTAGTTGCGACGAAACCGCATGCGCCATTTTGAAAGATGAAAACGGCAAAGTGGAAGTTCTTTCCAACCCGCTCTACAGCCAAATTAACGAACACGCCGTTTTTGGAGGCGTGGTTCCCGAAGTAGCCGCCCGCGAGCACCTGCAAAAAATTTCAAGCATCGCTTTTGAAGCAGTGGAACAGTCAGGCCTTGCACTTAAAGACATCGATGCGATTGCCTTTACAACGGGGCCGGGCCTCATGGGTCCACTTCTTGTTGGAGCAAGTTTTGCTCGCGGACTTTCTAAAGACCTTGGCATTCCTGCCTACGGCATGAACCATTTGGAAGGCCACCTTGCAGCAGCTTGGCTCACGGCACAAGATCTGGAGCCTCCGTTCCTTACGCTCACCGTCTCTGGCGGCCATACGGAACTCGTGCTCGAAGAACCTGGTTTCAAATACACCTCGCTCGGGCGCACGCGCGACGACGCAGCAGGCGAAGCCTTCGACAAATGCGGCAAGCTACTCGGCCTGCAGTACCCGGCAGGGGCAACAATCGGCCGCCTGGGCAAGGAAGGAAACCGCAAATTCCACAGGTTCCCGCGTGCACTCAAGGGTGACGACAGCGGTGAATTTTCCTTCAGCGGTTTAAAGACCGCAGTACGCCGCTACACCGAAGCAAACACTCCTGAATTTGTGCAAGAAAACCTCGGCGACATCTGCGCCTCCCTGGAAGAAGCCATCGTTGACATTCTTGTTTCCAAAACAGTGTGGGCCTTGAAAAAGACCAAGATGAAGACTCTCGTAGTTGGCGGCGGCGTAAGCGCTAACGCAAGGCTCCGCGAAGTGCTGGGCAAATACTGTGAGCGCCACGATATCCGCCTATGCTTCCCAGATCGTTCCCTGAGTACCGACAACGGAGCGATGATTGCGGCCGCCGCTATCCGCAGGGTGCGTCAAAACATGCTGACAGACATTCCAGAAGTCAAGCCCTGGATGCCTCTTGCAGAATAGGAGTGTGGTTAGGGTCTAGGATCTAGGGTTTAGGATCTAGTGATTAGTGAAATGTTATTTTCCAGTGTCTAGTAGGGTATAGAATAGACGAGAGAACGGCACTATGTGCCTACAGACGAGATGTGTGCAAACGAGTGTCGCGACCAAGCTTGCTTGGGGATGACCGAGTGCAGCCACATCCTATGGCGAAGCCATGAAAGACGAGAGGAATGTTACTTTCCAGTGCTTAGGGTATAGGGTTCAGGGGATAGGGTATAGTGAATGTAAATATTCAATGTGTCGGCTGTAGGCTAGCGTCTGTCGACTGAGAGGTGTGAGGTTTCGTAATTACAATTGCCTCAAAGTGAGCGCAGCGAACGACCTCACGCCTCAAGCACCGAAGGTGCGACCTCATTTCTTTTTCTGGATGGCCACGCTCCGCTCGCCAAGACACGGGAAAATACAATTCTCTGTTTTCTGTCTTCTGTCCTCTGTTTTCTCCTAACTTGTCATCACTAGCAACGCGAAGTGATCCAGAATATTGCTTTCTCAATGTTTCTAGATTGCTTCACTATGTTCGCAATGACATGGGAAGTTACAATTCCTGACTCCTGTCACTGACTCCTGACTCCTATTTTCTATTTACACTTCTGCCTACAGCCGACTGACTACTAACTTCCGTCTTCCTACTTTCTTCTGTTCTCTATTCTCTGTACTCTATCTTCCGTCCTCTTTTTTTGTATCTTATTCTACATGATGTTCGCGTTCAAGACAGTTTCTGCAAAATTGGTCGTAGCAGCGTTGCTTCTGGCATCTGCTGTTTTTGCAGACAACGACCCTGCAATTTTTCGCCCCGAAAAAAGTTCGGCACGAGACCAGGTAACGGCAGCCGATACGACTAAAGAAAACGACATCATGCTCAAGGTCAACATCTTTGGCGACATGCCTGTCGGTTCCTATTACATTTTCTGGGACGAAGTAGATTTGTCTGAAGAAATGAAAAAGCTCATGACTACCCGCGAGTTTGCAAAAGATGAATTCTTCATGCAAAACATCGACCGTGAACAGTTCGAGCAGGAACACATGCTAATGCTTTTTGAAGACCAGAAACGAGAATTCTTCAGAATCTACCCGGAAGAATTGCTGAAGCAGCTCGAAGAAGAAAAAGCAGACCAGTAAGTTTTAAGAATTCTAGTTACTAGTTCATAGAAAATAGATGTCTTCTGAAAAAACATTTGAATCTTGGCAACTGAACGGGCTTTACAATGCCCCGGCACTACTTTTAAAAACAACTCCTAGTACGCATGCCGAAATGCGCGCTCGTTTTAAAGAGCTTGCACCAGGCGCTCTGATCGTTGCAGACGCACAATACGCAGGCAGAGGCCGCCACGAACGCAAATGGTACTCCCCCGCCGGCAAAAACCTCTATTTCAATTTGCTCTACCCGCTGCAAGGCATTCCCTTAAAGACCGCACCGCAACTCATGCAGATCACGGCCATTACCCTCGCAAACATTTTCAGCGAAGTTACAAGCAAAAGCATTTCTGTAAAATGGCCAAACGATGTCTGGTTTGAAGGTCAAAAGCTCTGCGGCATGGTTTCTGAAATTCTTGTAAAAAGTGCAAGCGAAATGTTCATGTCGATAGGCATAGGCATCAATGTAAACGTGACTCGCGAAGAGCTGAACTGCATCGACAGGCCAACAACCAGCCTTTCCATTTTGAAGGGCGAATTGCTAGACCGAGAGGCCTTGCTAAGGCGTATTGTTCCTGCGCTTGAAACGGCCGTTGAAAAATTCCGTGCACAAGGCCTTGGGCCGTGGATTCAAAGCTGGCGAGCAATGGACTGCTTCATCGGCAAGTCGGCGCGCATCGTTGAATTCGGCAACGAAGTCCATGGCACAGTTCTTGGCATCAGCGACGACGGCAGCCTGCAATTCCAAAAAGAAACCGGAGAGACTATCAGCATCTACTCCGGCGATTTGGAAATCTAAAATGTCCTACTCTTTTCTTTTAAAGTAGAAACTGCCTATTAGAGCTACGGCAAGCACGACTATCATCACGTCAAGCACGCGTCCGCAAAGTTCTGGAGGCAACACACCAAGTTCCTGGCAAATGGCAGCGGCAGTCGCAATCGCAGCACTCACCGTGCCTACAAGCTGGCATACTCCACGTTTACTATCGAAGCGCATCTGGGGAACCTCCGAGCAAAATCCAAACTACAAGGCCAATCATCACAAGCACGCTAATGCCGACATTTGCCAAAAAGAAGTCGCGATTCTTCTGGTCAAGGTCATCGGATTTTCTAAACAAATGAATGTAGAACACGCAAGCGGTCATTAGCGCAGCAACGCTCCACCAGGCAATGCCCATCTGCCAAAAAATTCCAAAGCCTACTGTGAGAGCAAGCATTGCCAAATGGCTGCCGAGCGCAATCTGCAAGGAACGCTTGCGGCCAAACCTAGCTGGCACAGAATGGAGACCGGCCTTCTTGTCGATTTCTTCGTCTTGCGTTGCATAGATAATATCGAAGCCGCCCATCCAAAGCATAAGAATGAACATGAGCACAATCGGGAACGCGGCAAATTCGCCACGGATGGCAATCCAGGCGCCAAGCGGGCTCATGCCGACGGCAAAGCCAAGGTACCAATGGCAAAGGAACGAAAAGCGCTTCCACAGCGAATAGAACAGCAGCGCAAGCCACACCGGGAATGCGCAAATACCCGCAAGCGGGTTGAACAGCCAGGCAAAAGAGCAAAAGCAAATGCCATTGAAAATCAGGAAGCCGATCACTGCTGCACGGGAAAGCCTGTTTGCCGGCAAATGGCGCTTTGCCGTGCGCGGGTTTTCTGCATCGAACTTGGCATCGGCCAGACGGTTGAAGCTCATGGCGCTATTGCGGGCCGTAACCATGCAGCCAACGATCAGAGCGACAATCTTCAAAATTTCAAGCGGTTCCATGCCCTTGAAACCATTGGCGGCAACCCACATGGAGCCAAGCGCAAAAGGCATCGCAAAAAGGCTATGGCTAAAACGAACCAGGTGACCAAACTCTACAATTTTCTTAAACATTTTTCTCTACAACTCCCAATTCCTGTACCAAGCTCTAAGCCTCGCTTCCCCACTGCCTTACAATTTCATTTTCAACGCCAAGGTGCGCAAGAACTTTTGCAACCACGGTATCGGCCAAATCTTCAACAGAAGTCGGCTTGTTGTAAAAATGCGGCGAAGCCGGAATCACGATGCCGCCTGCGCGGGTAATGCGTTCCATGTTTTCCAAATGGATCAAGTTGTAAGGCATTTCCCGCGGGGCAATCACAAGCTTGCGGCGCTCCTTCAAACAGACATCGGCAGCGCGCACCAGCAAATTGTCGGCAATGCCACCTGCAATTTTGCCAAGCGTCCCCATGGAACACGGCACAATGGCGAGACCATTGAAATCGGCGCTGCCACTTGCCGCATAGCAAAAGAAATCGTCAATCGGCAAGACTTCATCAGCTTCCTGCAGCACATTCGCATAGCCTTCGTATTCGGCAACGGCGCGGCCAGAAGGAGTAGCGATCAACGAAACTTTGTGGAGCGCCTTGTGCAGATGGTACACGAGCCTAGATGTATAAATGGCGCCTGAAGCTCCGGTAAGGCCAACAACAAAACGACTCATGTTAGCCTTCACGCTTTTTCAAAAGCACGCGGTATGCCACGCCAAAAAAGCAGGGCTTTACATGCACAAGTTCAAAGCCATTGTCTTCGGCGAGTTTCACAAAATCTGCCACAGGCAAAAAGCGAAGTACGGAATTCACAAGGTATTCGTAAGCATCGCGCTTGCCACTGAAAATGGAGCCGAGCAACGGAATAAATAGCGGAGCAAGCTTCTTGTAAAAGAATTTGTTGAACGCATTTCGCGGCGAAAAGAATTCAAGCACCTGCAGGTAGCCACCCGCCGAAAGAACCCTTGCAGACTCCTTGAGGCCAAGGTTTGCATCTGGCAAGTTGCGCATGCCAAAGCCATTCAGTACCACGTCAAACGAAGCATCGTCAAACGGCATTTTCATGGCATCGAGCTGCACAGGCTTAGCCACAGTCTTTTTGCCCACGGCCCCCTTCAGCATTCCATAAGAAAAATCACCGAGAATTGCAACTTCCGGGGAGCCGCAGTACCTTTCGTAAGTCGCAGCAAAATCACCCGTACCGCCGCAAAGGTCAAGCAAGCGGGCACCCGGCAAGCGTTCCGTCTTTTTCAATTCCCGACGCACTTCGCGGCAGCAGGAATGCCTCCACAAAATATCTTGAAAGCAACTAAGGGTATGGTTCAAAAAGTCATAGCTTTTTGAAATGTCGTCGAACATTTTGCGGACCGGGCTAATCATAATTCAAATTTAGTTATTCTAAAAAACAAAGAATGCCCGCCTTGTTCAGGCGGGCATTCTCAGCAATATCAAAAAATTACTGGAACTCAGCTTCGTAAGATTCGCCGCCCTTCGGAGTCACCAGGCGCGGATTTTCTCTAGAGCCGTCCTTCCACTGTTTAAACACGGCGGAGCCCGATGGCAATGCGGTCAGGAGCATCGCATTGCCTCCAAAGAACTTGCCCTTATAACTCTTGCTCGGCAAGGCCATGCCATCTAGCAAGACCGTTCCAGAGCCACTGGCAGAGATTGTCACGCTTATTTCGGAACCCAAACCAAATTCAGAAGTGTATTCGCTCCATACGACGCCATCGCGTTTTTCGGCCCAGGTCTTCATGCAGGAGCCACTCACGCTAAAACCATTGCCACAGGAGTTCTGGTACCATCTATCAGTCTGCTTGAACTTGGCCAAATCCCTTTCGGTTTCAGAAGACACAAGCGTTCCTGCCATGGCATCAACAGTCTTTTCAACATTTGCTGCATTCAAATTGTTCTGGAACATGACTGCAGCATGGTTTACGAACAAGCGCTTGAAATCGGAATTCTTGATGAGCTTGTTGAAAATCGTGGCAAAGCAGTTTTCTCCGTTACAGGAACTGGAACCACCTTGCTTCACCCATTTGAACATGTTGGTGCTCTGGCCAAAGCCACTGACATTCCATTCCCAGTCAAAGCCGTGATCAAGGTCATAAACCATGAACTTCCATGGCTGCTTTGCAGTACGCCAGGCACGAACGTTGTTGTTTGGCCAGTCGCCATTATGGATGTACATTTCGGCAATCATGTAATCGGCAAAATTGCCGACATCCAACATTCCCTGAACCTGCGCATAATATGGATTGTCGCTACCGCTAAAATCATGGGAGTACACAAAATCCATCATGTCCATGTAATCCTTGGTAGAGCCACCACCGCTTGCCGTGATTTCTTTGCCCAAGTGCTTGACCATGGTCACTTCATCAGCATCAATCCCGTAGTTGGTTTCTACATAATGTCTGTTGTAATGTTCTCGCATATCGTGAATGCCGTAGTAGTTTCCGTTATAGAACACGACAACCTGGCGGCTGCGCTGGTAGTCAACGCCGCTGCCTTCAAGAAGGGCGCCACCCATGGCATCTTCAATGTAGTCGCTCACAAAACGGTTACCGTTATTGCGAAGGTTAAAGCCCTTGAACTTGGAGTTCTTATCCTTGCGGGTTTCGAACAATGGGTAGTTCAGACGGCCATCCTGGTAATCTTCGCGCATTACGATAGCAACCGATTTCTTGTTTTCCATACGGCTGTAATTACCCATCAAAGAAATTCCGGCTTCGATTTCCCAAGCCTTGGCCTGGGAAGAACTGCCCTTTTCAAAGTACTCTACATGAACAGGGAATTCCACATCCGCATACAATCCAGACGGGCAGTATTCAGGCTTGGAACAGGAAACCTTCAAGTAATGCTTGTTGAAAAATTCCGGATCGACGCTGATGGAAACGACCGGCATGCTAACCGATTCGCCAACAAAATAGGTCGATGTAGAAATTTTGTTGGTAATTTTATTGTCCACAAATTCACCGCAGCGAACTATCATGTTTGCTTCGATATATTTGGAATCTCTGAATTCTTCAGAATTTTTATTCGGGGTCGAACCGTCAAAAGAACAACGGATCGTTCCACCGGAGGTCGGGGTCGGCGGGTCCAAAGAGAACGGTTCTGCAAAGAATCCGCTAGCCTTCAGAGCCACAGGCTTGGTAAAACCATCATAGCCAGTCGAGGCTGAATTTTTCTTTTCTGGAGTCGGTTTCTCGAAATAGCGCCATTCACCACCATTTACAATGCCCCATGAAATGCCCGGGTCAAGCTCAGGGTAGCTAACACTGTCGCGAACACCCCAATTGTAATCGATCAAATAAATCGTGCCGCCTCTCTTTTCCAACTTCCAATTGGTATGGGTTCTGTAGTGAGCCTTTTCGGAATCCAATCCACGATGCGGAGCCGTGACATCTCTACCGGAACAGAAGACAACCCTAAGTTCCCCAGCCGGAATCGTCAAGCTATCGATAATCCACTTACGCGGCTTTTCAAGATTTTCCACTATGGAATAGCCACGTAAATTAGCGGTTTCCGTACCGGCATTGTAAATTTCTATCCAACCCGGATCTTCACCATATTCGTCAATGAAGTTCACATTGTTGGTTGCGATTTCCGTAATGCGGAGTGTCGAATTGCCAACATAGTGTACTTCCTTACCAACTGGATCTTCGACATAAGCGTCCACAACACTGCTGCTAGACTCATTCGAATTATTTTTGCCAGACGAACTGCTTTTCCCATCGGAACTTTCATTTCCTGAAGAATTTCCTTCGGACCCGACAGAATTCGGAGAATCGGAATCCAAAGACGATGAAGACAAAGCTTCCAAATCATCGACACCAGTAGACGAGTCGTCACTGCAGGCGCCGAGCAAGGCGATAAAACCACTTAGGGCTAACGGAAATATTTTACGCATAGATCCTCGCAATCAATCCCAGAACAAAGATAAAATTTTTCCATATTGGCAACTCATCAACAAAAAAACGCCGTTGTTACACGGCGTTTCTTTTACATTCGTTTACAAAGACTAAGCGTCAACGCGTTCAGACTTAAGTTCACGGCTCATCAATTCCTTGATGGAAAGAGCGGCAGGCTTGCCATTGAACAATGTATCATAGACAGCCTCCACGATCGGCATCTCGACTCCGACCTTTTCTGCCAAAGCCTTTGTGCTGCGGCAGGTAGGAACGCCTTCGGCAATCATTTTCATGCCGGCAAGAACTTCGTCCAAGGTTTCCCCCTTGCCGATATGTTCGCCAACATAGCGGTTGCGGCTATGTTCAGAAAGGCAGGTCACAATCAGGTCGCCCATGCCAGCAAGGCCTGCGAACGTATGCGGGTTGGCACCAAAGGCAAGGCCCAGGCGGCACATTTCTGCCTGGCCACGGGTAAGGAGCGCTGCGCGAGTATTGTCGCCGGCACCAAGGCCGTAGAGTACGCCGCTAGCGATGGCAATGACATTCTTCACGGAACCGCAAAGTTCAATGCCGACAATGTCATCGGAAGTGTACACGCGAAGGTAGTTGTTGCTGAACGTGTTCTGCACAAGCTTTGCAGCATCTTCGTTCGGGCAGGCGGCAACGATTGCCGTGTAAATGCGGCGGGAGACTTCTTCCGCATGGGTCGGGCCGCTGAGAGCGACCATCTTGTCGGCCTTGAGCCACGGCACATTCGCAAGAATGACTTCACTCATGCGCTGGAGCGTAGATTCCAAAATGCCCTTCGTGGCGCTTACGACAACCGGATTGTTCTTTACAGTGCAAGCACCGAGCCCCTTGGCAACGTTCTGCATGAACTGCGACGGAACGACAAACAAAACCAGGTCAGCATCTTCAACGACAGACTGCATGTCTGTAGAGTAGGTAAATTCTTCCGGGAAAATCACGCCAGGGAGCTTATCCTTGTACTGGCGTTCCTTGGTAAGCAAGTCCACTTCTTCCTGGGAGTGGGTCCAAAAAGCAACATCGTGACCATTATCGTAAAGAACCTGGCCAAGTGTAAGGCCCCAGCCACCAGTTCCAAGAACAGCAATCTTCATAATTATATCCTCTGTCAACAGACGACTTTAATCTCTAATTAAACTTCCTTCGGCGTCTTGCGCTTGCTGCCAAAGCCATTTTCGGTTCCGTTCATCAAACGCTTGATATTGCCCTTATGCTTTACGATAACAAACACACCGACAAGGCAGCACGTAATCATGAGCGGCAAGTCAATGGTATCGTACACAGGGTACGGCATTTTCAGGTATCCCATCACAGAAAACACGATAAGCGCTGTGCAAGCCGTGATGCTACCGACAGATACATACTTTGTAGCAGCCGTAAAGGCGATCCATACAGCAAAGCTAGAAAGCGCAGTAACGGGGCACAGGCAAAGGAAAACGCCAAGAGCGGTAAGCACACCCTTGCCGCCGCGGAAACCGGCCATGCAGGTAAAGCTATGCCCAAGAATGGCAAGGAAGCCGGCAACAAGCGGGAGCCAGGTCCATTCCGGACTGTAGGCTGCCATGAACTTCATAGCAATGAACGGGGCAAGAAAGCCCTTGCCAAGGTCAACGACAATGACTGGGAGAGCCGGCTTAAAGCCGAGCACTCTAATCGTGTTTGTTAGCCCGGCGTTCTTGCTGCCGTACTGACGGATGTCTGTTCCTGGTTTTATTATGGATCCGCGGGCCATTTTGGAGACCCACACTGCCGTCGGTATCGATCCTAGCAGGTATGCTAGAAGCAGACTGGTTAAACTGATCAAGTTCTTCGTCCTTTCTGAGGGTTAACTGTTTATCAAAATTCAAGCGGAGCGGAGCGCCCTTCAGCCCGAATTCTTCGTAGAAGTTTTTCAACAGGTAGCGCTTGTAGGATTCATCTACAAGTTCCGGCGTACGAGTTTCAATGGCAATAACAGGCGGTTCCACCATCACCTGGCAGGCACGCTTCAAGATTACAGCACGGGATTGGCGAGGCGGGTGCGGACTCTTCTGCAAAAGCGCAGAGAAAAGTTCGGCAACGCGGTCACGACCAATGACCTTGCGGCAGTTGTTGAACACCGTCTGGATTTCCTGGATAACGCGGTGAATACGAAGGCCTTCCTTTGCACTGATAGAAAGGATCGGCGTATATTCAAGCATCGGTTCGCGTTCAATCATGTCCTTTACAAAATGGTCGAACGACTTGTCGCCCTTGTTCGGGAAAATATCCCACTTGTTAAGCACTACGACCAGGCCCTTGCCAGCCTTGCGAATTTCATTCATGATGCGGAAATCCTGCACTTCAAGGCCACGGGTCACATCGAGCACAAGCAGGGAGAGGTCGGAACGGCGAATACTTTCAAGGGAGCGCATGTTGCTGAAGTATTCCACTTCGTCAGACACCTTGGCCTTCTTGCGAAGACCCGCCGTATCGGTCACAACAAATCGCTGGCCATTGACCTTGAACTCGCAGTCAATGGAATCGCGAGTCGTGCCAGGAATGTCAGAAACAACGGCTCGTTCTTCACCAAGCAAGCGATTGAGCAAGGTACTCTTGCCTGCATTCGGGCGACCGAGAATCGCAAAGCGAATCGGACGGTCTTCGTCCTTTGCTAGGCGACCGCCCTTTGGCAAAAGGCCGGTAACTTCATCGAGCAGCGACAAACAGGCATAGCCAGTAAGCGCACTGATCATGCGCGGCGCACCAAGGCCAAGGGAAAGGAATTCCCAGCCCTCGTCGCGGTTTTCACGTTCTTCGCTCTTGTTCGCCACAAGAATCACCTGCTTGTCAAGTCGCTTCACGAGCTTTGCAAACTGCAAGTCCAGTTCCGTTACGCCGACGCGAATGTCGACCATGAACAACACGACGTCGGAATCGGCAACGGCGGCAAAAATCTGCTGGCGAACGCTGTCTGCCAACACGTCTATGGAGTCATCAGGCAAAAAACCACCGGTATCGACGAGCATGAACTCGCGACCTTTGTAAATTGCCGTCTGGTAGTGCCTATCGCGGGTAACGCCTTCACGGTTACTCACCACGGCGGCACGGCGACCGAGAATGCGATTGAACAGGGAGGACTTTCCCACATTCGGTCGGCCAATAATGCAAACTATAGGTAATTTCATACAATTGTAAAATTAGATTATTATTTACTTGATGCAAACAACGCTTTTCAAATTTTCTACCATTAAGGCATGCATTTTTCCACAGAACGCCTAAACATGCGCCCTCTCAAGAAATCTGATGCGCTGCAGTTCCTTTGCGCCGTAGAAAATTCACGCAAAGAGTTGGGCGAATTTTTGCCCTGGGTCGAAGAACTGCAGACAGAGCGGGATGCGTCAAGGCACATCGAACCGTACATTCTGCAGGCGGAACTTGAAAACGGCGCCCTGCTCGGCATATTCCTAAACGAAAAGCTGATCGGGGCATTGTACCTGCACTGGGTTTCAGAAGCAAACGAAAGTGCCGCCATCGGGTACTGGCTATCCACCGAATTTACCGGTCAAGGTTACGCAACAGAAAGCCTGGAAGCTTTTTGTAAGCATTTACTGGACAGCGGGTTAAACCGCATCGAAGTCCATACGGCAACAAGCAACATAAAAAGCGCGAATTTGCTAAAAAGAGTGGGCTTTGCAGAAGAAGGAATTTGCCGTGAATATGAAAAATTTCACGAAAAATTCATAGACCACTATCGTTTTTCGCTTCTAAAAAAGGATTTTGCAAAAAATTTTGCCGCACCCCCTTGCCATAATCCATAGTTTTAGTAAATTTGGTGTCGCATTGAGCTATGGTGTAACGGTAGCACAACAGATTCTGACTCTGTTTGTTTTGGTTCGAATCCAGATAGCTCAACGAAAAAAAGACCTCTTCGCAAGAAGAGGTCTTTTTTATTTAGCAAAAGCATCCACTTTTTCACAAAAGTACGGATAAAAAGCAGCTTTGCCTTTGATTTATCCGCCAGATTCGCTATAAAATTCATTTATGCAAGGGCAAAGCAACTCTTTCGGCAGATAAAATCGAAATTATCAAGCCATTTTACCCGCCACCTCATTACCAAATGTCAAATCTCAAGCACAAAAGTGACATTTTTTCTCAAACTCGGCAGATAAGAAGAACGAAAATTGAATTTTTATCTGCCGGAGTCATGCAAAAACGAGCTTGCAGCATGCCATTCCTGCGGCAAGAGCACTAGTGAGTGCAGCCGCGAACGCGGTTCGGACTTGCGCATGCAAGGCTGAACGAAAAAATGCCTTGCGATTGAACTCGCAAGGCATTTTATAGCGCAAGGGAACGGCTTCAGGTTTAACCTGAAGAGTGCCCAAACCTAATTTCTGTGGAAATCGTCTTCCACGCGAATGATATCGTCTTCGCCAGTGTATTCGCCAACCTGCACTTCGACGATTACAAGCGGCAGCTTGCCTTCGTTCTGCAGACGGTGGACCGTACCGACTGGAATGTAGGTAGATTCATTCGGGCGAACATAGAAAATCTTGTCGCCAACGGTGCAAGTCGCAGTGCCGCTCACAACGACCCAGTGTTCGCTGCGGTGCAAATGTTTCTGCAAGCTGAGGCGCTTGCCCGGCTTCACCACGATGCGCTTCATCTTGTAGCGTTCCGTAGATTCGAGCACGGAATATGTACCCCACGGGCGGTTCACAGTCTGCGGCACGGTCGTAAGATCGGAACCGCGCTTGTTCAACTGTTCCACAACCTGTTTCACCTTCTGGCTGCTCTTGAGCGGAGCAACGAGCAAGGCGTCCGGCGTATCGACGATGAGCATCTGTTCAAGGTCAATCGTCGCAATCGTGCGCTGGCCACCCATCACAAGGGAATTTTTGGAACCGACGGCAATGTGACGCGGGTTCACATTGTTGCCGTTTTCGTCCTGCGGGTATTCATGGTAGAGAGAATCGAAGGAACCAAGATCACTCCAGCCAATGTCGCTCGGCACAACCTTGACCTTGTCGGACTTTTCCATAACCGCATAGTCAATGGAATTGGCAGGAATAGCCTTCATGTCATCCATATCGATACGGATAGGTTCACCATCTACGATTTCTGCGTTTGCAAGAGCCTTCTTGGAAGCTTCGAGCATTTCCGGAGAATACTTCTGAAGTTCAGAAAGGAACGTGCTTGCCTTGAAGCAGAAAATGCCGCTGTTCCAGTAGAAGTTGCCAGCAAGCAAATACTTTTCTGCAGTGGCAAGATCCGGTTTTTCAACAAAGCGCTTTACATTTTCACCTTCAGCTTCAATGTAGCCGTAACCAGTTTCGGGGCTAGTCGGGGTAATGCCGAATGTAACAAGGTTGCCTTCGCGGGCAAGAACTTCGGCACGTTCCAGAACCTTGCCGTAAGCTTCCTTGTTGCGAATCACATGGTCGGACGGAGAAACGAGAACGACAGTTTCCGGGTCAAGGTTCAAGCAGGCAAGGGCAATAGCCGGAGCAGTGTTACGGCCTACTGGTTCCAACAGGAACTTTGCAGAGTGCATGCCCTCTGCTTCAAGCTGGTCCTTCGCCAAAAAGAACTGATCGGCGTTGCTCACAATGAACTGAGAATCGCAAATCACGGAATTCGTCTTGACCGTCTTGCGGAAGAGGGACTGCCCATCAAACAACGGGGCAAACTGCTTTGGCATCAAAACGCGGCTCACGGGCCAAAGGCGGGTGCCACTACCGCCACAAAGAATCAAATTAATCATTTAAAGCTCCTTACCAACCGGCACTACGCATTACCTGTACCTGACGAGCAGTCTGGACACCATAGTAAATTGTCTGAACAGACGGCAATATCTGGCTAATCAAGCGATTCCATGTAGCGAGACCGGAAGCATCTACATACACGATATCCCGTTCATGCAAGGCAAAACGGTCAGCCATAGCAAGTGCCAATGCATTTTTTGCATTCAAATGATAGACATCTATTTGATCATCACTTGTATTACGAATCACATAAATCGCTGATGCAGCGGCTGTTGTAGTCTGCAAACCTCCGGCAGAAGCAAGAGCATCCACAAGGGTAAGTTGCCCGGCGCGGAAAGGAACAACTGAATTTTTCACAACTTCACCAAGCACATAGACATTCTGGCCACCTGCAGTCGGAATATAGATCTGGTCGTCTGGTTTCAAAAGCAGTTTGTCAAGCGGCAAATTGGATTTGAAAGCATTGTTATAGTCAATCGTGTATGTCTTGGAGCCACGGCGCAATTGGACCAGGGAGCCGTCTGCATTTGGAGTCATGCCACCTGCAGCAGAAATTGCAGCCGGGAGCGTGAGCGCCTCTTCCATAACCGGAACAAAACCCGGTTTAGCCACCTCGCCAGAAACATGCACCTTTAAGCTATTGTAACCGGTAACGCGCACATCCACTTGAGGATTTGTCAAAATTTTGTCAGAAAGTCTCTTGGTAATTTCTTCGCGAAGTTCCTGGGCAGTCATGCCAGCGACATTGATTTCACCGGCATACGGATAAAACACCTTGCCATCGGTAGTCACCTTCTGACCGGCAGGCTGGTATTCACCCATAGGGGACGTCAATTCCGGATGTTCCCATACAACTACCTGAACCATATCCAATGGACCAATTTTATAATCCAAGGCAGGAATGGAATCCACCAGAAGTTCCTTCAGTTCCGCATCATAGCCAGCAGTTTCTTTAGGTTCCTCTGATTTCTGGTTTGCCGCCATGGTTTCTTCGAAGGGATGCAGATAAACTTTCATCCCTGCAAATTCAGCTGAATCTGCCGGTTCCGACATTTGCATCAAAGAAGATGCAAAGCAACCAGTCAACAAAGTTGCACTCAGCGAAAGCAAAGCTAATTTCAAAAACGATTTCATTAGTATTTTCCGTATTTATAGCCATATCCATCATTGCGATGGACGTACTTGTTAATAACAATGGACTTGTGCAATGTTTCCGGAGCACCCTTGGTAAAGAGTTCCAAGCCTTCACGGATAGCATCGATTGCATGTCTATTATATTCAACAACCATGATTGCCTGGTCAGAATAACGGCAGGCATACATAGCGTCTGTCACAAGCATAACTGGCGGCGTATCAACTATGATGACATCATACTGTGCGCGCAAAGTTTCCATGAGCTTCGCATAGCGCTGGGAGCCTAGCAATTCAGCAGGAGAACTCGGCACCTTGCCACAAACGAGCAAGGTGAGCTTGTCGACCGATGTCGGCTTCACGGCATCTTCCAAAGCGACCTTGTTCATCAAGACTTCAGCAAGGCCGTTATCGCGATGGTAGCCAAACTCCTTGTGCAAACGACCCTTGCGAAGGTCAGCATCGATAAGCACCACTCGCTTGCCGGTACCGGCAAACAAGGTTGCAAGGTTCACGGAAACAAAGCTCTTGCCAACACCAGGAATGAGGCCAGACACAGAAATAACGGAAGGGCCTTCTTCCGGCATCATGAATTCCAAAGACGTTCTAAGAGTTCGCACTGCTTCTACGGCAACATCATCAGGAGCGGCAATTGCAAGCGGCAACGTACCCTTGATACCTTGCTGAGCAGTACCCTTAGGAATTTTTGCATAGACACTAATACCAAGTTCGCGTTCAATAGTTCTGGCATCCTTCACACCACTGTGCATTTGCTTCTTGATATAGACAATCACGACAGAAAGCAAGAAGCCTAGGAACAAAGCCACTACTCGTACCACATTCTTTTTCGGCTTCACAGGTTCCAACGTTGGTTCAGCCAAGTCCACAATGCGCACTGAACCGACTTCACCGGCAGCCACAAGGCTAAGCTGCTGAATGCTATTGAGCATGTTCGTGTACATGAGCTTGTTGAGTTCCACTTCGCTGGAAAGGCGCAAAACTTCCTGCTGCTTTTCAGGCATGCCCTTCACCTGATGAGCAGTCTTTGCAAGCTCCGACTTCAAACGCTTGATTTGGCCATCCAAAGTCTTCACAGTCGGGTGGTCTTCATGGAACAGACGTACTGTTTCCTGGCGGCGCTGCTCAAGTTCAAGCATTTCCTTATACAGGGATTTCTGAGATTCCAGAACAATTTTCGTTTCTGTTTCGATATCTGCAGAACCAACCTGGGAACGATACACATTCAACTGGCGTTCAGAAGAATCCAGCTTACCACGAACAAGCGGCAACTGGCTATTCAAGAATTCAATGGTGCTCTTTGCTTCCAAGCTTCTCTGAGCCACATTCTGGCGCTGATAGGCATAGGCAATTTCATTGACGATATAGGCGGCCTTATCCGGGTAGTAATCTCTGTAGGTAAAAGACAAAATGCCTGTTCTTTTACCCTTCTCTATGACATCGAATTCACGTTCAAATTTCGAAATTGCATTTTGACGATACTGCTTCACAACAAGGAACTTTTGCCCGGCACGAGCAGACATTTTGCTTGCCCCGATTCTAACGACATCGGACCCCAATGCAGTCTGGTAAGGCGCTTCACAATCCTTACCGACCTCACAATTTTCAAAAACCATATTTCCGTCATAGTCATAGAACGAAAAATGCGTACTATCCACAACGGTTACACGCCAAGGTTTAGCCTGATCTTCTAAATCAGGAATGAGCGACACTGGAATTTCCAACACAGCCAAATCAAGGCGTCCTTCCTTATGCCTCAACCTATCCCAGAATCCGACCGGAACAACCTGGTTGCGCATGCCAAGAGCTTCGACAACGGTTCCCAGAATGCTGCGACTCTTGACCAGTTCAATTTCTGTTTCTGTAGGACTGTTAGTCGAAAACAACGAACTCAAGTCGCCGCCAGCAAGCAAACCGGCACTCTTGGATTTAGACTCCACCTGCAGCAATGCGTTCACTTCATATACAGGACGCATCCATTCGGCAACAAAAAAACCGCCAGCCAAAAAAACAAGGCAGCATAAAACAACAATAAACCAATTGTCAATCAACGAAGTGCCTAATTCAAGCAATTCATTAACATCATCCTTATTGCTCTTTGCGACAGCCATAACAATCCTTTATTACGATTCCTTGATTTTCTGAACCCAATACGGAGTAAATTTCTTTATGAAGTTCCATGCCATGACGAAGGCACTTTCCGGGCGGCGATACGGGTCGGGCACATCGACTTTCATGGGCTCGCCATAGCGAAACACCTTGCCCCTGGAGAATGGGTACTGGGCATGCATCGCATCTACCTGTCCGGCTTCCATCACAAGAATAAGATCAGCCCATTTCACCAAGTCCACATTGATCTGGCGGGCAACATGCGGAGTCAAGTCAACCCCGTTCTGGGCAGCTATTTTAGCGGCAGTTTCTTCGGCACCATGGCCAACCACGGCACCAAGACCTGCACTCTGAACATCATAACCTTCACCCAACTCACGACGCAAAAGGTACTCCGCCGTAGGGCTGCGGCAGATGTTTCCAGTACACATAACTAAAATTTTCTTCATAAGCGAGAAAAATCTAGAAAAAAAAGAAAAGAGGTTTCTTCTCGGATTGCACGGAAGACGGATAATAGAAGCCAAAATCATAGGCAACAATTACTCTTTTGTGCATCTGTTATTTAAAAGGCTTTTCTATATTTGGTTTGCAAAAAAAAAGAGTTTTCATCGAAAAAAAATATGTGGAACAGCAATAAAAGCAAAGCATCTTCCGTAAAGCACTACGGCGTTGCCCGCGTTCTTTCGAAACGCGGGGTCTGTTCCCGTTCCGAGGCCGAGCGCGCCTGCCGCGAGGGCCGAGTCAAGCTACGAGGGAAAACCGTTTACGACCCGGAGACTCCCGCCACGGAAAAAGATGAAATTTCTTTGGACGGAGCCTCGGCGATTCAAGAAGAAAAAATTTATATAGCGTTCCACAAGCCCCGCGGCGTAATTACGACCGCAAACGACGAAAAAGGCAGAAAGACAGTCCTCGACTTTTTCAGGGGCTTCAAGCACATTGCTCCAGTCGGCCGCCTGGACGCCGCAAGCGAAGGCTTACTGCTGCTAACCAACGACACCGACTTCGCAAACCGCATCTTGGAGCCGGGCAACAGCGGGCACCTTGAAAAAACATACCATGTGCAGATTTCTGGCATTCCTAGCGAAACGGAACTTTTGCAAATGGAACAGGGTATGCTCGTGCCGGCCCGCGTATTTGGCGAAAACGAAGAATTCATGCATGCAAAATCTGCAAAGATACTCCGCCATGGCGAAAAGAACTGCTGGCTAGAAATTGTTCTTGACGAAGGCAAGAACCGCGAAATTCGCAGGATGTGCAAAAAGCTCGGTTTTGAAACGCTGCGCCTCGTGCGCATAAAAATCGGACCATACGAACTTGGCGACCTAAAGCCCGGCGAGCATAGATTGCTAACTTTGTAGCATTACCAGAACAAGGACTTCATTTTGAATTGGCTAGAACTTTTGCTCATTGCAATAGGGCTCTCGATGGATGCCTTCGCAGTATCGATAGCCAAGGGTCTCTCCGCAAAAAAAGTAAGCGCAAGGCATTCCGTAATCGCAGGCCTGTACTTCGGCGGTTTCCAGTTCCTAATGCCCGTCATCGGCTACTTCCTTGCGACCACATTCAGCGACGCCATAATGCAATGGGACCACTGGATAGCATTTGCCCTGCTAGCCCTGATCGGAGCCAACATGATTCGCGAATCCTTTGGTGACGAAGAAGAAGCAAACCCTGATTTCGGGATAAAGAAAATGATTCCGTTAGCCGTTGCAACAAGCATCGATGCACTCGCCATCGGCGTTTCCTTCGCATTCCTCCAGGTTGCAATTTTCAAGGCGGCGCCATTCATCGGCGTTGTGACATTCATTTTCTCTGCAGTCGGAATTCAGCTCGGTGCAAAAATCGGTGGCAAAAGCGAACACATCGCAGAGCGCATCGGGGGCGCAATCCTCATTTTGCTCGGCATAAAAATTCTGCTGGAACACACGGTATTCAACGGTTAACAACAAAAAAGGCAAGCTTTTCAAAGCTTGCCTTTTTCATATTGCGACGATTTTATCTTGCATTCAAATAGTCAAGAACTTTCTGAGTCAGGTCGTTTTCGTTTTTCCAGAAAAGTACCGAGCCGGAAGCGCGGTCCACAACCATGTCATAACCTTCCTGCAAGGCAATTTCATTTACCGCCTTGCGAATAAGCTGAATGATAGGCCCGCTTACCTTTTCGTTTTCCGTCAAAAGTTCACCGTTGCGGCCATACACCTTAGAAATGAAATCCTTCAATTCCGTTTCCTTCTTGGCATAATCGGCTTCCAGCTCGCGCTTCTTTTCATCAGAAAGCATCAGAATCTGCTTGTCCAGCTTTTCCTTGATGGAAGCAAGTTCCTTCTGCAGCAAGTTGGCCTGCTGTTCCCATTTAGCGACCTGGCGGTCAAATTCTTCCTGAGCCTTTCTTGTACCACGATAGCCTTCAAAGATAAGCTTGGAATCTACGTGCGCAATGCGAAGACCATCTTCTGCAAAAGCGCCCACAAACAGGAACAACGCGACAAGAATAATTTTCTTCAACATATTAGAATCCCTGTCCAATGACAAAGTTGAAGTTCATCGAGCCAATGAAATCCTGGTCGTAACCGGAGTAGGTTTCACCGTAATCAAGCGGCCATGCAAAGTCGAATCCAATGATGCCAAGCATCGGCACAATCACACGGAAGCCAAAACCGACATCGCGCTTGAGCGAAGACGGATCCCATTCGCTAATCGGATTTTTCTGGTCCTTCGAAACGAACACGTGCGGATCATAGCGATCACCAAATACGTTACCGGCATCAAAGAAGAACGGCAACAGGTAGAATACCTGCGGAACGATGCCCCACTGGATTTCAGCTCCCACATACTGGTAACTGCGGCCCAGGCGACGATAACCAATGGAACCGGAACTATAGCCACGCATCATGCCTTCGTAGCCCATCACGCCACCCATGGAATAGAGCGTACGGTACTGGAGCGGGCCTCCAAAAATCACACCGTACTGGTTCGTAAGGGCAAGGGCAACCTTGTCGCGGAAGAGCGGGAACCACCACTTGATCGTGGCTTCCGTCTTCACGAAATCAAAGTCACTGCCGAGCACGGCATCTGCCCACTGTATATCAAGCACATAGCGGGACCCATCTGTCGGGAACTGCGGCAGGTTCTTGTCATCGCGGACAATTCTGAAGTTCAATGCAGATTCGATACCGGTAAACTTGACAAAGCTGCCATCTACGTTCGGGCCCTGTTTGTTCATGAGCCAGCTGTAACCGATCTGGCCATAGAAGTAGTCGTCCGGCCACTTCAAACGCTTACCAACATAGACGCTACCGCCATAGCGGGTGATATCCGGGTCGTCGTCCTGATCCCACCAACCGTATGTGAGGCTAGCGCCTACGCTAACCGGGTGGTCAAGGAAGTAAGGTTCAGAGAAGCTGATTGCTCCGTAATGCTTCTGGGAACCATATTCAAGGCTAACAGAAGCACTCTGGCCATCACCCATGCAGCAGTTCGGGATAGACACACTGGCAGTACCAGTCAAGCCATCGCTTTCACTGTAGGCAACGCCCAAACTGAACTGGCCCGTGCCAGCTTCCTTTTCGGCAACGGTAAAGTCGAGGTCCACGGTCTGTTCATCTACAACCTTGATGTCCGGGTTCACAAAGTCAAAATAGTTCAACTGCATGATTTCGCGGAAGCTTCGTTCAAGCGCAGACTGGCGGTAAGTATCGCCCGGGAACAAGCGCACTTCGCGACGGATAACCTTATCCTTAGTTTTTGTATTGCCGTGGATATATACCTTGTGGATAGAAGCCGGCAAGCCTTCGTACATGCGGAAGCTCAAGTTCACAACGGAATCGTTCACGAATTCGCGGGATTCTTCGAACTGGGCAAAGATATAGCCGTCTTCACGGTAAGCATCGAGCATGGCACGCTTTGTGGCTTCGTATGCATAGTAGTCAAACGGCTCACCCTTTTCCAAGCGGACTGTATGCTGCAATTCAATTTCTTTCAAGACCTCATTACCAGAGAAATGCACGTCGCCAGCATAATACTTGCGGCCGAGGTTCAACTTGATAACGGTTTCGATTGCATTGGAAATTCGTGCGGAATCGTACTTGACGAGAGCCGGGAACATTTCTTCCAAGGTGTAGCGGACAAGTCGCTTTTCATCATAGGCCTTGCGCTTGCGGCCTTTCTGCAAAAGTGAATCGATCGCCGGATTCTGCCACTTGCGTTCCGGCAAATTGGCAATCCATTCATCACGTAGATCGCCATACTTGATGATGCCATTTACAATTTCACTTGCAACTACCTCATCGCCAACATACGGCAGCGGAACAGAATGTTCATGGCGGTTGCGACGGTAACGACGGAAATAGTGATTTGGAAGTTCACGAGTGCGACCAGCCATGCGGTGCATCAAATGCGTGGTATCTTCGATGGCATTGTTCAATTGGTTGTAAAGGCGCTCCAGCTTGTCACCCTTTGCAATCATGCGTCCCATGTAGAAGCTGCAAGTGGAATCGAGCATGTAGTCGGCGCGGTATTCCAAAAGTTCGGCATCCAAATAGCCAAAGTGACGGGCAGCATTCAAAACGGTATCTCGGTCCGCTTCAAAGAGAAATTCCTTGAATTCGCCATCGGCCCACCAGTTCGCGACCTTCAAAGTCATGCGGTCCGTAAATTCTTCCGGCGGGATTTCTTCATTGCCTTCGATGGAAACGTTACGAACTCGTACCTTATCCCCTTCACGGACAACGAATCGCACCCTGTTTTCGTAGTCGGACACGCGTTCTTCCTGGTAGCCGACCTCGGCAAGCAAATAGCCCTCGGAGCGATAGTGTGCCAAAATATTCTGACGGTCGCGTTCCAATTGCGCCTTGCTGTAAACCTGACCATGCAAAAGCGACACTTTAAGCATCAAGTCTTCCACAGAAATCTCGTCATAACCTTCAAACACGACGGTATCGAGAGCCGGCTGTTCCTTGACTCTAAAAATCAAGTCCATTTCATTTGGATTGCCCGTGTAGTCAACCCACGCCGAGACATCGTCGAAATAGCCAGATTCATAAAGAGATGTAACGCTAGCCTGGATCTTATCAGAAAGAATGGATGGCGCCAGACGCTGCCCTTCACGAACGCTAACGCGGCTAAGGACAGAACGTTCATCCATATTCATAATGCCCTCGACACGCACATAGCGAATCTTGTTCTCCGCCATGAATTCTTCGGAGGGGTCAAGAAGCTGAGCATTCACGCTCAATGCAACAAAGCACAAAAATGCAAATATACGTAACAGCAGAAAAAACCTACCAATATCAAGAAATTAGACGCGCTCAAAAATACAAAAAAGCCGTTTGCAAAAAAAAGCAAACGGCGAAAAATGGGCGGCGAATGGCAGTCAAAGCATAGATTACATAAACGTTTGTGCACTATGAGCTTATTTTTTTCAATTTAGCGCAATAAATCGGCCCACGCCCACCACATAAATCAGGCAGCATGCGCACTCCAAATTCCGTGCGTTCCGTACCCTCGAACTTCGGCTCCAAGGGCACGATTTCAAGCATTCCTTTGCGTTTTTTCAAAATTTTTGCGACAACCTGGTCGTTTTCTTCATCAGCCAGGGCGCAAGTGCTGTAAACAAGTTCGCCGCCCACACGCAGTGCATCTACGCCAGAAGCCAACAGGGCCCCCTGTTCCACGGCAAGGCGCTTGATGCGCTTTGGATTCCATATGGCCAAATGTTCCGGAGACTCCATCACATGGCGTTCCGAGGAGCACGGAGCATCCACAAGAACCCGGTCAAAGGCCTCGCTACGGTAGCGGCCAAAGCGGTCGCCACTGTAACCGGAAACTGTTACAACGCTAGCCCATACCGAAGGCAGGCAGTTCTCCACGACCCGCTTCAGACGTTCGCGCCGATCGGGGGAACGGTCGTTGCTCTGCAACGTTCCGCTTCCTGCAAGGCACGAAGCCAAAACTAGCGTTTTGCCGCCCGGCGCCGCACACATGTCAAGCACATCCATGCCAGGTTCCACCCCAAGCGCATTTGCAGCAAACCAGGAAGCCTCGTCCAAATAGTATGGTTCCGCATTTTCAAACTTGAGCTCCATCGGCCTGTTTTCACCAGCCAACGCCTCTCGCAAGGAATTCCAACGTTCACCAAAAATGCCTTGAAAGTATTCAAAAAAATCCATGGTGGCAAATATAGCATTCTTCAAAAAAAACAAAAAAAACTCGCAGGGATCAACCTGCGAGTTTTTTCATTCAAGAATCAAATTACTTGTAGTAAATGATTGTCAAGGAGCCATGATCGTCATCCTTGAACTTGCTCATGTCAATGTAGAGCGGGAATTTACCCTTGGCAGTCTTTACGATGTACCAGGAGAGCTGTTCAGCTTCGATCTTGCTAGAGGAACCGCCACCAGAAACGGAGCTTACGTCCTTTTCACACATCGATTCATCAGCAATCTGCGGGCCATCGGCAGCGATAAATTCAACGCCATCGGCAGCAACGAGATATGCAGTTTCATCGCTTACCTTGAGAGAAATATCAGCGTCGCCTTCTTCGCCAGTGGCCAAATTCAATTCATACATATCGGAAGCAACGTTGTTGGAAAGCGTAACTTCATTAGCCTTGAGTTCCTTGCACTTTTCTTCAGCCACAGAAGAGGAAGATTCCGGTTCTTCAGACTTGCAAGTCTTTGTAAAAGACATGGTAGAATCCAAAGTCTTGTAAGTAAACGAAGTTTCCTGATCGGCAAAATCTTCCGTCGGTACGAACTTTGCTGTAGAATGGACATAGAGATAGAGGCGATAATCACCGCATCCTTCCACTTCGTCCAAATTGATCTTTGAAATACCCTTCTTCAATGGAACGATGGCCTTTCCAAAAGATTCGCTATTCATTTCGATTGTCAAAGGAGCAACGGTAATTTTTCCGTTATCTTCAATCTTGCCGACCTCGATTCTAACGCTATCGATTACAGCGGCAACTCTCTGCACATCATATTCGATGCGATCATCATTAAAACGAGTGTCGGTTTCCAAAGTTCCCTTGATAGTAAGGCTTTCACCACCTTCACCGTTAGACTCGGTTGTTGCAGCCAAGTCAACATACTTGACAGGAGATGCTGAGTCAAGATCTTTATCAACAACGAATTCCTGTGCAGAAGAAGAAGAATCGCCGCTATCGCTAGCGCCAGAGCTGCTGTCGTCGCCGCAGGCAAAGAAAGCTGCTGCAGCAATGGAAAGCAAACCGAACTTCCAGAATTTTTTCATAAAAAACCTCTTAAAATATTTTTTCTTGAATATATTCAATTTTTTCCAACCTCGCACTGTTTGTAAACATTTTTTACCAAAAAGTTCATTTTCCCGTTGCAAAACAATGGAAAAGCGTACATTCAGCAACAAAAAACTATCTTGTTTTGGCTAAACGGTCAAAAAACACCTTGCCCTCGCATCTAAAAATATGCTTTCCGATAAAATTTGTACTCCAGAAGCTTGTGCTGAACACATCCAGAATGGCGAAGTAGTCGGCGTATCCGGCTTTACCCTCGCAGGATACCCAAAACTCATTCCTACGGCACTTGCCACGCGGGCCCAGGAACTGCACGACGCTGGCAAGGATTTTCAGATTACCCTCTTTTCGGGAGCTTCTACCGGAGACTCTTGCGACGGCGCCCTGGCCCGCGCAAACGCAATCGCACTGCGAGCTCCGTACCAGTCCAACGCGGCCCTTAGAGCAGCAACAAACTCCGGTTGCCTCAAATATCTTGATGAACATTTGGGCGTCATGGGCCTTCGCGTTCGCGAAGGAACGTTCCCCGCCCCGACCACGGTAATTCTCGAAGCGGCACACATCTCTGACGACGGTAAAATATACCTGTCCTCTTCGGGCGGCAATACGATAGCCTATGTTGAACGGGCAAAACAAGTTTTCATTGAATGGAACACCCGCTATGGTGAAAAGTTCTGCGGCATCCACGACACCTACCTGACAGACCTTGCCCCAGGCACACGCCCGATTCCGATCCAGCGTGCAGGCGAACGCGCAGGCGCTGACTACATCACTATCCCCGAAGATAAAATCGCTGGAATCGTGATGAGCGACGGCTGTGATGAAGTCAAGCCGTTCACGCCGCCAGACAGCGTAGCCGAAACAATCGCTGGCTACATTCTGGAATTCATAGCAAGCGAACGCAAAAAGGGCCGCCTCCCGGAAGGGCTCCCCTACCAGAGCGGCGTAGGCAACGTGGCAAACGCGGTACTTTCGGCAATGGCAAACGACCCGCTATTGCACCAGGTGGATTTGTTCACCGAAGTCATCCAGGAAGCCTGCGTTCCTCTTTTGAAGGCAGGCAAGCTCGGCGTTGCCTCCGGCACGGCGCTCACACTTTCGGCTCCCGCCTGGGACGAATTTTTGCAGAATGCTGACGATTGGAAACGCCATTTCATTTTGCGCCAGCAGGAAGTTTCGAACAGTCCGGAACTTATCCGCCGACTGGGCGTGATTTCAATGAACACGGCCCTTGAATGCGACATTTTCGGAAATGTCAACAGTTCGCATGTTTGCGGCACATCCATGATGAACGGCATCGGCGGTTCCGCCGACTTTGCACGCAACGCCCGCCTCGGCTTCTTCATGACCCCGTCAACGGCAAAGAACGGAGCAATTTCTGCAATAGTCCCTCTCGTCAGCCACGTGGACCACACGGAACACGATACGCAGATTTTTGTAACGGAACAAGGGATCGCAGACTTGCGAGGTCTCTCTGCCGTAGAAAAAGCATACAGCATCATCGAGCATTGCGCCCACCCGGACTACCGCGAAGAACTCAGGAGTGAATTGAAATTTGGCCTGGAACACGCCAAAGGGAAACATATCCCGGTATCCTTGGAACGAGCATTCCTATTCCACAAGCGCTTCCTAGAAACAGGAAGCATGAAATAAAAATAGTGAAAAAAAAGCCGCCATTCTCCATGAATCGGCGGCTCTCTTTTTGTACCAAAAGTAAAGCTTTTAAGTCTAGAATCTAAACAGCAAGCCGAAGCGCATCTGGCCATCGCGCACACCGTCGCCATTGCCAACATCCTTGATAGTGGCAAAGTCGAACTGGAACACGTCGGACAGCATAAAGCCAAAGCCGAAATCAACTTCCTGGCGCTGGCCAGTGCGGTCATAAAGGTAACCCAAACGGAGAGCTACCGTATTGGCGTAGATATATTCGGCACCGACATTGAACACGCCCTGCATCAAGGAATTCTTAGCCTTGGTTGCACCAGAGCCGTCAATATCATCACTGCCGAAGGCCTTCCATGCAGAAATGTAGAACGGTTCCGGATTGCCCTTGTCGTCATCCATCACGACTTCACGGTTGTAATCGGCGCCGAGGGTGAGCTTGTGGTCGGCAAGCTTGAGCAAGTCGTAGGCAAGGCCCAGGCGCCATGTGAGCGGAATCGGGTCTTCATCGGACTTGTCAACGTAATAGACGCTCGGACCGATGTTGTTGAGCACGAGAGCAAAGCTCAAGTCATCTACAAACAGGTCCTTCTTCAAAAGACCCACGTCGAAGGCATAGCTGAATGTCGTTGCCTTCTGGCTCTTTGCAGAACCGGAGCTCAAGTCAGAATAGAAAAGTTTTGCAGTAAGGCCAAGGCCCCAGCCGTCGCCAAGCTGCGTACCGTAGCTGAAGCCGCCGACAATTTCATAGCTATTGTAAGCGACAAGGTCATCGGAGGTATATTCGTCAGAAACCACCGTGGAACCGAACGAAACAAAGTTCACGAAGAAACCGAGCGTGCCCCATTCAGCGACAGGAACTGTCATAGCTGCATACAGGTGGTAAAGGTCCGGAATATTCAAGACTGGCAAAAGCTGTTCATAGAAGAACACGAGCTGGTAGTCGGCATCCTTGTACATTTCCATGCCGTTTGCCGTGCTGAACCAAACATCGTTGCCCTGCGGAAGCACTGCGTACACATGGTTGTCGGTAAGGCCGTTGCCAGAGTGGTAGTGGTTCCATTCGTCATCAGCAGGCTGTTCCTCTTCGCCTGGGCGCTTTTCAAGTTCAGCCTTCTTGCCGCTAGCCGTTGCATAGTCCGGCAGATGGCGCCACACGCCCTTGTTCGTTGCAATCCAGATTGCACCCTTGCGGTCTACAGAAATATCGTTCACTGTGTTGTCTTCAAAGCGAACCTGTTCCCACTTACGCAAGTTGAAATGAGAGAGGCCGCCGTTGTGAGCTGCCCAGACATGGCCGGAGCTATCTACGACTATGACCCCAGGTTCGGCGTTAAAAACGCCATCTTCTTCGGTAAACAGGCTCCAACGGTCCTTGTCGTTGTTGCTCTTCTTTGGCACAAGGCGGGCGATACCCGCGCCATGCACAGACACATAAAGTTCCTTGCGGGATTCAGACCAGGCAAGGCCGCGAATGTCCTGCTTCGGGAGGACCACGCCCTTGCGTTCAACCGTTCCATTGCGGTAGGAATACAGGCCGTCTTCGGTACCGATCCAGAGTGTAGCGCCCTGATTTGCAATGGTGTTAATACGATGTTCGCCGATTTCCTTTTCAAAGGACTTCCAGGTGCGGCCGTCAAAGCGCCAGAGGCCCTTCGGAGTTCCGACCCAAAGCTTTTCGGTGCGGGCTTCGTACAAAAGAGCCGTAATGGAATCCTTGACCACGAGGTTCAAAGGAATCTTCACATCGACAACATACGATTCGTCCTGGGCAGATTCCACGCCATTGAACTTCTTTACCTGGCGGGTGTATTCATCGAGGCCGCGTTCCGTGCCTACATAGGTGCGTACAGCATCGCGAATCTTGGCATTGCCTTCGAGCGTGACCACGGTATAGTCGGCCCAACGGTCGCCATCGAACTTCAAGATACCGTTGCCCGTACCTGCCCAGAGTTCGCTTTTAGAAAAGAAACCTGCACGGGAGCGAGCGGCAAGCTTTGTAAAGGCGGGAGCGCCGTTAGCACCCTTTGCCGGGTAGGAAACCTTCCATTCGTCGGCCAGCGGGCCAAAGGCGAGGCCTGCCGGGTTGTAATACATCGCCGTAGCGTCGTCTGCAATGGCAGCACCGACTTCACCCATACCGAGCTGACGAGTACCGACCGGCATCTGCAGAGTAATGATAGCTGAACCGGCAGCGCTGGCTGCCACCGGCAAAATCAACAAAGTCAAAAGTGCGAATAGTTTACGCAAACTGCCTCCAATTCGGCACGTTGTATTTTCCATTTTCAGGCACAATGGCCTTCCAGCCCGCCTTGCCCGGATTTTCCCAAGGCAGCTTCGGAAGCAGCTTGCAATCGCAGCCAAGCACATACGGCGGCAAAAGTTCAGCATGGTTCCTAATCTGTTCGCGGGTAATAAAATTGTCTTCGCTCAAGAATGTACAATATCTGCGGGCCTTCGGACCAATCTCGATGCGGTAAGTTACGGTACCGTTCTTATCGCCTTCGTCAATGGTGCGGATCGTTTCTTCGAGCACGCGCTTCCAGTCTTCGAAATAGCAAAGCTGGTCTTCTTCATTCAAATTCTGAGAAGCAAGCCAATTCTTAACCTCTTCATCAGAAGGCTTTACAGCCTCCAAAGAGGTCCTTGCCGGCTTGACAACAACGGCATACTGACCAGAGACATCAATCTGCGGAGGCGGGGCTTCCTTGTCTTCTGTGCTATGGATAACGACGTATGCACCTATAGCCGCCAAGATAACAGACAACAAAACTATCGTAACAACGATTAAAATAACAGATAAATCCATATCAAATACCAAATTGTTCCTCTTTAAAACTAGCATTTTCTATTTTGGGTGCAGGAGTATTTATGTTCAAATCAGGTGTTTTCGTTTCTTTACTTAGTGCAGCAGCTTTGCACGCCATGCAATTTTCTTACCAAATTCTGCAACCCGGCCAGGGAGATACTATCCGAGCAGGTCAATTGATCAGGGTTCACTACAAGGGCTGGCTCGAAGATTCCGTCACGACAAAGCCTGTAGAACCGGCAGAGACCACAGAGGCTCTTGTAGATTCCACAGCCAAGGATACCGCTGCGCAAAACGAAACAGCCACAGATTCTACTGCACAAAAGGCAGCTACCCAAGACACATCTAAAGTTGCCGCAGACACGACGAGCGCAAAGGCGGACTCCACAGTCCAAGACACCGTAGCCCAGGATACCGTCCCTGCCGACCCGCGCAACTTCTTCGACAATTCCTACGACCGCGGCGAACCGCTAGAATTCGTGCTCGGCACAGGCCAGGTGATTCCTGGCTGGGAATACGGTCTTGTAGGCATGAAGGTCGGCGAAATCAGAGAGCTTCACATTCCTTATGAACTCGGCTACGGCGACCGTTCCGTAGGCCCGATTCCGCCAAACTCCAACCTGCACTTTGAAGTGGAACTCGTCTATGCAGAACCGCCTCTCCCGCCAGACGTGTTCAAGGACCCGAAGACTATCAACTGGAAGGAAATCCAGCCAGGCGTGAACATCTGCGATGAAAAGGCTGGCGCAGGCCAGGCAGCAAAGCCAGGCACAAAAATCAAGATCCACTACACCGGCTGGACCCAATCTGGCCGCAAGTTCAGCAGCACAAAGGATTATTCCAGACCATACGAAACCCTGCTTGGCGCAGGCAAGTTCATTCCGGGCTTCGAAGCCGGTCTCGACGGTTTGAAGCCGGGTTCAGTCCGCTGGATGAAGATCAGCCCGGCAAAGGGTTACGGAGCAAAGTCATACGCCATGATTCCGCCGAACTCAACGCTCATTTTCAGGGTCGAAATGGTCGGTGCAGAAATTGACGAAGAAATGGCCCAGAAGATGGACTTTTTCCCGGATACAACGGAACTCAAGTTCGAAAACGGCCAAGAAGGCTTGCGCTATGCAGTCATCAAGCAGGGCGAAGGCGAAACTCCGGCAGCAAAGGGCGCAAAGGCAATCGTGCACTACACCGGCTGGCTCACTAACGGAACCAAGTTCGACAGTTCCCGCGACCGCGGGCAGCCGTTCGCATTCCCGCTTGGTGGCGGTCGCGTCATTCGCGGCTGGGATATCGGCGTCGAAGGCATGCTCCCTGGCGAAAAGCGCATCTTGATCATTCCGCCAGGCCTTGGCTACGGCAGCCGCGGCGCAGGCCCGATTCCAGGCGACGCAACGCTCATCTTTGCAGTAGAATACCTCGGCGAAGATTATTAGGATCTAGGGGCTAGGGGCTAGACGATAGACGAAAGACGAAAGGAATTTTATTTTTCCAGTGCTTAAGGTATAGGGTTCAGGGGTGTAGAATAGACGAGAGGGGTTGTTAGGATCTAGGATTTAGGATCTAGTGGTTATGGAATGTTGATTTCCGGTGTGTCGGCTGTAGGATGACGTCTGTCGACTGAATTAGTTTATAAGGATCTAGGATTTAGAGGCTAGAGGTTAGGGAATGTAAATGTGCGTTTCTAGTCTCTAGTTTTTCGGACAGCTCGACGATTTTCAATCGTCAGAGCGCATGATGCCCTTTAGGGTATAGAACCTAGTCTCTAAAGAATTGTTAGTCATTAGTTGTTAGTTGCTCGCTTTAGCCTTCCGCCTTCCGTCTTTCGTCTTCCTTCTGTCCTCTGTCTTCTTTCTTGCATCTTAATTACCTCAAAGTGAGCGCAGCGAACGACCTCACACCTCAAAGCACCGAAGGTGCGACCTCATTTCTTTTTCTGGATGGCCGCGCTTCGCTCGCCATGACATGGTAAGTTACAGTTCCCAACTTCCGTCTTCCCTCTTCCTACTGACTACTAATTTCTAAGTACAAAAAAATCCCGACGGTCATTACCATCGGGATTTTGCAATTGCCTTTAAGCGATATAACTAGTCGCCGTAATAGCCTTCTTCAGCAAACGGGTCCGGTTCAGAAGATTCGTCACTAGAGGAGCCATACATGGCTTCTTCGGCAGTCTTGGTGTTGTCATCGGAATATTCTTCCGGAGCCATCAAGTCACCCGTGCTACCGTACTTACGCTTTTCTTCGTCAGTCAGCTTGTTAGACATGACTTCGACCTTCTGTTCGGTACGGCCGGCTTCTTCTTCATCCATGATCTTCTTGCCTTCGTCAAGATGTCTCTGGATGCGCTTCTTTTCTTGCTTATCGAAATAATCCTTTGTGCCGATCAAAGACTGGCCTTCAGAAAGAATGTATTTGCTGTTGGTTTCGTCCATGACGGCCTTGATGCCGATCAGGCGGCCGCTGCCATCAACAGTCCACTGCATGCGGCGCATGGTGGAAAGCGGCAAGCGCTGTGCAGCCTTCTGGTATTCTTCCTTGAAAGTGCCGTTTTCGCTAATCTGCTTAGCTTCGCTAGGGGTTACATACTGCAAAGCTTCTGCCCAACGAGAACTCTGGGCGCATGTTGCAAAACCGACAAGAGCATCGTTAATTGCATCTGGATCATCACTCTTTACACCTGCGCAAGCTGCGAGGAGCAAGGAACAAACCAAACCTGCCAAAAGTTTTTTCATTAAAAACCTCCAATAAACACCCATAAATATATCTATTTATTCCAATTTGCAATATATAAATGAACGAAAAAACAATATTTACAAAAAAATTCCATAAAAGTTCATAATTCATTCACAAACTGATAACAGGTTTACAACACGGTAGCGAACGAAAGGAGTTTTGCCAGAATCGCCAGAGCACTACGATGGCGAACATTTTGCCTCCGGGATTTCGCAACCGAATTCACATCTATTTCTATATTATGCGGCATGGCAGATACCGTAGCAAACGAAGTTACCGAAAATTCCGATATTTTGAAAATCGAGGTGGATGGCAAAGAGATCATTCTCATTGGCACCGCCCACATTTCCGAAGCGTCAAAGCAGCTCGTAGAGCGCACCATTGCAGAAGAAAAACCAGACGCAGTGTGCGTGGAGCTTGACGAAGGCCGTTTGCAGTCCTTGGACGACCCGGAACGCTGGAAAAAGACGGATCTTCGAGAAATCATCAAGAAGAAGCAGCTAGGCACATTGATTGCCAACCTTGTTCTTGGTTCCTACCAAAAGCGCATGGGTGCACAGACCGGCGTAAAGCCGGGCGCAGAACTTTACGGCGCCGTTTTAAAGGCCCGCGAAAACAATATTCCGGTGGTGCTTTCTGACAGAAATATCAAGGTTACCTTGCGCCGTGCTTTTGCATGCACGCCATGGTACCGCAAGATGAGCCTGATTGGCGGACTTTTCACAAGCATTTTCGACAAGACAGAAGTAAGCGAAGAAGACCTTGCAAAGATGAAACAGCAAGATACGCTGAATACCATGATGCAAGAATTCGGGAAGACGTTCCCAGAAATTAAGCAGGTTTTGATTAGCGAACGCGATGCCTATTTGGCTAGTTCCATTCGCGATGCAGAAGGCAAGAAAATTGTAGCTGTTGTTGGTGCTGGCCACCGCGCAGGCATCCAGAGAATCATAGAAAACAACGAACCCGTAGATCGTGCGGCAATCGAAGTGATTCCGCCCAAGGCACTTGGCTGGAAGATCATTGGTTGGGCAATTCCAATCGCAATTATCGCAAGTATTATAGCACTCGGTTACCAGGCTGGTGTTGAAAAGGCTGCAGAACTCAGCTTGCAGTGGGCATTGCTCACGGGGGGCGGAGCAATGCTCGGAACGATCATTGCGGGCGGTCACCCACTCACCGTTTTGGTGGCGCTCGTAGCAGCTCCGTTTACAGGGCTCACGCCACTCATTGGCGTCGGTTTCTTTACCGCCCTGACGCAGGTTTACATGCGTCCGCCCCGCGTCCATGAAATGGAAACCTTGACAGACGACATTTGGCAAGTTCGCAAGTGGTGGAAGAACCGCGTGACGCGCGTAATTCTTTGTTTCCTGCTGCCAGGCTTCCCCGCCATCATCGGAAAGATACTAGCGATTTTGAACATCTACAATTCCTTTAACTAGGAATGTTCTGGATTGTAAAAAACGCCGGAATCATGTACGATTCCGACGTAGTTAAAGTCGCTATGGATAATTGGGAGGAGCTGATTGCTGCAGGAACAACAAACTGTGTTATGAAGCCTTCAACCTAGTCATGCTTTTTGCACAGATAGCCATAGTGGATGCATTGTGCAAAAATGCAGATGTAGTGGGAGAAAGAAATCCGAAGAAACCGCCCGCAAGTAGCCCCGTATTAAAGGCGACGATGAACTTGTAGTTGGTCTGAATTCGATTCATCAACTTTTGGCTAAGAACGCGAAGTTCTGCCAAATCTTCTAGATTTTCTCCTCGGAGAGTTACGTCCGCAGTTTCTCGAGCAATATCGGAGGCATCGCTCATGGCAACAGAAACGTTAGCCGCAGCTAGAGCGGGAGCATCATTGATGCCATCCCCTACCATAATGACGCGTTTACCTTCCGCTTTCAGACATTCCACATAATTGTGCTTGTCTTCAGGCAAGACCTGCGCATAGAATTTGTCTATGCCGAGAATTTCAGCAGTTCGTGCTGCAGCATTCTGACTATCGCCCGTAATCATCACCACGTTACCGATTCCTGTTTCACGAAGACGCTTGATGGCCAAAGTTGCTTCTTCTCGCGGGGGGTCGCTAATGCATAAGGCACCGGCTAACTTACCACCGATTCCTAAGTAAATCACAGAAGCGGCACCGCCTTCCGTATCAATAACAGACAGCTGTTCTTCGGTTACGAGAACTTTTTCGTCTTCAACGACAAAATGCCTGCTACCGATAACAGCGCGTTCACCATTCAAGGTTGTGGCAATTCCGTGAGCCACAATATACTTCACGTCCGCATGTTCTTCCGCATGGTCAATGCCACACTCTGCAGCACCATTTACAATGGCGCGGGCCATACTGTGGGGAAAATGTTCTTCGATGCAGGCTGCTATCTTTAAAATTTCTTCTTCGGAACGACCACCAAAGGCAATGACTTTCTGAAGTTTCGGTTCCGCCTTGGTCAATGTTCCGGTCTTATCGAAAACGATAGTATCTGCCAAGGCGAATTCTTCCAAATACTTTCCGCCCTTTACGGTCATGTCCATATCCGCCGCCTCGCGCAATGCAGAAATCACAGAAATCGGGGTAGAAAGTTTAATGGCGCAGGAATAATCCACCATCAGGATGGAAACGGCCTTGGTAATGTTTCGGGTAAATAAAAGCGTCAGTCCAAATCCCAAAAAACTGAAAGGCACAATGCTATCAGCCAGATGTTCCGCACGGCTCTGGATGCCCGCCTTCAGATCTTCGCTATGGTCAATGAGCTCGATGATTTTCTGGATCTTGGTGTTGCCATTCACCGCACGGACTTCCACGACGATGGAACCTTCGTCTAGGAGGGTGCCCGCAAATACTGTCTTTCCCGCATTCTTCAACACAGCCTTTGATTCGCCCGTCATGGTGGATTCGTTCACAAAAGCTTCGCCTTCTACAACAGTTCCATCCACAGGAATCATGGCTCCATCACGAACTCTTACCAGGTCACCAGGCACAACATCTTTAAGGTCCACTAACATATCCACGTTATCCTTCACAACCCAAACCTTGTCCACCTTTACAGCAAGGCTTCCTGTAAGGGCTGTACGGGTACGCGCCTTGGTATAGTCTTCAAGCAAACCGGATACGCCCAACAGGAACATGACCGTACCCGCGGAGTCGTAGTTTTTCTGCAGCATAGATGCACCAATGGCGGCACCATCCAAAACTTCAACAGTCAAACGGCCGTTTACTAGCGTAGAAATTCCCTTGGCTACATATTTGAGTCCCCGGAAAACCGTAATGGCCGTACGTATGGGCAGCGGAACAAACCAACGCATCAGATAACGACGAGCGATCATAGCGCATAGACTATTATGGAAATTATCATCCAGCTTTTGCAGCTGGAATTCAGTTTCACCATCTGCTTCGGGAAGGGTCTTGGGCACCAGATCCTTCATGAAATCCAGAATAGAATTTCGACTTACGTCAAAATCCCCGTCGGTAGCAGAGTATTCCAGAAGAATACCGCCATTGACGCTACGCACAACAGCTCGTTCCACACAAGGCAAGCTGACACAAGCCTTGTGAATACGTGCTTCAAATTCGGGTTCGAAAGCGTAGGGGCCAGCGTTAAAACGAATGCGGCCAGGCTGATCGTACTTGATTTTGAATTTCATGAAAAATAAGGTTGGTGATTAGGAACTACTTGTCGAGACCTGCTTCGGTCTTGGCGTCATTGCAAATGTCATTGGCCTCATCCTTCATATCCTGGAAGGCGGCCTTTGCATCGGCAGTGAACTTCATGCCATGAGCAAGTCCAGTCACCGCAAGTTCGCGGGTTTTCTTGGTCTTGAGAATCTTCTTGGTTACAGCGGAGCCAACGGCACCAGCAACAACCAACCAGAACTTTTCATTTTTGAAAATGGACATAAGAACGCTCCTTATTTTTTCGCAGGACAATTCCCGCTTGAGTTACAATTTAGAGTTTTAAAAGAAAAAACATAACTTACATACAAAGTAAGTTATAAACTTCCAGACCAGGTAGGACTTAGGATTGGGTGAACTAAGTTAGTTAGTCTAGAACTAAGTTAGACTTGCTAATTTCACGCCAAAGCCAATACCTTGCCCAATTCCTGGCACTTGGATTTGCCATCATCATCGGGGGCATTTTCAATAGCCAGGGGATCATCCACCAAGATAAGGCCCGAAGAGACTGCATCATTTTTCCAGGCAGTCATATATTCACCGCCGCCCCAACCGTAAGAACCGAAAAGGGCAACCTTCTTACCAGAAAGAGCGGGTTTCAGCTGTTCATAAAGGGGTTGAAATTCAGAATCTTCCAGTTCTTCAGCGCCCATGGCAGGGCAACCTAAAGCAAACTTATCGAAAACTGCAGCGGAATCTGCAGTAAAATCCGAAGTCTGGAATACAGAAATGTCTCCACCGGCGGCCTTTGCGCCAGCTTCGATTTCCTTCGCCATCATTTCTGTATTCCCTGTTCCAGACCAGTAGACAATTGCAATTTTGCTCATTTTATTTTTCCTTTTGTTTTAAATTTGTTAAGCCCAATTCTCAATTTGGTTGAAGATAACGCTTCACTTCAACTAGCGACTGTTAAACGATCCAAAGAAATTCCCTGTTCAAACTTATTCCAAAGAACTTGCTTGCATTTTTTGTAGACTTCAAAAATATGTGTTGAATTTTGGACATCGTTATATACCTTCCAGCAGCCTATACACTTGTAATCGCGACCTTCGTAAGCAATAAAATCCCGCACATCATCTAAAGGATACCCTAAGAAAATCCCCACTTCATGCGGAAAGCTCAAGGAGCTAGACAAACGTAATTGGAAAGAATTCAACAGGGATTCTATATCAAATGCTTTGTAACCGAAGTCTCTTAAAAAAGCCTGCACTGCACTTGAGTACGCAAGGCTACTCAAGGCACTCTTTCTATATACATAAATGAAGCTACGGCCATTTTTCCCAGCAACAATGCATACAAAGACACCTTTGGGATTCAAAGCATTATTCCAGTGCGCGAGCACTTCTCTTAACAAAGCCTTATCCACAACATCAATGCAAAATAGATTGCCTACTTTTACGCCAGCTAGTGTTGGAGCGCACTGACGAACCAAGCATGAGTCAAACATTCTGGCCATAGTTCATTTACAAAGGCATTAGCTAAAATGCAAATACGGTTTCCAAACCAAGAGTCAATCCAACATCGTCGTCATCACCGTAGTCATCGCCCAGAGGAACCTTAACCATCGCAAAGCCCGTCATTTCAAGGCCTTCAACAGGGGCAAAATAAATTCTTGCACCGGCATCAAAAGAAGAAAGCTCCTCATCATCATCTAAAGTATTTGTATGATATTCAAGCGGAATGCCAAGTGTCAACGAACCAAACAAATTGAAGCTAGGTTCAACGTAAGCAAACATATATTCCGAAATTTCTTCACCGTGAACAGTCGGGGCATCGTCATCTAGCAATGCGTAGAATGCAGAAGCCTTCACATTAAAACTACCAACTTCAAAGGAAGGTTCTACAAGGAATGCATGAGTAGATTTTGGTTCATCTTCTGACAATGCATCTGTATGGAGGCCATACACTGCGTGGAATGCAAAACCGCCAAATTTCAAGTTGGCATCGACACCCGCATGAAGTTCATTATGATCTTTTTCTTGATAGCTCTTGTAATCGGCAAACGGGCGAATTGCATGTTCACCAAAAGCAAGTTCATAAGCTACATGGGCATCGTAAGCAACGCCTACACATGCTTCTTCGCCATCTTCTTCAACGCATGCTTGATTGTCGTTGTCGCCACGACCAAAGCCAAGACCAAAAACAAGTCCATTATAATCAACTTCAACTCCTCGAATATCATGTTCAGCCATACCTGCAGCGTTATCGGCCGGATCATCATAGCCATAGTAGTTCAGAAAGGCGCCTTCAGAGAAAGTAAGGTCACCGGCCTTCACGGCAAAATTTTCACCCTTGCTATACTGAATGAATGCGCCGTTATAAATTGCTGCCGGGTCAGTAGATTCTCCATCAGCTTCCAATTGAACTTCTGCAGACCACCGGTCACTAAACTTCACTGCAAAATTCAGGTCGAATGTTGAAGCGTAACTGTGATTAACCTTGTCGTCATTCAGCAAATCACCCGTGTAAGCGTCAAATTCCACTTCACCAGAAATTGCGAGTTCAGGGCCATTTTTTTCTTCTTCGGCATTTGCTGCTGTTGCAAAAAATGATACAGCGGCAAGGCCAAAAGCCATGTTAGAAATAAGGGAATGTTTCATGATTTCTCCTAGTTTTATTTTGTCAAATGCAGAGAGCAACACCCAGCGATAGCTTTAGGTTATTTCAATTAGCAACAACTAACCATACGGTTAAAAAGGAGGGCCGGTGGAAGGAGACAAATCAAACCACCGACCCTGTTATCACCAGGCAGCTCGGTTGCGAAATTTAATCCGCTAAACTTTTGAGCTCCATATTACAAGATCTAGTCTTCGAATCTTTTTTGCTTGTTGGCCTTCATGCCAAAGAGCTTGAGGAAGATTCCAGTTCCAATCAGAACTATTACTGCACTTACAATCCATTTGGCATCGCCACCAACAGGAATTTGGTAAAGGAGCACAGCAACAGACCAGGCAAGGATTGTTTGAACAGTTGCCATCAGCACGCCGAGACCAAGGCCGATTTCGCGAACCACTACGCCCATGGCAGCAAGGCAAGGAACATAGAGCAATATGAAGACGAGGAACGCAAACACTTGCCAATTGAAACCATCGTGACCACCGTTATGGAAGTAGGAACGAAGGTTAGCGTAGATGTCTGCAGTTTCGCTAAGGTCGCCTTCTTCAAGAGCAGCCATTGCATCTTCATCAATTTCGATACCGGCTGCAGCAAGCTTTGCAAAAACTTCTTCACGAGTCTTTTCGTCGCCTTCTTCTTCACCGAAGGTTTCGATAGCGGCGTATTCATCGCAGGTTAAAATCTTTGCATCAAGAATCTTGTCCAAGGTTTCCTTCTTGAGTTCTGCAGCGTTCTGGGCTTCCAATTCTCCAGAGGTTCCAAGAATATCTGTAAGGGAACCAAATACATCGCCCAAGTTTTCTGGAATTGTTCCAAGAGCTTCAAGGAATGCGGCGCCAATGTTTGGAGCGCCCTCTTCTTCTTCCTCTTCAGCTGGGCATTCATCTACGCCGGCGATGAGAGGCTTCTCTTCAGCGGGTTCTGCAATCGCAGCGGATTCATTGCTAGATTCTTCGACTCCGGCTGCGCCTTCGCTCGAAGCAACGCTGGAGTCGGCTGCGGAGCTATCGGCAGTGGCCACTGTTTCACCTTCTGGCGCCGGGACCGTTTCAACAGCAGGGCCTTCAACCGACTCACTCTTTGGAGCCATGGAGTACAGGGAATTCATGGTACCGATCACAGCTTCCTTAGCAAGCAAACCTGTGAACAAGGAAACAGATGCAGGCCAGTTATCTTCTTCAACACCGAAAGGTTCAAACACTGGCGTAATCGCCTTGCCAACAGAAGAAAGTAAACTGTTTTCAGAATCTGCATTGCCGGCGGTAAACTCGCCATCAGCATAGCCAAAGGCATTCAGGAATCCAAGCACAGCTACCGCAATGGTAATCACCTTACCTGCACGAAGCACATAGTCCTTCAACTTGAGCCAAGAATGAATCAGCAGGGCCTTCAACTTCGGTAAATGATAGTTCGGGAGTTCCATCACAAAGTTGCTGGAATTGCCCATGAACAAGGACTTTCTAAGGAACAAGCCATAAACGATTGCAAACACAATGCCCACAAGGTAAAGCGCAAACACAATTGTTCCAGCTTGCTTACCAAAGAACGCCGCTGCAAAAAGTGCATACACAGGGAGGCGGGCTCCGCAGCTCATGAAAGGCACAAGGAATATTGTGAGGAAACGTTCGCGCCTGCTTTCAAGAACGCGGGAACCCATAATTCCAGGAACGCCGCAGCCAAAGCCAACCATCATCGGAACGAAGGCACGGCCAGGGAGCCCAAGGAATCGCATAAAGCGATCAGCGACAAACGCCGCACGGGCCATGTAGCCGGAGTCTTCCAAGAAGGTAAGGCACAGGAACATAAAGAAGATGACCGGAATGAACGTAGATACCGTCTGAATACCGGCACCAACACCGTCTGCAAGAATTGCAGAGACCCAAGCCGGAGCGCCAATCACATCGGAGAGCAAGTAACCAAGGCCATCTACAAAGATTGCACCGAAAAGCACATCGAAGAAATCGATGAATGCACTTCCGATTGTAACCGCAATCCAGAAAACAAGGTACATTACCAAAAGGAAAATCGGGAGGGCGGCAAAGCGATTCAAGAGAATGGAATCCAACTTATCAGAAGAAGTTCTCTTGCTGCGATCACCAACAATCACTTCGTTAGCAATTTCGTGAGCCATGCTGTAGCGAGCATCGGCCAAAACGAATTCAGATTCTTCACCAAGTTTTGCGGTAATGTCATCACGATTCAAAGACACACCAGCTTCTGCAAACTTGTCGGCGTAACTATTGCCGTTACCCAAATACATGAGAGAAACCCAGCGGGCATCAGCATCAAGCATCTTTGCAACTGGAGCTACAACAGGTTCCAATTCCTTGACAACACCTTCTACCTTGTCGCCGTATGTAAGGTTCGTCGGAATCGAAATCTGGCTAGAAATCACATGAGCCATTTGGCTAATAAAGTTCGTGATACTCTTTTCGCTCACGGCAGAAAGCGGAACGACAGGAACTCCAAAGCGCTTAGAAAGTGCATCCAAGTCAATATGGAGTCCACGCTTTTCTGCGATGTCCATCATGTTCACGGCAATGACCATTGGCTGCTGCATATCGACAAGCTGCGTCGTAAGGAACATGTTGCGTTCAATGTTTGTCGCATCCATGATATTCACAATCAGGTTTGCTTCGCGGGTAAGCAAAAAATCAACAGCGGCGCGTTCGTCTTCGGCATTTGCAAAAATGGCGTATGTACCCGGCAAGTCCACAACGCGAATGTGGCGATTGCCAAGGTCAAAGAAGCCTTCCTTCTTTTCGACAGTAACGCCAGGCCAGTTACCAACACTCTGGCGAGAACCGGTAAGCGCATTGAAAAGAGCAGTCTTACCGCAGTTCGGGTTACCTGCAATAGCAATAGTAAACGGTCTTGGAGACATTATACCCTCCTCAACTTCAGCACATTGCCTTCGGCACGGCGAAGGGACAAACGATAAGAAAGCACGCTGACTTCAATCGGGTCGCCAAGTGGAGCCACCTGCATCACTTTCAAAACAACGCCGCGCACAAGGCCCATGCTCAAAAGCTTGGATTTGTAGCGGGCATCACCCTCGTTATACCCAGTGACTTCCACTTCGTCACCAATTTTCAATTCCGAAAACTTCGGTTCGGTATTCCACTTTTTCGTGGAGCTTTTACTGTTGCAGCCACAATTGCAGGCCATTTTACAATCAATCCTTCGAGCCTTCTATAGCAAAATTTGCTTGTAGAAAGCCCATTCTTTGTTAGTTTAGCCTAACTTTAGAAAAACAAAAAGAGTTAGTCAAGACTAAATTAGCAAAAACTAACTTATTTTACGCTTACAAAAGTTAGTCATAAGTAATTTCAGGACGGTTTACGAGAAAATTCCGTGCATGAACTGATGGCAGGTGTCGTAGACGTCCCTGTCATTTAGCTTTATGAGGCCTATGAAATAGGCCTGGATGCTGGCGTTGATAATGCCCAGGAATGTGTAGGCGTAGCGTTCGTGGCGGCCTTTCATGTTGCCGTGATCCTTGCTTGCGGCATGGAAGAGTTTGGCCAGCGTGGTCCACTGTTTTTCGCAGAGGGGCATGACTTCGTCGTGGATGTCACCTTCGGTTGGCGTGTTTGCCATGCTCATGAACCAGCCGTAAAATTCCTGATTCTTTTTGGCGAATTCAAAGTAGACACGGGCGACCTGTTCCAAGGTTTTGACGATGTCGTGATTGTAGGTCGCAGCGGTTTCAAAGTCCTTCCAGAAGTTTTCCAGATGGGCGGTGAGCAGGGCATTTAAAAGGCCCCGCTTGTTTCCGAAGTAATGGTACAGCGTGGGCTTGCCTACACCTGCGGCGTCGGCGACTTTCTGCACGCCGGTGGCGTCGTAGCCTTCCTTACGGAAGAGGATCAATGCCTGCTGTAATAAAACTTCTTTTGTGGTCATGATTCAAATATACTTTTTATGTACCGCTAGGTACAAGGATGCGGCCCCACTTGGGCGGGATTAAGACGGTGATTTTACCGTTGTTGATTTTGATGTACTCGTTGGAAAGAAGGTCTCGCAGATTTTTTAAGGAGTTCGCTTGTTGTGCGTGCGCGAGGTGCTTGCGCAAATCAATTTCAAATTGTACAGGTGCGTCTTGTTGATTTATAAGAACCAGGGCGTCTCCATTTTGGTGGGTTCGCCAAAATGCAAATTGCTGGGAGTGTACAAACTCTTGTTGGTATCCGCCCTCGCGTAAAGCGTCGCAATCTAGGCGAACGCTTGCCAGGTGGCGTATTTCTGAAAGAAGATTTTCTTGTCCTGCGGAATTTGTGAAGCGATTGCCCTCGGGCTTTTGATTGTTATCGAAACGAATGTGTCCTGATTCTATGTACATGGGCGGCCGCAAATTCCAGTCGTCGCAGCCGCCTTTTGTTGCGTTCAGGCCAAATTCTTCGCCGTAATATATTGTGGGAACGCCGGGCAATGTATAGAACAGTAAATGCTGAACGAAATTGTCATGTTTGTTTTTTAGTTGGCTGTAGATGCGGTTGGTGTCGTGATTCTCGTTAAAAAGCTGGAGTCTTGTCCCCTTGCAGGTTCCGCTTTTGTCATCAAAAAGTTGGTTCAGGTTGTAAGCCAGTTCGAACATGTTCCCGTCATTCAGGGAACTCCAGCAAGATTTGTACGTCTGGTAGTTTGTCACGGAATTCAGGCCTGCCTCAAGCCAACGCCTGGGATCTCCAAAAACCACTTCTCCCATCATCCAGAAATCGGGTCGTTTCTGGTGGCATGCAGTTGCAAGATGTCGCAGAAATTCCAGGTCCATATCTTCGGCGGCGTCAATACGAATTCCGTCAATGCCAAATTCGTCCATCCAGTATTCCGCGCAATGAATCAGTTCCCGCTCCACATCGGGATTCCGCAAGTTGAAGGCGGGCAGCTCCTGAAAACCGGCCCAGCAGTCTACCGTAAAGGAATCTCCGCAAAGGTTGGGCGTGTTAAATCGCGGATTGCGATACCAGTCAGCGTAAGGTGAATTTCGCCCTCTTTCCCGCAGGTCTCTGTAGGCAAAATGATGTCTGGAGGAATGATTCCAGACGGCGTCAAAAAACACATGAAATCCTGCGTTATGAAAGTCACAAACCACGGCTTTTAAGTCATCATTATTTCCAAGTCGCGGGTCCAAATTGTACATGTCCGTCACGTCATAGCCGTGAGTCTCGCTTTTAAAAACAGGCCCCAGCAGAATGGAGTCTACCCGCAAACTTTGCAAGTGGGGAATGAGGTTGGTGAGCTCGCGGATGTTTCGGTAGGCTGCGCAGCTTATGTTTGCGTTGGAGTTAACGCCGTCGGCGGTGTTTCGTAACGCGCCTAACGGGAAAACATGGTAAATGTGGTTCGGTCTCATGGGAACTCCTTGAAAATTGTATATACCGTTCGGTATATTGCAAATTTAGTATACCGATTGGTATATTTGCAAGGGGTAGAGCCCCCAAAAAATGTTCTTCAAACAAAAAAAGGAACGCTTTTCGCACTCCTTTTTTATCACAATGTTTGAGGATTCTACTTGTCCGCGATTTCTGAGCTGATGTTCATCAGCGGGTTCAGCGGGTCCGTGTCAATCAAGTCAAGGTGCTTGACCATGTGGAGGGTGCCTTGCTTGTATTTCTGGAAATGTTCCGAGGCGATATGCTTTTTATAGGCGTCCTGGCTGGCGTAGATTTCAAGAATGTAGAGGGCGTTCTTGTCACGCTTAAGGCCCATGGGGTACATGCAGATAACGCCCGGTTCCGTACGCATGCTGGTGGCACCGACTTCAAGAGCCATGGCCATGTACTGGTCGTGATATTCCGGGTGAATTTCGATGTAGGACAGGCGAACGATGCGGTCGCTTTCAAAGGGCTGCTTTTTCACTTGACTTGTCTTTGCCATAGCCGTTCCTGACGCTAGAAGAAGTACGAAGAAAATTAGAAGTTTTTTCATGATTTTGAAATGTCGCGATTGCGTTGGTTTGAAATTTCAATTTTAAAATTCAGACTTTAACCAGTCTACGATTTTTGTTTCGCGGCTAGAGAAATCTGTAGCCTTTATAGAAAGGCTTGCGGTGAAGTTGCTGCCAGGAAGCAAGCGCTTGGCGTCGGCTTCAACACCGCTGATTCCGCTGGAATGGCTGCTTACAATGAGGCCCACTTTTTTATTTGCAAGTTCCCTGCTGTTCTTGAAAAGATAGGTCTGCATGGGAGCGGCCATGTGGCTCCACCAAAGTGGTGCGACAACGATAATGGAACAGTAGACGTCAAAATTTACCGAGGCGCTCGCCTTGATAGCTGGGTAGCTGGTTTCGGATTTTGGATTCTTGTTGATGGCGTCAATAAGGGCGTCGCCGATAGCGTAATTATTGGCGGCGTAGTCTTCTTTTTTGACGGGAACGATTTCCACCATGTCGCCAGAAACTTGCTTAGCGACGGTTTCGGCAATGGCCTTGCTGTTGCCTGTGTAGGAGTAGAAAATAATCAGCGTCTTTTTCATAGCGATTTCTTTAGAATTAACCTTTGTGCCGGTATCGTTTTGACATGCAGCGAAAATGAAACTTGCTGCAAAAAATATCATGAGAAAAATTTTATTCATACCGCCTCAATTACGGAAGCTTGTTGTACACTTCGTCAACTACAGGTTCCAACCATTCGTTGCTGGCGTTTTCGCCAACGTGGGTGTGGTAAGTCAAGTGTTGGAACCAGGAATCCTTGGCAGCACCGTGCCAGTGCTTTTTGCCTTCGGGAATGGCCACCACAGTACCCGGCGTCATTTCAAGAGGTTCCTTGCCTTCTTCCACGTACCAGCCGCGGCCAGAAACAGCAATCAAGACCTGCACCTGGTTGTGATGCACGTGCCAGTTGTTGCGGCAGCCCGGTTCGAAAGTCACGTTGGTAGGGCCGCCATTTTCGGCGCTCATGGGAGCCACATAGCTGTTGCCGATAAAGTACTTTGCGTAATTCACGTTAGGCACGCCGCGGGGCCACGGGGAATCTCCGCCGTACATGCCAGGAATCAATTTGGCATCCTGCAAAGTCATGGTAATGCTTTCCACCTGCTGATCCGTAAGGCCAGCCTTCTTTGCGCCTGCTTTGTGTGCTGCCAGCTGGGGGTGAACACCGTCCATGCCGCTGAGGGCAGCAACTGTCACCAGTTCGCGTTCCGGCATAGTCAAGTTGTCGCGGGCGAAAATGTCGCCGAACAAATGTGCCTTCAGGTAGTAATCCGTTGCAGGAGCGAAAGTATTGTTCACCTTGCCGAACAACTTCGTCTGAACTTCGGTACCGGCCTTCAGGGAGTTGTAATTCTTGGGCAGAGGAGAAGCGTCCTTGCCTTCGGCGGTCTTCTTGCCGGCGGCCTTGCGCTCATCCAGAACCTTCTGCAAAGTTCCCAGGGCGTTCAGGGAGCGCGGGAAACCGGTGTAGGCATAAAGCTGTGAAAGGGCTTCCTTCACCTGGCTTACGGTGAGGCCGTCGTCCAGGCCCTTGTCGATGGCCTTGCTGAGTTTTGCCAAGTCGCCCTTGGCTTCCAAGCAGGCGATAATGGCCATGTCCTGCTGCTGAACGGTAAGAACGTTTTTCATAATCTGTGCGTTTGCGGTGGTGGCGAATGCGGCAGAAATTGCGACCGCCACACCCATGGATTTTACGAAAGTTTTAAAAAATGCAGTTTTCATAGTTATGAATTTACCAAAATTCAAGCACAAATACCTTACCCATTTTGAGCTAAAATCTACCAAAAAGTCGGTTTTTGAGTATCGATTCTTATTATATTCTACCATTTTGTCGCTTTTCTCTTGCCGCTACAAGATTGAAAAAGCGTCTGTTTTATTAAAAAAAACTACGGAAATAATCATGTCAAGATTGTATAAGGCAACTTTTCTGAGGACATTTCTACTGTCCTCCTTCTGAACTAGTTCCAAAATGGAACTAGTTGACTTTTCCTCTAGTTCATGGCTCTCAAAAATATTCTTGATATGTTTCGTAATCGCTTGACGCTGAACATCAAATAATTCAGCCATCTGGGCCTGCGTAAGCCAGACAGTTTCATTTTCTACGCCATTATTGGCAGAAACTGCGTTGCTCATTTTTCCTCCAGTCGCTACAAGCTCAAAAAGCGACGGTTTGATTCATCTAGCAAAGGGGCGATATTTTGGGCGTTGCCCTGGCGGGCCGGCCCCTTGCGCTATCGACTCGCGATGCGAGTCGTTCGTTCAGCCTCGCGCTCCATGCCACTGCATAAGGCAAGCGCCGCGCGAGTCCGGCCCCATGCGGGCTGCGGGGCCTAACGCGAAAGCGATGTGGAACGGCACTTGACGCAGGTGCGAGAGTACGCCTTTTTACAGCGCCTGGATTTCTTCAAGAGTAAGGCCAGTTCGCCTGGAAATGATTTCCAGCAGAACCCCATCATCA
>JAZLFR010000052.1:0-7817 GCA_045615885.1 Fibrobacteraceae bacterium
TACATCATAATGTGGAGGCTCCATAATGATGATACATTGAAAACAACCGCAAAAATTTCTAAACTTACGCCGTAAAACTTCAGTTTATCTGGAAGAATTTAACCACAAACCCATAGGAAATCTTATGGCAAAGACTACTAAGAAAACAGCAGCTCCGGTGCTCGGTACCGATGCGGAAGCATTCCGCAAGGCATTTACCGACCACATCAACCACACTCTCGCCCGTAGCATGGACACCGTAACCGACCACGAAAAGTTCCTGGCCGTAGCTTACGCAGTTCGCGACCGTCTGGTGGACCGCTGGATCAAGACTCAGGAAACCTACTACGAAAAGGACGTTAAGCGCGTCTACTACCTGTCTCTTGAATTTTTGATTGGCCGTACCCTCGGTAACTCCGTCCTGAACCTGGACGTTGAATCCGCCGTTCAGGAAGCTCTCGACGAAGTGGGCATGACCCTGGACGAACTCCGCGAACAGGAAGTTGACGCAGGCCTCGGCAACGGCGGTCTCGGTCGCTTGGCAGCTTGCTTCCTCGACTCCATGGCTACCCTGGAACTCCCGGCTATGGGTATGGGTATCCGCTACGAATACGGTATGTTCAGCCAGAAGATCACCAACGGCGAACAGGAAGAACGCCCGGACAACTGGCTCCGCCTCCCGAACCCGTGGGAAATCGCTCGCCCGGCAAACGCTATCAAGGTTCCGTTCTACGGCTACGTTGTAAGCTGGACCGACGAAAACGGCAAGCTCCGCAACCGTTGGGAAACCAAGGACTACGTTCTTGCTCTCCCGTACGACACTCCGATTCCGGGTTACAAGAACAACACCGTGAACAACCTCCGCCTCTGGAGCGCAAAGTCCACGGACGATTTCGGCCTTGCATACTTCAACAACGGTGACTACATCGCCGCTGTCCAGGACAAGGAACTTTCCGAAACCATCTCCAAGGTTCTCTACCCGAACGACTCCTCCATGAACGGTAAGGAACTTCGCTTGAAGCAGCAGTATTTCCTCTGCTCCGCTTCCTTGCAGGATATCATCAAGCGCTTCAAGAAGCTCCACGCAAACGACTGGAAGATGTTCCCGGAAAAGGTTGCTATCCAGTTGAACGATACCCATCCGGCTATCTCCATTGCCGAAATGATGCGCATTCTCATCGATATCGAAGGCCTCGGCTGGGACGAAGCATGGGAAATCGTCACAAAGACTTTCGCATACACCAACCACACCTTGATGCCGGAAGCTCTCGAAAAGTGGCCTGTCAGCCTCTTCGAAAAGCTCCTCCCGCGTCACCTCCAGATCATCTACGAAATCAACGCACGCTTCCTCCGCATGGTCAGCATGAAGTGGCCTGGCGACAACGCTCGCCTCGCTCGCATGAGCCTCATCGAAGAAGGCGGCTGCAAGATGATCCGCATGGCATACCTCTCCATCGTCGGTTCCTTCGCAGTGAACGGTGTTGCCGCCCTCCACTCCGACCTCTTGAAGACCACCTTGTTCAAGGACTTCTATGAACTCTGGCCGGAAAAGTTCAATAACAAGACTAACGGTGTTACACCGCGTCGTTGGGTTCGCAAGGCTAACCCGGCAATGTCCGACCTTATCACAAGCAAGATCGGCGAATCCTGGGTTAAGGATCTCGACGATTTGAAGAAGCTTGAAAAGTTCGCAAAGGATGCCAAGTTCCAGAAGGCATTCATGGACGTCAAGAAGCAGAACAAGGAACGTCTCGCCAAGTACCTCAAGGAAAACCAGGGTGCTGAAGTTGACACCAACACGTTCTTCGACGTTCAGGTAAAGCGTATCCACGAATACAAGCGCCAGCTTTTGAACATTCTCCATGCAATCCACCTCTATATCCAGGTTAAGGATGGCAAGGAAATCATGCCGCGTACCATTATGATCGGTGGTAAGTCCGCTCCTGGTTACTGGATGGCAAAGCAGATTATTCGTCTTGCTAACGCTGTTGCTGCAATCATCGATGCAGACCCGGCATGCAAGGGCAAGCTCAAGATGGTCTTCCTCGAAAACTACCGTGTTTCCTTCGCAGAAAAGATCATTCCGGCTGCAGACCTTTCCGAACAGATTTCTACAGCAGGTACAGAAGCTTCTGGTACCGGCAACATGAAGTTTGCTCTTAACGGCGCTCTCACCATCGGTACCCTCGATGGCGCTAACGTCGAAATGAAGGAAGAAGTTGGCGACGAAAACATCTTCATCTTCGGCCTTACCGTTGAAGAAGTTACCAACCTCCTCGCCAAGGGCTACCGTCCACGTGACTTCTACGAATCCGACGACGATCTCCGCCGCGTGATCGACCTCATCGGTTCTGGCTTCTTCAGCCCGGATCGTCCGGAACTCTTCAAGCACATTGCCGACAAGCTCCTCACCCATGACCCGTACATGCTCTGCGCTGACTTCCGCAGCTACGTAGACATGCAGGCCAAGGTTGCCGAAGCTTACCAGGACAAGAAGCACTGGGCAGAAATGGCAATCCTCAACGTTGCACGCATGGGCAAGTTCAGCTCTGACCGTACCATCAAGCAGTACGCAGAAGAAATCTGGAATGCCAAGGGCTGCACCATCAAGGTATAAGCTTTAATAGCCTAGCTTGAAAAGGCTCCCCCGCTTGCAGCGGGGGAGCCTTTTTTGTTTTATATTTGTCTTGAAAATAGGAACGGTAAAATGGAAATCAAAAAGACTAATGTAGCCCGCATTCTTGACAAGCAGAAAATTTCGTACGACCTGATTCCGTATGTTGTCGATGAAAATGACCTTGGCGCCCAGCATGTGGCAGATTCCCTGGGCGAAGACATCAACCAGGTTTTCAAGACGATTCTTGTGCATGGCGATAAGATCGGCTACCTGATGTGCGTTGTGCCGGGCAACCTGGAAGTGGACTTGAAGGGCGCCGCAAAAGTCAGCGGCAACAAGAAAATTGAAACGGTTCCGCTCAAGGACTTGACTCCACTCACGGGCTATATTCGCGGCGGCTGCTCCCCGCTTGGATTAAAAAAGAATTTCCCGATTTTCATTCACGAAACGGCAAACAATTTCCCGTATATTTATGTGAGCGCGGGCGAACGAGGATTGCAGTTGAAGATTGCACCGGCTGATTTGATCAAGGCATGCCGCGCGACCGTCGGTTCTATTGCGCGTGTGCCACCGGAAGAACCTAAGTAGTGCGGTGTGGCCGTTTTTTGATGGTAAAATTGCCAAAAGTACGGATAAGCCGCCCTGTCAGGTGCAGTTTTATCTGCCAGAAATACAGAAATTTTGCGCAGTCAAAACCAACTTGCCCTGTTTGGGCGGATAAGCTGCCTTGAAAAGCAGTTTTTATCTGCCATTGCACCATGATTTAGCTGGCAAAGTATAAAACTGTCTCAAAAATTGTCATTTACGGCGGATAAAAATTCAAAAGTTTTGCAATTTATCCGCCAGAGTCGGCTCAACGCCCCAAAGCACCAAAGGCGCGCCCTCATTTCGGGTGGGATTCTCGCTCGCTAAGACATGGTAAGTTACAATTTCTTCCGTCTTCTGACTCCTGTCACTGACTCCTATTTCTGTTTTCTGTATTCTGTAGGCGCAGAGCGCCGATCTACTTTCTCTTTCAACGGGAAGCTTACGCGCCCGCGCAGCACGCAGCCCGGCTCGCCCGGGTCGCATTCCTTTTGGCGTTTTTCACAGAAGGTGCCGTTCAAATTTTTGCATTCGTAACTCATACTCGCAATAGTAACATTTTGCGACGGGGGCGTAGTGCTGGCGCTTTCGAAGCGGGCCGTTTTTGCATAAAATATGTTTTCTGGGACAATGTGCGCCAAGTTACTGAACATTTGGAAAATAAGGAAATGCTTTGCCGAAAATAAGTTATATTATGCTATGTAAAAAATAGGGAGAAATTTCTAAAAACCTAATTCAAATTTTTTTTGACATTTTGTTGAGCATTTGTCTCTTGCCTCTACCTTAAATCGGCAAAATTTATAGTACAAGGGGATAAGATACGGACGCTCACGCCAGAAATGGCGTGGGTCGTTTGTGTTTTCCTTGTACAGGCTTTGCCGAGCCTAAGGTGGAGAAGCACAAACAATGACCCACGCTTTTTTTGTTGGTTTCATTGTATGCTCGGTGAATGTCCGGTTTGTAAAAAACGAGACAATGAAATGAGTGAAAAGTTTTCAATAAATGATTTATATGCGCAGTATTGGCATTGTCGAGATTTTGAGATTAGCCACCTGTGGCAGAGGTCCATATTTTTGGGCACTTTTTTGGCATTGAAAAGCGACAACTTGCGCAAAAAAGACCCTGCAAAAACGTATTTCAACAAAATATACCGTTGCGATAATACAATGAACTTTAAACAGTTTGTGGTATCGTTGTTTCTAATACCGCTAGGGCAAATTTTTATCGCGATCCATAATCGATATTTTAATTAAGAGGAGATGCCTTATGAAAAGCATGACTAAAATATTTGTAGCGTGTTTGCTACTTATTTCCAGCTCCTTTGCCAATTGGCTTGGGGGTACCAGTGAACCCGAAAACACCAAGAAGATTGATGGCAAGGTGTTTTACCAGATTACCACGCCCGAGGAACTGGCCTGGTTTGCGGTGCAGGTGAATTCGGGTAAGACCTCCATAAATGCCCAGTTGGCAAACGACATTGTGCTGTGGGATACGGAGGTTACCGATAAAAGTGGGACTACCCGCTGGAAGGCTATAGGTGATACTTCGACCCGTGCCTTTGATGGTGTATTTGATGGAAATGGCCATAAGATCAGTGGCCTGTATGTGAATGATACGCTGGCAGCTAAGGCGGACTCCATTAGCCGGGGCCTGTTTGGTGTCGTGGGTGAAAATGGTGTGATTAAGAATTTAAGCGTGAATAATGCTTATGTGTATGCTCATGTTGTTACGACAACTTCGAAAGATCGTTATGGTAACATTGGCGGGTTAGTTGGCAAAAATAAAGGCTCCATAGAAAATGTTTCCTTTGATGGAACTGTGTTGACTTATTTGAAAGGATATTACAGTTCTTCTACATATTATGCGGATGGTTATGTTGGTGGAATTGCCGGATACAATACCGGGAGTGTCAAGGGAGCCGCGGTATCTGGCTCGGTAAAGCACTCTGTTAGCTCGTACTACTACAGTTATGTTGGTGGGATTGTCGGTTATGAGGCTGGAGGCAAGTTCATTGAAAATTCTGAAAATAAGGCCGATGTTTTAGGTCGATTTTCTGGAGGCATAGCCGGTTATGTGAGTGCCGCCGTCACCATCAGCAACTGCAGCAATAGCGGCGCTGTGACGGCTTCAGGTTCTTCTTCTTCTTATTCCGGTGGTATAGCCGGTTTTGTGGTTGCCGCAGCTACTATCAGCAACTGCAGCAATAGCGGCGCTGTGACGGCTTCAGGTTCTTCTTCTTCTTATTCCGGTGGCATAGCCGGTTATGTGAGTGCCGCCGTCACCATCAGCAACTGCAGCAATAGCGGCGCTGTGACGGCTTCAGGTTCTTCTTATTCTTCTTCTTCCGGCGGCATTGTAGGTTATTTATCTGATTCAAAGGGCCTAGTTTCCATTTGTGTAAACTTGGGCAAGGTTCTTTCTTTAGATAGAGCCGGTGGCATTGCTGGTTACAACGGCTCTCAAATTACAGATAGCTACAATCTTGCTGATGTGGAAGCTACCAGCACCTCAATATACCATGTTGGCGGTATTGCCGGCTCCACTACAGGTACTGTTAAAAATGTATACAGCGCCGCTGAAAATATTGTGGGCAAGGCTATAAGTGGGGCCTATAGGGGAGCCCTGTTTGGCTTAATCGAGGGTGGGGCCAGTACAAAGAATGCATATTTCGATACCAAGGTAGCTGACCTTTCAGCCGCAGTAGGCGTTGATAATTCTTCCTCAAAAACGGTTAATGTAGGTGGCCTTTCTACTGCCAATATGCAGCGCGATCAGTTCGCCTACCAGTTGAATACAATGGCTAGTTCCCAGGAAAATTCAAAAATTTGGAGCCGTGCAAATGGCTACCCGATTTTTGCCGATGCAGATAATCTTCCGACCATACGCGTTACCTTTGACGACGACGGAGCTGCCACCCGTAAGTATACCAACAACAAGGGACTTGTATCTATGCCCGATGATCCTGAACCTGCTTCGGGTTACAAGTTTGTTTCTTGGGTCAAGGAAAACGGGGACGTGTTTACGGGCAAGCAGAAAGTTTCTGCCGATATGACTGTCTCTGCCTTGTATGCTTCTAATGCAGAACAGAAATATGTGGTGTCTTTCGAATATCCCGAAGATAATGAAATCGCGGCTCTCGTTACAGGTGCAGATGGCTTGCTGGAATCCATTCCCGAAGCTCCCGCCGCAGAAGAAGGCTACTATTTCAAGGGTTGGTTCGATGAAAATCTTACTCGTGTAGATTCAAAGACCGTCTTTACGGAAAATACTACAGTCAAGGCTTTGTATGGTGAACTCCTGGACTTGAGCTACACAGTCACCTTCAAGAACATTGACGGCACTGTTCTTCAAAGTTCTGCAGTTCAATACGGCAATGTGCCTGTGTACGCAGGCGATGTGCCTACGCTTGCGGCTACAGCCCAGTACACCTACACCTTTGCCGGTTGGGACGCAACACTTATTCCTGTCACAGAGGAAGTCGTTTACACGGCAACTTACGATGCCACCATCAATAAGTACACAGTCCAGTTCCTGAACTATGATAATTCTGTTCTGCAGGAAGAACTGCTTGCCTACGGAACCATGCCAAGTTATAAGGGCGAAAATCCGGAACGCGAATCTACGGTAGCATTTAACTACACATTCAAGGGCTTTGACAAGCCTGTGGTCAGTGTGGTTGGCGATGCCACATACATTGCAGAATTTGAAGCAACGCCTGTTACTTACGAAGTCGTTTTTAAGAATGGTTCCGAAATTTTGAAAACCCAGTATGTGGAATACGGCAAGGCTGCTACAGCTCCTGCCACGCCGACCCGAGAAGGCTATGTGTTCAACGGCTGGGACAAGAGCTTTACTTCCGTAAAGTCTGCCCTGACGGTGAATGCTTTGTTTACTGCCGCACCGAAGCACCAGCTTATTGTCTATGTAGATGGCAAGGTTGAAATTTCTGAAGATGTTTACGAAGGTTCTTCCTATACTTTGCCCGAAGCTATTGAAAAGCCTGGCTATACTTTTGTCGGCTGGTACGACAATAAGGGAAACTACTTAGGTCAACCGGGCGAAAGCATTACAATTTCAGCAGACATTTCCATTGAAGCCCGCTATAGTACCGTTTCTTACACCATTACCTTCGTTGATGAAGACGGTTCTGTAATAGAATCTGGTTCTGTTGAGTATGGTTCCATGCCCACAGCTCCGAAAGATCCGACCAAGGCTTCTACCGCCCAATACACCTATGAGTTTGCTGGCTGGACTCCGGAATTTGTCGCAGTCTCTGGTAATGCTATTTACACCGCTACTTACATTGCCTCCGTAAGAAACTATGTAGTTACTTTCGCAGACGAAAACGGCAAGGCTCTTTCCAGCTCCAGCGTGGCTTATGGTAAAATGCCTACGGCCCCTGCAACAGAACCGACAAAGGCAGCAACAGCCCAGTACAATTACTCTTTCGCCGGTTGGTCTCCTGAACTTGTGAAGGTGACAGACGATGCAACGTACAAGGCAACGTTTACTTCAACTTTGAGAAATTACACAGTCACCTTCGTAGATGATGACGGTACTGAAATTTCCAAGAGTACGGTCGCCTACGGCAAGACTCCTTCGGCACCTGCCGATCCGTCCAAGGCTTCTACAATTC
>JAZLFR010000053.1:0-9479 GCA_045615885.1 Fibrobacteraceae bacterium
GAAGATGGAAGAATGAAATTATTAGTTGATAACTAAGTCGAGCGTCGCAAAAATAAACTTGTTTATTTTTATGACCGAGACGCATTATCAAGAATAACGAAGTTATTAATTGAACATTCAGATGTCAGCCTACAGCCGACACATTGGAACTCAACATTCACTATCCCCTACACCCTGAACCCTATACCCTAAGCACTGGAAAATAACATTCCACTAAGCACTAGATCCTAATCACTAACCACTAATCATGCAGAGGCGTAAGGGTTAAATTCTGCTTTATGCAGGAGGGATTTCGTAGTGATGGGCCTGTAGCTGGCGTGAAAGGAGTGTCCTGCTTCTGGGAAAGGTAATGGCCATCGCCGTAAGCAAGAACGGACATAACCGATGCCATCCAGTAACCTGGGTGGCATATTTTATGAACAGAGTCACGATACAAAAGCAAAAAGACCTTCTCTTTCGAGAAGGTCTTTTAGCGGGATAGACGAGGCTTGAACTCGCAACCTCCGGCGTGACAGGCCGGTGCTCTAACCAAAATTGAGCTACCACCCCAAATCGTTTCCGATTTTTCGGTAGTGGGCGATAACGGATTCGAACCGCTGACATTCTGCTTGTAAGGCAGACGCTCTGAACCAGCTGAGCTAATCGCCCATATTTTTACTTTTGGATTTCTTCCTTATCTTTCTTCTTACCGAAGCAGAGAATCCCAACAGGAATTACAACAAGATAAGCAAAAACCAAAATTAAAGGAGCAACCGTAAGGGAAACCGGATTTTCAGCAGGGCCCTGAGCCAAGCAGAAGTAGCCGATGATCAGCAAAACAACACCAAGAGCGATCATAAGAATGTTCTTTTTAGTCATTTTGCATATCCTTAAGATTACGCGCCCAAATATAAAAAGATTCGTGCAGCCGTCAAGGGGAATCCATAAAAAAAAACATTTTTTTTTGAAATAATCTACACAGTACACTATTTTCGGTCAAAAAAGTTACACTCTTGTTTCATTTATTCTTATATGGACAATTTATCCTATTTTTTTGAAAATTTGCTATGGAGAATTGTAAAAGAATATGCTACATTTCGGAATGTTCTAAAATCAACTATATATCAATCAAGGAGATAACATGAATAAGATCTATGCTTCTGCTCTTGCTATCGGCTTTGCCGCTGCAAGTGCTATGGCTCAGACAGCTGCCGCTCCTGCCGCAGCTCCTGCACAACCGGCTGCTCCGGCTGCACAGCCGGCTGCTGCTCCGGCAGAACAGAAGGCTGAAGCTCAGCCAGCTGCTCAGGCTGCAGCACAGCCAGCCGCCGCCCCGGCTGCTGCTCCTGCAGAAGACCAGGCCGCTGCTGAAGCTAAGAAGGCTGAAGAAGAAAAGGCCGCTGCTGAAGCTAAGAAGGCCGAAGAAACAAAGACTGCTGAAGCTCCGGCAAACACCGATGTTACTGGTGAAGTTTCCAACGCAGCTTCCTCTGCAATGGACGCTCTCAAGGCTAGCATGAACGAAGAAACTTCCGCCGCAAAGATGGAAGTCAAGATTTCCGGTGAAGTTGAACTCGACGCCTACACAAACGATCTTCTTAACGACGACAAGGTTAAGCACGAATACGCAACTACCGTTGACCTCAATTTTGACGTAAGCTTCAACAGCAAGTGGTCTGCATTTGTTGGCTTGGAAGCTGACTATGGTTCTGAAGGTGGCAGCATTGGCTACAACGGTGCTTACATCCAGTACAAGCTTGGCGACTTCTTCAATGTTAAGGTCGGTGACTTGACATTTAGCGAAGGCGCATTCCAGGCTTACTATGGCTATGACGACGCCACCTACTACGCTGCTGGCATGAAGGAACACGACATCCGCGGTATGCAGGTTAGCCTCGCCGGTCTCGAACTCGGCATCGGCTTTGGCCGCAACGGCAACGACTGCCTCATCGGTGACGATGGCAACTGCATCGATGCAGACCAGAACTACAACGCTCACTTGGCATACGAATTCAACTATGCAGGTCAGCACCTCCGTCCGTATGTAGACTACAAGAGCTACCAGACTGAAGAACACAACGAACTCCATGCTGGTATCGACGCTGGCCTTACCATCGGTGGTTTCAGCTTCCGTGCAGTCTATGGTTTCCATGCTGACTACCTCGGCGACGACGATGATGCAAAGAGCCTTGCTGGTAAGTACGACATGACTTCCACAGCTCATACCATCTTGGCTGAACCGATGTTCGATGTAAGCATGTTCCAGATCAAGACAACATTCTTCTATGCAATCCTCGACAACGATAACGATGGCGATGGCGTGCGTAACGAAGTCAATGACGAAGTTCCGGAATACATGTTCATCTATGCAGAACCGGCACTCAAGCTTGCTGGCTTTATCAAGCTCGGCATTCCTGTTGAATACCACACCAACTCCCTCGACAGCGATTCCGAATTGGAAACACTCGACGTTGGTGGCCGTTTCTACATCAGCCCAGTTGAAAACATCGACATCATGGCTACAGTAATGGCAGACATCAAGCTCGGTGACGACTATGGCGACAACGACGATACCTCCCTCACTGCTGGTATTGAAGCCGTCTTCAAGTTCTAATCTGACTTAAAAACAGAAAATGCTAAAACTCCCTGGGTTTATCCCAGGGAGTTTTTTTTCAAGGTCATTTTTGATTTTTAGAAAGCCGCAAAAATTTTACTGCATGGCTCGCTTATAGAGAGTAGTCAAGTGAGATTCCCCAGACGAGACCTCGATGCCAGCATTTTTCAAAGCATCCAAAGCACGCTCATAATCCTTTTGCGCAATCCGCACCGGCATCAACTTATCGGCCTTCGGAATTTCACCCTGCAAGGCAACTTCGCCTTTCTTTAAAATTGCAAAGTTCGTGGCATACAAATCTAATTCCGGCAAAATGTGGGAACTCACGACAAGCGTACAGTTCGTTTCTTCGCGATACCTCGAAAGAGCCATCCAGAGGGCTTCACGAGCGACCGGATCCAAATTGGCGGCAGGTTCGTCCAGCAAAAGAATTTTCGGGGAATGCAATACCGCTCGCGCAATTTGGAGTTTTTGCCGATTGCCAAGCGAAAGCGACCCGACCCGCATGCCAAGATCCATTTCAAAGTTTAATTTATCCAAAACCTCATGTATACGGTTCCGAAGATTACCGACTTCATAAAGTTTACCAAAGAAAGTCAGGTATTCTTCCACCGTCAAACGCGGATAGTCACCCGGATTTTCTATGAGAGCTCCAATTTTTTTCAAATCCACGGAACGGCCGCACCGAAGGCTTTCCGCGATTTCAACATTGCCGGAAGTTGCCTGCAAGCGCCCGCAAACAAGCCGCATCAAGGTTGTTTTACCAGCACCGTTTTCGCCAAGCAGCGCAAAAAAGGAACCTTCGGGAATTTGCAAGGAAATATTTTTCAGCGAGGGCTTTTTCGCCTTCGGGTAAACAAAATCCACGAAATCCAAAGCGACGGCAAACATTGGTGCAAAGTTCCCAAAATTTATTGTTCGCAAGCACTGTCGCAGCGGTTTTGATAGAACCGAATCTGTTTCATCATTATGCCACGATTGTATTGACGGTAATACCCGTGCCTCATGCCATGGTCAAAATCCATTTCTTCCTTGAGCATGCCGGCATCGTCAAACATTTGCGCCTTTCCATGCATGTAGCCAGCCTGGTACGGCATTTGAGCTCGCTTCACTCCATCTTTATCAAATTCCTCGACCAAGCCGTCGAGACGACCGGCCTTGTAAACTTCCCTATTGCGCATTTTGCCGTTTTCATAGTATGTTTCGGAAGTTCCATTTTCTTCGTCGGCAACATAATTCGTTACCTGATGCACTTTGCCATCGGCATAGTAGGTCTTGTAAGTTCCTGTAATTTTGCCATCCACATACGGAATTTCAATTGCCACCGCCCCACCCGGATGGTACGAATAGGAAACGCCTTCGCGCACGGTCGTACCCTTTTTTACCGTGTAAAGTCTCGCAAGGCTTCCATCGGCAAAAGAGGTCCTAATGGTGTCTAAATCGCTCGCGAAAGGTAAAGAAATGGCGACAAAAGACAAAAACAACAACTTTTTTACTTTCATTATGCATAAAATGTAGCTTATTCTCGAGAATAATTGTATTTTGTGCGCGCTTATGCGTATTACGTTTTTAAATCCGCCATTCCATCCGATGTTCAGCCGTGAATCTCGCAGCCCGTGCGTCACAAAATCCAGCACGCTCTACTGGCCGATGTTCCTGAGCTATGCGGCTGGCAACGCCGAAGCGGACGGCAACGAAATTCAGCTTATCGACTCCCCCGCCATGGACCTCGATCTGGAGGCCACGGTTGAACGCATTCGTCCATTCGATCCAGAACTTTTGATTCTCAGCACAAGCACTCCAAGCATCTTGAACGACTTGAAGGTTGTGCGTAGACTTAAAGAAGAATTCGGCAAGCCGATTGCAATCATGGGCACGCACGCAAGCGCAGAGCCGCTCGAAAGCCTCGAAATGGAACCTGCGCTCGACTACTGCATTATCGGCGAAGCGGACCGCACAGTCTGCAAGCTCGCAAAACTTTTGCAGGGTGAAATAGCAAAACCGTCCGACATTGCCGGTCTAGCCTTCCGTACGCCAGACGGCAAAACAGACTTCCAGCCGGAAGGCCCGAAGATTACGGATCTTGACAACATACCCTGGGTGAGCAAAACTTACCACAAGTACCTGTATTCCTGCTACAAGCGCTATTTTTACGGAGCAAACCTCAACCCGATCATCGTAATCCTTTCTGGTCGCGGTTGTCCGAACCGCTGCAGCTACTGCGTAATTCCGCAGACAATCAACGGGCACGTGTTCCGCAAGCGCAGTCCGGAAGATATAGTCAACGAACTTGAATACATTGTCAAGAACTTTGAAGACCTCGGAGAAGTGTTCTTTGAAGACGACACGTTTACCGCAGACCCCAAGCACGTCCGCGCAATTTGTGAACTTATTCTTGAACGCAAGTTGAAGATAACCTGGAGCTGCAACGCCCGTGCAGACGTTCCTCTCGATTTGCTCCAGCTCATGAAAAAGGCTGGCGGTCGCGAAATGTGCGTAGGCTTTGAAAGTGCTAGCCCAGAGGTGTTGCAGAACATCCACAAGGGTGTAAAGAACACGGACAAGGCAATCGAATTTACAAAGAACGCCCGCAAGGCCGGGCTCCTCGTGCACGGCTGCTTTATGGTCGGCAACCCGGGCGACACGCCGGAAACGCTCCGCATGACGCTCGACTATGCCAAGAAGCTGAATCCGAATACGGCTCAGTTCTACCCGATCATGGCCTACCCAGGCACAGAAGCCTACAAGGAAGCTCTCGAAAGCGGAGCCCTCAAGACCAAGGATTACGGCCAGTGGCTCGACAAGGACGGATTCCATCGCACAACAATCCAGCGCGGTGAACTTACGAGCCAGGCTCTTGTTGATTTTTGCGACAAGGCGCGCCGTGAATTCTACTTGCGTCCAAGCTACATCATACGTCAGGGCATAATGTCCATAAAGAACCCGCGCGAACGCTACCGTGTGTTCCGTGGTTTCAAGACTTTGGTGAAGCACCTGTTCCGCAAGCATGGCGAACTAGCTCCGGTGGCAAGGCAAGCACCGACTATCAAGCCGTAATTAAGGAGTAAGGTATAAATTTTTTGTACCTTGCCCTTGACAGGTGAAATAGTTTTTGTATATTTGGTTCACCGATTTGGGGTGGTAGCTCAATTTTGGTTAGAGCACCGGCCTGTCACGCCGGAGGTTGCGAGTTCAAGCCTCGTCTATCCCGCTAAAAGACCTTCTCGAAAGAGAAGGTCTTTTTGTTTTTTTTGTTTGTTTTTGCAAAGAAAGCACCAACCTCTCTACAAACAGCATTCCCAAACCCAGTTTTCGGCATTCCTACATGCTTCTTGCAGACATATTTTACTACTATTTGTTCAAATTTTTGTTCATTGGAGATAGATAATGAAGAAACTCCTTCTCACATCCCTCGTTTTTGCATCTGCAGTGTTTGCTCAGGAAGCAACTCCAGCTGCAGCACCTGCACAAGAAACTGCACCGGCCGCACAGGCAGTTGAAGCAGCCCCGGCAGAAGCTGCCGCTCCGGCTACTGAAGCAGCACCTGCTCAAGAAGCCGCAGCACCGGCCGCTGAAGAAGCTGCTCCTGCTCAAGAAGCTGCTGCACCGGCCGCTGAAGAAGCCGCTCCTGTTCAAGAAGCTGCTGCTCCGGCCGCTGAAGAAGCACCTGTTCAAGAAGCTGCTGCTCCGGCAGAAGATGTTTCCAAGGTTGCAGTAAAGGCTCCGGTTCAGGAAGAAGTTGTTGAAGAAATCATCTATGTGAAGAAGAAGCCGAACAAGAAACTTCTCGAAAAGGAAAAGTATTCCTTCGACATTCTCGCAGACTTCGAAATTCAGGCAGGCAAGACTCTCTGGGTTACAGAAGATGACGAAAACCGCGATAACCTCGAAGAATGGACTGGCAAGGCAAACCTCGCTACAGTTTTCGAATCTGACGACTTCGTAGGCGTTTTGGCTCTTGAACTTTATCCTGGTGACAACGAAAGCACCAAGGAAAAGCGAGGCGAAGTAAGCGATTACATCAAGTTGACAGAAGCATGGGCTTGGCAGCGCACCAAGTACTTCAACTTCAAGCTCGGTCGCTGGGACAACACTGACAAGAATGGTGACTATTTCGGCGGCTACGCAGATGGTTACCTTGCCGGATTCCGTTCCACCCAGGAATCCGAAAACCAGGTTCAGTTCGGCTTCACTCCGTCAGAATTCCTTGCAATGAACATCTCCCTCATCAGCACCGGCAAGAACTTGAACACTGGCGATCTTCGCGCACAGTTCTCCTTCCACGACTTGCCGAGCATCGAACGCCTCAAGGTCGACTTCACCTACCGTTCCAATTTGTTCGACGAAGTCTACGAATCCCACTCCGACATTCAGCACAACATCTCCTTCAAGGGCTTCCTCCCAATCATGAAAGACCATATCGGACTTTTTGTGGAAGCTGCAATTCTTGGTCTTGACGGTCAGAAAGAAGAAGTCTACATCAATCAGTACGGCATGCAGAGCAAGCGCACTGTCGATACCGACTGGTACACCCCGGTTACCGGCGGTTTGATGTTCGAAACTCCGGTTGTCGACAAGATCATTCTCGAAGCTGAATACGTGGCTGACCGCGACGAAAGCCCGTACAAGACTGCCGGCAAGCATGTCAAGGACGTTCTCGGTGCTGTTTACCTCGAAAAGGCACTCACAGACCGTTTCACCCTTTCTGCTGGCGTACATAGCTTCGGCAGCACAAAGGACTGGACAATCAACGGCAACCTCGTTGGCCGCATCAACTAGTTCCTAGTTGAACGACAGAAAAGAGCTCCGCATTTTGTGGAGCTTTTTTTGTACACACAAAGCATATGCAAAGAGCCGGGCTTTACGCCCGGCTCCTAAACACGCTTCCAGAAATGCTAGCCCTGGGAAGTTTCTGCAAATGTCAGGTTTTCGTAGTTCTTCACGGCGAGGTTCAGGCGATATTCGTTCGGGAACAGGCAGACAAGCTTGCGTTCCTTGTCGAACATGCAGTCCATGGCGTATTCTTCCATGAACTTGTTCACATCCTTTTCCGGGCCGTTCACCCAGCGAATGCCATGGGCAGGAACCTTGTCCAACTGGACTTCGGCACCATACTCACTCTGCAAACGGAACTTGAGCACATCGAACTGGAGTTCACCGACTACGCCGACAACCGGGATTGCGGACTTGAACGGTTCATAGAGCTGCGTAGCACCTTCTTCCGAAAGTTCAGCAAGGCCCTTGGCCATCTGTTTGCTCTTGAGCGGATTCAAGAGCGTTACACGGGCAAAAAATTCCGGAGCAAAGTCAGGAATGCCGGTAAAGTTCATCTTTTCGCCATCGGTAAGCGTATCGCCAATGCGGAAGAGGCCCGGGTCATTGATACCGACAATGTCGCCAGCCCATGCATGGTCAATCACTTCCTTATCCTTTGCAAGGAATGCTGTCGGAGCGGCAAGTCGAATGTCGCGTCCGGAACGCACATGGAACACCTTTTCGCCACGGGTAAAGCTGCCGGAGCAAATGCGTAGGAACGCTGTACGGTCGCGGTGCTTAGGGTCCATGTTTGCCTGGATCTTGAACACAAATGCGCTGAAAGCCGATTCATCAGGCATCACATCGCGTTTGTCGGTGCTACGCACCATTGGGGGCGGAGCGAGCTTTGCAAAAGCATTAAGCAACTGGCGCACGCCGAAGTTGTTCACTGCACTGCCAAAGAACACCGGGCACATTTCACCCTTCAGGAACTTTTCATGGTCAAACGGGTCCATCGCACCAGTCACCATGTCATATTCTTCACGGAACTGGGCAACCCAATTTTCGCCGCACATTTCAACGAGACGAGGATCATCCGGGCCTTCCATCTTGATGAGCTGCTGTTCCCCTTCATCCTTGTTGAAAGTATGGAAGGTATCGTCTGCAATGGAATACACGCCCTTAAAGAGTTTACCCACGCCAATCGGGAGTGTAAACGGTGCAACCTTGATTTTCAAGATGCTTTCGATCTGGTCAAGCAAATCAAATACGCTACGACCATCAAGGTCCATCTTGTTGATGAATGTGATGATCGGGGTATGACGCATGCGGCATACATCCATAAGCTTGATTGTCTGCTTTTCTACACCGTTCACGCTATCGATTAAAACGAGTGCTGCATCAACTGCGGTCAGTGCACGGTAGGTATCTTCGCAGAAGTCCTGATGCCCCGGAGTATCGACAAGGTTGAATTGGCAACCTTCGAACGGGAAGTTCAAAACTGAACTGGAAACGGAAATGCCGCGCTGCTGTTCAATCTTCATCCAGTCACTGACCGTGTAGCTGCGGTTTGCCTTAGCACGCACATGACCTGCTTCGCGAATGACATTGCCGTACCACAGGAATTTTTCCGTAATAGTTGTTTTACCGGCGTCAGGGTGACTTACAATTGCAAATGTTCTACGTTTTTCAATTTCTTCGTTCATAATAGGTAGGATTGTTTTAATATTTCGGGCACAAAGATAGAAAATTTAGGATCTAGGATTTAGGATCTAGTGGTTAGGGAATGTTGATTTCCAGGGTGTAGGCTGCAGGCTGACTTCTGTCGACTGAATGAGTTTAAGGATCTAGGATTTAGGGGCTAGGATCTAGTGGAATGTTAGGCGCGTTCATGGCTTCGCCATAGATGCGGCTCATTCGCCAAGTGAATTTGAGCTAGCTCAATTCGTTTGGCTCATTTCGGGCGCCCTCGGCGCGATTATAATCTCTTGCATCTTGCATCTGGCTCTTGCATCTTAACAGTCATCACGAGCAACACGAAGTGATCCAGAATATGGCAAGTTACAGTTCCTTTCGTCTTCCGTCTTACGTCTCCTGACTCCTGTCACTGACTCCTGATTCCTGTTTCAGG
>JAZLFR010000054.1:0-12904 GCA_045615885.1 Fibrobacteraceae bacterium
GCAAACAAGGAACTTTCCAACTCTGAATGCGACCGTGGCGACAACATCGCTGCTCTCATGATTCACGCAGGCAAGGTTGCTGCCGGCAAGACTTTCCGTACCTGCACTCAGCTCGGTCAGGAACAGTCTCTCAAGGTTGCTGCCAAGGCTATCAAGAAGTATCGCGACCTCAAGAACGTTGACAAGGCTTTCGCAGAACTCGCTCAGTTCTGGGTCAAGTACCTCTCCACAATCCAGGTTGAAACACCGGATGCTGCATTCAACTCCATGGTGAACGTGCACAACCCGCGTCAGTGCCACACCACCAAGAACTGGAGCCGCTATCTTTCCCTCTATCAGCTCGGTTACGGCACAAGCCGCGGTATCGGTTACCGTGACTCCAGCCAGGACCTCATGGGCGTTATGAGCCACATGCCGGAAGAAGCTCTTGAACTTGCTAAGAACCTTCTCTCCGTACAGCGTCCGGAAGGTAACGCTATGCACCAGTACGCTCCGCTCGCCCTTGCTGAAGACAACGGCAACGAAGCTAACGCCGGTGACTCCCGCGAAAAGGCTGGCGTCAAGGACGAAAAGGGCAATCCGATGTATGCCGACTGGTACGGCGATGACCATCTCTGGATCGTTCTCACTGTTGCCAACTACCTCAAGGAAACTGGCAAGCTCGACCTTCTCAAGGAAGAAATTCCGTTCTACGTTGCTGGCAAGAAGCGCGCTGACCGTCCGAAGGGCACAGTCCTCGAACACCTCAAGCGTTCTCTCGCTTTCACTCACTCCAACATGGGTAAGCATGGTCTTCCGCTCCTCGGCTTCGCTGACTGGAACGACTGCATGAACCTCCCGCTGGGTGCAGAATCCAACTTCAACTCCGGCTTGTACGCAAAGGCCCTTCTGGAAATGATGGACATCTGCGAAGCTCTCGGCGACAAGAAGTCCCTGGACATGTACAAGAAGTGGTACGAAGAAATCAAGAAGGCCTTCAACGACAGTTCTTGGGACGGCAAGTGGTGGATCCGCTGGTTCGGCAAGGACGGCACCGCTTACGGTACCAACAAGGCTAAGTACGGCAAGATCTATTGCAACAGCCAGTCTTGGTCTGTGATTTCTGGCATCGCTTACGGCGACCGCGCAGTACAGGGCATGGACAGCCTGAACAAGCTCCTGAACACTGCTAACGGTGTGAAGAGCTCTACTCCGGGTTACCGCGGCTTCGATCCGACCGTTGGTGGCATCTCCACCTATCCTCCTGGAGCAAAGGAAAACGGCGGTATCTTCCTCCACACCAACCCGTGGGTGATGATCGCTGAAACTATCCTTGGCCGTGGCGACAAGGCATTCCAGTACTACAACCAGATCAACCCGGCTGCAAAGAACGTCAAGCTCGACGAATTCGAATCTGAACCGTACTGCTATCCGCAGAATATTCTCGGTGACGAACACAAGCAGTTTGGTATGGGCCGTAACGCATGGCTCTCCGGTACCTCTTCCTGGACCTACCAGGCTGCTACCCAGTTCATCATCGGTGTTCGTGCTAGCTTCAAGGGCTTGATCATCAATCCTTGCATTCCTTCCGCATGGGGCGAATTCAAGGTGACCCGTAAGTTCCGTGGCGCTACCTACGAAATCTCCGTGAAGAACCCGAAGCACGTCTGCAAGGGCGTTGCCAAGATGGTTGTTGACGGCAAGGAAATCGATTCCAACGTCGCACCGGTGTTCACTTCTGGTTCCCACAAGGTCGAAGTAACCTTGGGCTAAAATCGCATCTAACCGTCGCGATAGTGCGTCGCCTTGGCTCTCGTCGTACGACTTGTACGCCTTCGGCCAAGGCTCCTGCTCTCGCTAGGTTATCTGTGATTTTTGAATCTGAAAAGATTTAAAGAGGCTCGTCTGCAAAGGCGGGCTTCTTTTTTTGCGTCATTTTTCTCTAAATAATACCGCAAATTATGCGTCATTATTGTATATTTAATGACGGTAACGCTATGTACATTCACGAAAAGCCGCATTGGACTGATTTTTACTGGAACAAGGACGAGGTTACGCCCCTGGTTGACAAGGTGCGTATTGCCCAGGGGCATCTCTATGGCCGCCTCCTTGGCCTGGGGTTTGACAAGCAACTTTCAAAGGTGGCAGAAAACCTGACCGCAGACATTATCCGTTCCTCCGAAATCGAGGGCATCGAGCTGAATATGGATCAGGTTCGTTCCTCGGTGGCAACAAGGCTTGGCATCGATGGTGACAAGGTCGCCTATTCCCGTGGAGTGGAGGCCGTAGTGGCCGTGATGATGGATGCTATGGAACATTACGACCGCGCAATTACCGATGAAATTCTGTTCGGCTGGCAAGCGGCGTTTTTCCAGGACCGTTTCAGCAACGGCGCCCGCCTGGAGGTGGGGAAGTACAGAACCTGCGAGGAGCAGGTGGTATCTGGAATCATGGGCCGCCAGAAGGTCCATTACGAGGCCCCCAAGCCGGAGCGAGTTCCTGCAGAAATGAACCGTTATATGGAATGGTTCAACGGCTTCGATAACAATTCCTGGGTGGTGCGTGCCGCCATTGCCCATTTCTGGTTTGTGAGCATCCATCCCTTTGAAGACGGCAACGGCCGACTGGCCCGAATCCTTGCAGATATCCAGCTGGCGAAGGGGGAGGAGAGCCGCCTGCGTTTTTACAACATGTCCACCCAGATCAACAAGGACCGCAAGGAGTATTACCGCCTTCTGGAGTTGACCCAGCATGGCAACGGGGATATTACCCAGTGGCTGGTGTGGTTCATGAACACCCTGCTTTACTCCTTGCGCGATGCAGAAGTTTCGCTGGACCTGGTGATGAAAAAGACCTTGTTCTGGAACCGCTTTGCAGATGTTGCCGTGACGGAGCGCCAGAAGGAAATCCTGAACATCTATCTGAACGGTTACGAAGGCAAGATGAATTCCAAGAACTGGGCGAACTTTGGCAAATGCTCCTCGGATACCGCCAACCGCGACCTACAGGATTTATGCCTAAAGGGCCTCATCAAGTGCGACGACGAAACCGCCAAACGAAGAACGTACCACCTGGTGCTGGAGTAACATTTGCAAATTAAATTTGGAAAAAATTCCGAATTTTAATTTATAGATTTGTCTATAGAATATTTTTGAAATTGTGGGTTAGAGGTCTCTCATGAAAAAGAATTTCCTTGCTCTTGGAACTTGTGCGTTTGCGTTTGCTTTGGGCCTTGCTGCATGTGGCGATGATAGTTCTTCAAACGGACCGACTAATAACCATGATGGCAACCCGGATATTGACTATGGCACCATGACCGACGCCCGCGACGGCCAGGTGTATAAAACAGTAAAGATCGGCACCCAGACCTGGATGGCAGAGAATCTGAACTACGACCCGGGTAACGTGTCTAGCATGGGTTCCTATGCATGGAGCGGCTGCTATGGCAATGAGTCTAGTAATTGTACCAAGTATGGTCGCCTGTATACCTGGGAAGTCGCCATGGACGATGCAAGCTGTGCTTATGGCAAAGCCTGTAATGCATCCCTTAATCCGTCAACCCCGGTACGCGGTGTTTGCCCCAGCGGTTGGCACTTGCCTAGTCATAGAGAGTTTGAAGAGCTGATCAACTACATTGACCCGTCTTTCGGATATAACCATACTGATGATGCTAGTTCATCTACTGCAGGCGAGTATCTGAAGTCCAAGTCCGGTTGGAACTCTAACGGTAACGGGACTGATGCCTACGGTTTCTCTGCGCTCCCTGGTGGCGGCAGGCGCGACTATGGCAATTTCTACAATGCCGGCTACGGCGCTAACTTCTGGTCATCAGGTGAGGGCGATGGTAACTACGCCTTCAGCTTGCTCCTGTACTACAGTCGCGAGGATGCGCGCCTCTTCTACGACATCAAGTACTACGCAAGGTCGGTTCGCTGTCTTCAGGACTGATGCTTCGTATACATCCTTCTCGTTCGCTGAGTGTAGCTGAACAAGCTCGCTACGTTCAGCTCACTTCGTACGGATTGAGCCTACGGCTCGGACCTGTTTGCTCGTCAAATGTAGTCAAACAAGCTTGCCTACGCTTTCCTCGCTTCTCGGAACTCAAATTAGGCATGGCGTAAGCAAAGCCTAATGGCGTCCTAGGCGAGGAGAACAAAGTGTTCCCTGTCTATTGACATATTCGTCGAATAAATTTATATTCTCCTTGACATTCGATAATCCGTCTGATAGTGGTGTAAACAAGTCCCAGGGCGGCAGTTGCATCGTTTGGCATTAGCGGTAAAGAAAGCAGGATTCAGGTTGGCGAGTGACGCGGTCGACTAGGGGAGTGAGCCTCCGCCTGCGAAATGCCAAGCACATCATCGGTAGTTAATACCGAAATTCCTTAAAAATAGTTGTTATACCAGTGCACGTACTGCGTGTATCGGTTTTATGTATTGTTCCTAGAAATCTAGCCTGGTTTCTAGGTGTGATATGTTGTTTTAAATCCTTAAAATTTTAAACCTTAAATAGGTAAAATATGAATCGAAATCAATATGCAAAAATGATGCAGGATATCCACGAAACCCGCGTTGCCGGTGGTGATGTCGCTGCGTGCATTGCAAAATATCGTGAAATGTACAAGTATGTTTATGTTTATAATGATTCGTGCTTCAAGAAAATTTTTGGCGATACAGAAAACAGGGCTCTTGCGGCCTGTTTCTTGAATGCAATCCTTAATTTGGAGGGGCCTAGGTGCATTAGCAAAATGGATTTTATCGATCCTTCTGTTCCTGGTGGGCCTTTTGTAAAGTCTGTAACTTCGGATCTTGTTGCTGAGGATCCCGACAAGAATCGCATTGTGATTGAGGTGCAGCACAAGGGAAATTCGACCTTCAAGGATCGACTTGTTTTCTACACGGCCTGTCACACTTTGCAAAGCAAGGTTCCCGGAGACACCTTTAGCCTGCGCCATGTGGATTACATTGCCCTTCAGATGTTCGATGCGTATTCTGATAGCGACGACTATAAGCATATTGTGCAGTTGAAGGATCAGCATAATGTATTGTACCATGGAAAGAATGTACTGACCATCGTGGAAATCGAGAAGTTCCTGAAAGGAAATTTCGGTTCTGATGACAGCCGTTTAGCAAATTGGCTCCGTGCAATTGATATGGTGAATAACGAATTCGAGGGAGAAACAAGGAATCCCTATTTGGTGGACTTGCAAAATGCCGCAAAGTTGAGTAACTTTGATATGGATTACTTGCTGACGGAGGCAAAAATCATGTCTGACCACGCTTATGAACTGTCTGTAGAGCGAGATGAAGCTCATCTTGAGGGCCTTGCCGAGGGTCGTGCTGAAGGTCGCGCAGAGGGTCATGCGGAAGGCCTTGCCAAAGGTCTTGCCGATGCAAAGCATTCCGCTGTAATCAAGGCTCTGAAACGTGGTAAGCTTACAGTTGAGGAAATCGCCGAAGATAACGATTTTCCTCTTGACGAGGTCCTTAAGATGCAAAAGGAACTGTCTTAAGTAAAATTTAAGGTTCTAGCTTAAAAATCGGCTAGAACTTTTTTTCACAAGTGTCATATTTTTGCTTATATTTCAATTGAGGTGTAAATATGACTAAGGGATTGGTTGCATTTTTTATCTCAACTAGTTTGGCGGTATCTGCAGTAAGTGCAGCAAATCTTGTTGAACAGAATTTGGATTACTCCGACCACTTGCAGGAACTGCATAATCCTGCCCGTGGAACGACCCATCACAAGGGATTTTATCTGCTGCCGGGAAAGACCTTGGATCTGAAATCCAACGGCACGGTCTATAACGACTTTATGCGTTTCCTCATTGACCTGGGCGGTTTCTCTAGCAACGCCTGGGAAAAGGATGCTAACGGCAACAAGGTCTCTCGCGGAGTGTCGCAGCCGCTGGATGAGGTTTCGCTGAACAATGTGCGGGCGGCCTTGGATTCCTTGCGTCGCCGTGGGGGAGCCTGCACTATTCGCGCTTCCTACGATATTGACTGTCGCGGTTCCCAGGATCCGGATGTGGAGACCACCTTAATTCACACGAAGCAGCTGGCGGAACTTTACAGCGACTACGAGGATGTGATTCATTTTGTGGAGCTGGGCATGTTCGGCACCTGCGGAGAAATGACCACGGGCGGCCAGGAAAATCATGCCCTTGCCTTGCAGACGATGCTTGAAAACTCCAGCGATGGCATCAAGGTGGGCGTTCGCAGCCCGCAGGTGGTGGCACTGTGGATGGGCCTGAAGGATCCTTACAGCACCTGGTACGTATTCCCTGATTTTCGTGCCGGTTCGGAACGCTTTCAGGACAGCACTCGCTCGGAACGTTATGCCAAGTATATGGACCGCGTAGGCCTTTACAATGACGGCTACCTGGGGAGCGATAACGATCTTGGGACTTTCGGGGCGGGGGAGCCTTACCCGATTTCCCGTGAGAATGTGATTTCCTGGATGGAAGAATTTGGCGTGGCAGTGCCATACGGAGGCGATTTTGTTTGCAATTACAACTCGGAGACGCGCCCGCCTCTGAATACGGCGGAGTACCTTTCCTACGAAGGTTTCCGTACGCATACTTCCTACATTGGCGGGTCCATGGCAGGAACTTGTTACAACTTTATGGACACCACCACGTTTATCGGCATTGATCCAGAATACAGTGGCAAGGTGAAGGGACGCGAATATGTCCGCGACCATCTGGGCTATCGCTTTGTTTTGCGCAAGTCGGCGTTGTCTGATTCTGCAGCTGTGGGCGGCAAACTTCAGCTGAAACTGAATATTCAAAATGTCGGTTTTGCAAATAACTTGACAGCAAGCAAGGCAACCCTGATTTTAAAGCCTGTAGCAGGGGAGTCTGCAATTGAGATTCCGTTAACGTTTGACCCGCGTAAACTGTTTTCGCGCAAGTTGAAAATGAAGGAATCCAAAAATCCTACGGGGCTTTGGACCGGTAAGAATTTTGCCGATTTGTTCGACACCGAGAACCCTGAATTCGATGGAGTCAATGAAATTAGTGAAAGTGTAACGCTTCCTAGCGATTTAGCTTTGGGCGAATATAATGTCTACTTGCGTCTTTCTCATTATGGCGATTTCAAGACCGACAAGAATTTCCATGTGATTCAGTTTGCCAATGATTCCACCTATTTTGACAAGGAAACCGGTTCTAATTACATTGGAAAGTTTGAACTTGTGGAAGAATTGCAGTCCATCAAGATGCTTTCAAACGGAACTTTGGCTGTAAATAAGCCATCTCGCGTGGAAGTCTTCGATATCCATGGCGCAAAGGTCTTGACGAAAGTCGTTACAGATGAACTGGATTTGTCAAAAGACTTGCCTAAGGGTATTTACATGGTAAAGACCCCGAAAAGTGTCCATAAAATCGTGGTGAGATAAGGCTATTTCTTTGAACCGCGAATGCAGAATGCGGTGATTGCAAAAGCACCGGCCACGTTCATGCTTGCCTTGCGGCCTGCCATTGGAATTGTGACCTTCATTGTGGCTTCGGCCATGATTTCTGGAGCAATGCCGAGTTCTTCATTGCCGAGTACCACAAGGCCCTTTTCTGGCCATTCCACATCGCGAATGTCAGGGATATCTTCGCCTGTTTCTAGCGCGATGATTTCGTAGCCATTCTCTTTGTGCCACTTGATGCAGTCGAAAGGGGAGTCCCAGCGTTTGATCGGGATCCATTCCTGGCAGCCGCGGGCAGCGCTTTTTACAGTCACATGGTCGGGGGAGCAGGAATAGCCACTCAGGTGTACGCCTTCAAGGCCAAAGCAGTCTGTGCTGCGTATCACGGAGCCAACGTTGAATGCGCTGCGCAAGTTATGCACAAGAACTGCGTATTGGATCGGCTTTTCGTTTGCGACTTCACGGTCGCCAGGTTCCTGTTCGAGGTAAACATCGCGTTCAAAACCGAGGCCTGCGCGCGTACGGAAAGTCTTGTACAAGTCAATTAGCTGAGCCTGGTTTTTACCTTCCAAATGTTCTTCCTTTGGGAGCTTTACAAAGTCTGCGTAGGTTTCGTATTCGCGCTTTGCCTTTGGCACATCGGAGCCGAGCTGCAAAATGATTACACGCAAAAGTTCAGAGAATCTTTTGGCCTGATTTACGGGCGACATCGCTAAAAACTTGTGTTCTGGGTACATGATGCAAAATTAAGAATTTAGAATTGAGAATGCGGAATCGTAGTAGAAAAAGGTTGTTTTTTCGGCTTGTTTTTGTGACTTTGAAGTTGCTTTTGGGTGGCGCTTGCTTGGGTAAAAAAAATGTTTTGAAATTGCTTAAAATTTGCTAAAAAAAGGCACTAAAATGGGCCTGTTTTCCGCACAAAAATTGTGCAAATTTTCTATCTTTTGCAATGTAATGAACGAAGTCTCTCCGCTCAAAATTTTGATTTCAAATGACGATGGCGTAAGTAGCGAACTTATGCTCAAGTTGGCTCGTGAACTGAGCAAAATTTGCGATGTTACAGTGTCTACCCCAGACTCCCAGAAGAGCGGAATTTCCCACGCATTTTCTGGTGCGCATGGTTTGAAGGTGACTCGCGTAGAAGGGGAGAGCTTCCCGGTCTATGCTGTTTCTGGCATGCCAGTCGATGCCGTTAAATTTGCCATTTGCGAACGCCTCTGTGGTGGCTCCATGCCAGACTTTGTGATCTCTGGCGTAAACCCGGGCGAAAACTCCGGCATTTCTTCCATTTATTCCGGAACGGTCGGCGCTGCGCGAGAAGGCGCCCTGTGGGGCATTCCTGCCATGGCTCTCTCCTTGCGTGGCACATCTACTGCTCACCTTGATACAGCCATCGCCTTTGCAAAGAAGGTCGTTGCCGAACGCTTGTTTGTAGGAATGTCCAAAGACACGTTCTGGAACGTGAACTTCCCGAAGCCAGATGTTAAGTACAGGGGTGTCGTGGCTACGAACATGACCGTCAAAATGTTCTCTGACCATTACGAAGTGCGTGACGGCCTGTACTACCTTGAAGGCGACAAGGATTTTGAGGGTTCGCCCCTTAACTCCGATGATAGAATGCTTGCAGAGGGCTATGCAGTCCTTACACCGCACAAGCTCGACCAGACATCTGCAAGTGAGTTGGATAGATTAAAAAGTTTTAATTTCAATGAAAAGGGGGAGATGGATATAGGATAGTTTCTGTCTTCTTTCTGTCTTCCATTAATAAAAGGATCGCATGTCAGATCAATCTTATCTCCCAGGTAATCAGTATCGTTCGAATATCGAAATCGATATGCAAGATGCCTATTTGCGCTACTCGATGAGCGTTATCGTCGCCCGTGCCCTCCCGGACGTTCGCGACGGCATGAAACCGGTTCATCGTAGAGTGCTCTTCGGTATGCACAAGGTCGGTGCCCACTCGGGTTCCAAGACAATCAAGTCTGCTCGTATCGTCGGTGAAGTTATCGGTAAGTATCACCCGCATGGTGACTCTGCCGTGTACGAAACGCTCGTGCGCTTGGCTCAGGACTTTTCGCTCCGCTACCCGCTTGTGATCGGCCAGGGTAACTTCGGTTCCATTGACGGCGATGGCGCTGCAGCCATGCGTTATACCGAAGCCAAGCTTTCGCAGATCGGCGAACTCATGCTCGAAGAACTTGAAAAAGATACCGTTGACATGACGCCGAACTACGACGCAACCCTCGACGAACCGGCTGTTCTCCCGAGCGTTCTCCCGAACTTGCTCGTGAACGGTTCCTCCGGCATTGCCGTCGGTATGGCAACCAACATGGCTCCGCACAACTTGCGCGAAATCACAAACGCAATCCACGCCGTTTGCGAAAATCCGGATATTACCGGCGAAGAGTTGCTGCACTATGTTTCTGGGCCGGACTTCCCGACAGGTGGCATCATCTGCGGCCGCTCCGGCATTCGCGATGCATACTTGACTGGTTCCGGCAAGGTTCGCGTGCGTTCCCGCGTAAACATTGAAGAAGACAACAAGGGCCGCACACGCATCATTGTTACCGAAATTCCGTACATGGTCAACAAGTCCATGCTTGTCGGTAAAATTGCTGAACTCATCAAGGAAAAGAAAATCGAAGGCATTAGCGACCTGCGCGACGAATCTACCCGCGACATTCGCATTGTCATTGAACTCAAGAAGGACGCTGTCGCAGATGTTGTGTTGAACAACCTCTACAAATATACTCAGCTCCAAGATACATTCAGCATCTACAACCTGGCTCTCGTTGACAGACAGCCGAAGGTCCTTACGCTCAAGGAACTTTTGCAGCATTACATTGACCACCGAATCAATGTGATTATCCGCCGTTGCCAGTTCGATTTGAAGAAGGCAAAGGACCGCCAGCACATTTTGGAAGGCCTCCTCATTGCCCAGAAGAACATCGATGAAGTTGTTCGTCTCATTCGCGCTGCAAGCTCCCCGGACGATGCCAAGGCCAAGTTGATTGAACGCTTCAGCCTCGATGACGTGCAGGCTCAGGCAATCGTGAACATGCGTCTCGGCGCTCTTACCGGACTCGAACGCGAAAAGCTTGAAAACGAATATGAAGAGCTCACGCTCCAGATCAAGGACCTCGAAGATATTCTTGCCCGCCGTGAACGCCAGATCGATCTCTTGCTCGCTCGTCTCGACGAAGTGACTGCCAAGTATGGCGATGAACGCCGTTCCACGATCGACGATACTCTCGACGAAGATGTTGACTTCGAAGACCTTATCGCTGAAGAAGAACAGGTGATTACGCTCAGCAAGGAAGGCTACATCAAGCGCTTGCCTATCGACACATTCAAGGCTCAGAACCGTGGTGGCAAGGGCATTATCGGTGCTGGCCTCAAGGACGAAGACAACGTCGAACAGATCTTTACTGCAAGCACTCACAGCTACCTGCTCATCTTTACGAACAAAGGCCGTGCCTACTGGACAAAGGTCTATCGTCTGCCGGAAGGCACTCGCAACGGCAAGGGCCGCCCGATCGTCAACTTTGTGGAACTCACAGATGGCGAAAAGGTTTCTGCTGTCGTTCCGGTGCGCAAGTTCGGTGGTTATTTCTGCCTCGTGTTTGCAACAAAGAAGGGCATCATCAACAAGATGGACTTGACCCTGTTCAGCCGCCCGCGCCGTGCCGGCGTGAACGCAATTTCGCTTGACGAAGATGACGAACTTGTCAAGGTTCAGCTCGTCGGTATGACTGCCGAAGAATATGAAGCTCAGAACAGCTCTGCCGAAGGCGCAGAAGTGGAAGATGTCGCAGAAGAAACTGCCGATATCGAAAGCGCAGAAGGCGAAGAAATGAAGGAACACCACCCGATTGCAAAGGACCTTTTGATGCTTGCCACCAAGAAGGGCCAGTCCATCGTGTTCCCGATCAGCTGCTTCCGCTCCATGGGCCGTGGCACTCACGGCGTTCGAGGCATCAACCTTGCCAAGGACGACGAAGTGATTTCCCTCCTGTGGCTCAAGCCAGAAAACAAGGTGCTTACCATTTCTGAAAAGGGCTTCAGCAAGCGCACGGAACCGGATGAATACCGCATCACTCGCCGCGGCGGCAAGGGTGTTCGCAACTTGAACATTACCGACAAGACCGGCGAAGCTGTTTATGTTGATAGCGTTGCCGACGATTACGATTTGATCATTACGACCTCCGAAGGTCAGGTGATCCGAATTAAGGCAGAAAGCATCCGCGTAACGGGCCGAGTGTCCCAGGGCGTAAAGGCAATCACGCTCCGCGATGGCGATGTTGTTCAAGACGCAACGGCGCTCCCGAGCGTTGAAGACATTGAACAAGACTCCGCAGAAGCTCAGGCTACATTTGAAAACGTTGAAGGCGTAGAAGTCGAAGACGATTCTGATGTAAAGTCTGAAGCTCCAAAGAGTGACGAAGAATAGTCTAGCTAAAATGCCACACAACAGCAAAGCCCGCGAAGAAATCTTCGCGGGCTTTGCTGCTTTTATACGATATTTTGAATCTGCTTGTCTAGAAAACTTTGTAATTCATGTCGAATAAGTTTGAATCCGTTTTGCTTGCATGCAGTTTTAAAAATATTTGCAGCCTGCAGATGATGTCTCGTTTTTAAATATTTTGTCAACTATTTTTCCTGAGAATAAGTTTTTAGTTGTGCAATTCTGTCTATTTACTCCAGACATCGTCATTGTTTGGTTGCATGTGTGTTCTTCATTAGTCATATTCAAATTTATTGTCAAGGAAGAGTAGCTTTGATTTATGTTTACCTCAATAGAACCGGTTTCCCCCTCATATCGAATGTCGCCTCTAAAATTATTACAATCCGTTTTTGTAAATCTGATTGGAACATCCAATTCATTTTTTAATTGTTCCATAAAGATATCGGAGAGGCAGTTAGAACTAAAATCTAGATATAAAGCAATGCTGGATTCGGTTAATACAATATTCTGTTTTATTTCCATTCCATCCATAGTGGAATATCTATACCAGGTATCGTATATAGAATCGCCACCTTGTAGAACCTCCATTCCATTAAAAGGAACCTCCATTCCTTTAAAAGTTAACTGGTCTTCTGTATAATCTGTAACCTTAACATACTGATATTCATAATGGGCTTCACCATTTTTTAGAAAGCAATGCGGCACGTTGTAACTAGGGTATTCATCGTCATTTTCAGAAATCCTTGTGCCTTCATATATAAGCATACCCAATGAAGCACCTTCGCCGCCCGCAGATCCGATACCGCCGATACCATTACAGCCCAGCAGAATAAATGGGGCAAGCAATGCAATAAAAAGTTTTTTCATATAAATCCTCCTGTTGTAAAAAAAAATGCCCACAATAAATGAACTGACCCCAAAAAGTTGGACAGTTTAAAATTAGGATAAAACAGCGTAATGAGTCCGGTATCTAACCGGGCTCATTCCTTTTAGGCGTGATTTAATCCGTTTATTGTTGTAGTACTCGATGTAGGTTTTGAGTTC
>JAZLFR010000055.1:0-112721 GCA_045615885.1 Fibrobacteraceae bacterium
AAAGTACAGCAGAGCGAAGTACCTTGACGTGACGCTCGACCCGGGCTTCAAGCGGCTGCTGAAAAACGAAGCGGCAATGGTGAGTTTTTTGAATGCGATCCTGCACTCGGACGATGAAATCAAGAGCGTGATTTTCAAGGATACAGAATTCGATGTTCACGCGACGGATTTGCTCCGCCTGCGGCTGGACATCAACGCACAAACACAATCCGGCAAGAGTATCGATATCGAAATGCAGAAGTGTTCTGTGCGGCCGTTCGTGGAACGCGTGATCTTGCAGGAAAGTGCATTCCTCTGCATTGAAAAGAAAGCCTTTGATGCAGAAATCAAGAAGAAGTACCCGTCAAATGACCCGAAGGACGTTGCCGAGCGCGAAAAGCGCCGCTACGAAATCCCGCATGTCTATACGGTCTGGATTTGCAATTTTTCAATTAACCCTGATGAAAATTACCGCGACGCCTGGCGCATCTACAGCGAAAATTCGATTGCAAAGAACGCCCCGCATCCGGTAACCGAAAAAATTAAGTATATTATTATCGATCTGGTCAACTTCACGAAGACGGCAGACGAACTTGAAACCGTTGAGGACAAGTGGCTCTACCTGCTGAAGCATGCCGGGAGCAGCGACAAACTCCCAACTTTTAACGATCGCGTGCTTGACGATGCCGTCGCTCGCATCACAGTTGACCCTGGCAAGGACAAGGAACTTTTGGAGGCGCAAGTGGCTTGTACAATGAGTATCGACGAACAGATTGGGCGCATTGTTCTCGCGCATCAGGAGGGCCTTGAAGAAGGGCGTGAAGAAGGCTTGGAGCGAGGACGTAAAGAGTCCGAAGAGACAATCGCCAAGTTGCAGGCTGAGTCCGCAGCAGACAAAGCCCGTATCAAGGAACTTGAAGCGTTGCTTGCGCAAAAAGGCTAACGGAAAGAATGCTTAAACGAAGTCCACTCGCAAGGGTGGATTTTTTGCTTTTAAGCGAAGTTAGCCTTGCCGTTGCAAGCATTGTTACTTGTCGTTGCGAGCAACGCGAAGCAATCTAAAAACGACCTCGTCTGCAAATGAATGCAGACGAGGTTGTTTTGTGTGAGGTTAAGGGGTTAGGGAGGAGAGGCCTCCCCGAGAAGAAGCATTCATTTAACTAGTAACTCAGTGCACATTCCAAATCAGATGGAGCATCACTACGAACTACTAGAGTAAATGATGTATAGTCAGCTATATCGGACGTTCCATTTGAAACAGTGTTATAACTAGGAATTTTTAGAGTTTTACCATTAGCTGTTGCTACGGTTCTTTCGTAACTCGTTGTTGATGTAACCCTACATTTAAATGATCTTGGACCAGATACATTCATAGTTTGAAGATTGTAACTCTGCCCAGGTGCATACGATTTCCAGTCTGTAGAAACAACATTACTTGGGAGATCATTTACAGTTATTGTTTGGTTGCACACCTCAATCCCATTAATACTTAATTTAATAGTATGTGCCCCTGGTGTAGTAAAGGATAGCTTATTATGACTTTGATTTCTATCGTATGTATTACCTGTCCAGAAAGAAGCATGCTGCTCATTTATTACCTCATCAACCTCAAATTTAAGATCCACGTTTTTATCCGCAGGCTTGATATTTTTCGCAGTAAAGCCGATCTTTTCACCAACATATACCTCAGTTGTCGAATACCAGCAATCAGCACTTTCAGTCGGAGCTACAGCCGTGTATTTTACAGGCACTGTGCAAGGAGTTTCGTTTGTCCCTGCGCCGTTGCTAATTGCAACGGTATAGTTGAAGGTTTGGTCAGATGTTACAGATTCGCTTACGCTGCCAATGTTGAAAGAACCACCAGAAGTCGTATTTCCAGTTGTATTAAGAGGTGCAGAACCACCAGTTACCGTGTATGTGCAGCCTTGTGAACAGTTCTTAATATTTGTTGGTTCAATGGCAACATTGGTGCCTGAAGAAACCGTCTTTCCGGATGGGCAAGTAAATGTTGGAGCTGTCATATTATATGTTACAGCCACATTACAGCTTGCATTTCCTGCAGAATTAGACACAGCAACCGTGTATGTATAATAGCCAGCTTCCAACTCTGTTACATTACCGATATTAAAGGAACCACCAGAAGTTGTATTCCCAGTTTGTGTAAGATTTGCAGAACCACCAGTTACCGTGTATGTGCAGCCTTGTGAACAGTTCTTAATATTTGTTGGTTCAATGGCAACATTGGTGCCTGAAGAAACCGTCTTATCGGATGGACAAGTAAATGTCGGGGGGACGCTATTTACCGTTACCGTAAAGTCACACTTGCCATTACCTATAGAGCCTTGATTCGTGAATGTGTAATTTTGTACACCAGAGGTACCTGGCGTAACCTCCAAACTACCACAATCTCCAGATGTTGTTCCATTTCCGGTTAAGGAATAATTATCACAACTTCCTGAATAATTTGGAGTAAGCGTAAAGTATTCCCCAAGATTGATTGATGTCTTGTCTACGCTGCAATTGAGAACATCTTTAACTTTAAATGAACCGTGGCATTTTTCAACACCGTCCATATATAGGTAGTAAGTGTAATCGCCAACAGAGGAAGGTGCTTGCACTGCAAATTTACAACCATACTCTATATTATTGCTATTGCAATTAACATTTTCTCCCTTTACAACGTCAGCAATTTTTACTTGCATCTTGACGTTTGTTGTAGGAACTCCCGAAACGTTGAAATCAATGGTGCCAGTATATTGAGATGGATAAGTTTCAAGGGCAGGGCAAGTGGCTAACATTTCTACAGGAGCTGTTACTGTCAATGCTGCACGGCATACTTCTTTGCCTTTGTAAGACAAGATATAAGTATATTCTCCTGCCGTAGAGGGAGCTGTGACATCTTTATCAGCAGTGTAATACCTATTGACACTTATTGGAGTTCCCGTAGATGCGCCAGAGATTCTCAAGTCCATTAGCAAATCATTTGGATTCTGATTTTGAACATTTGAAATTCGGAACATCGCAGTTTCATTTGTTTCAACATCACCCACAAACTGGCAATCTGCCGTAATGCCATCAACATTCCATTCTTTAGAGCAGGAGCTTCCATTGTCAAGTTTTAGAGTGTAAACATACTTTCCATTCGGGATGTATGTTTTAGAGAATGTTTTTCCACTTGAAGAACCGCTTTCCGATGCTTCTGATTCAACAACATTAGACAATACATCCGTAATTACAAAATTATAGTTATATGTCTTCGAATTAGCATTTTCGATAACAGCGCTGAATTGACCATTTTCAGTATTAAGCGCACAAGAGGTTATACGATATTCCATGTCAATTACTTCAGTCGAAGTACATACATCTGCAGGCAACAAGTTAGATTGAGGGCAACCCAAATCATTCAATACCGTTCCAGAAGGGACTGTTATACTAGTCCACTTGGCTGGTACAGAACCTGCTTTCCAAACATCGGCGCCACCGTTACAAGTGTAAGGTATTCCGTTTACGATAACCTTATCACCAGTGCAAGCATACCACCATCCTCCATCTGCCAAGCAGTTGTGAACCCAAGTATATGTTTTCGGAGTAATGTCTGCATCATTATCGTTTCCACCCACTGCTGCTTCACCATTTTGAGCATTTAGGCAAATGGTATTACCGACTGTAGGAGGCAAATCATCACCAACAGATGGAGTTTCACAATTGTATACATAGATCTCAGAAAGCGTACATGTAGATGGCATGTCTATGACCATTGTAGTTTGCGGTACAACTTCAACTTGATGATAATCACCGCATTCAAACTGAGCTCCATTAATAGTGAATTTTCCTGAGCCTGTACTCTTGTTGTATGCAACTTGAATATTTTTACATGCCTTACCAGTATTTATTTTATAACAGTTATCTTTAAATGCACCGGTAATGGTCTTATTTACATTATACTGGTCTACAATTTGATCTATTTCTTCGCATTCGCCAAGATCATGGCTACTACTGCTACCACTTACACTACTGCTGCTATTAGTAGTAGTGATAGTTGTACCTGTATTACCACAAGTCGGGCTACCGCCGGCAATTTCGCAGCCAAACTTCGCCATAGACCCAGAAATGATTTTCAAGGTGCGGCCGGAAGCTGGCATTGCAGAAGTAGATTGCTGAATTTCTTGACCATTATAGTCACCACAATTCAATCTGCGACCACCATAGATAATCACATCATCCTTAGAGGAACACTTGTAGAAGAAGCTGTAGCTGTTTTGCCCTCGGCAATCATGATTTACCGTATATTCACCAGGAGCAATGTAATCGAGCTGAGGCCAACCACCACTATTACTACCCAAGCAAAGTGAGCCTGTTTGTGGTGCAGTCCAGTCGCCTTCGTCCACTTTAACAGTTACCGGTTGCTGGCACTGGTACTTTCGACCATTCAAAGAAACGACCGGAGTGTAGTATCCTTCCCCAGAAAGGGCAATGCTTGAGAACACAGTGTAAATGCCACTTCCAGCACTATTTTCTGTCAAAGAGCAACTTGCGCCAGACTGGCTATTTACAGAAAGGTTGCAGTTATCCAAAGCAGACGGGTTTGTTATTGTGGCAGAGAAACGCACCGTTTTACCGACAGGGACTTCATCAAGGGAATTGCCTGATTCATCGGTAAATGTGCAACTTGAAATTTCTGACTTCTGCACATTAACAGTCATGTCACAGCCGACTTCGTCATTGGCATTTCTTGCAGTAAACTTGATTGTTGCTACACCAGAAATGTCAGTCAAATCTAGTGGACTAAACTCAAAATCGCCAAGATTGCCAGCGCAAGCCACCGGTTCATTATGGTTTTGAGAGAATTCGCATTCCGTAGCTCCGTTAACGAGTGCTGTAAACCTAACATTTGCTGCATCTTCTGCACTGATAACCAGCGGTTCTACCGTGTTAGAAGCGTCCTTTCCATTCAAACGGCAATTTTCCAAGCGAAGTTCATTCGGGCAAGAAGAACGCAGGTTCATGATATGAACACCATAACGATTATTGTTTTCTAGGCGGAAATAAAGCCTAGAAACCTTGGTCGGATCACAATCGTTGTTAGTACCACAAATGGAATTTACATTAACCTTAGTTGTGTTGTAAATTGGCACCCCACGAGCATCACGGTTCCACACGAGCTGCAAAGAATTTGTTTTGGGGTTTCTCTTGTTTGCAAAATCACCATAGCCCCATGTGTTCAATGTATCTGACACATTGATTTTTTCACTTTGATGCCCATCAACATCTTCAAGCCAGTAAATGAATTTTTCAGTGTACCAGTTCAAGATATAATCAAAGCTAAATACAGCACCATTTAAATTCAAGAAATTCTTGCTAGAAGATATCTTATCCGTGAGCTGCAGGTAACCCTCATTCGTACAAACTTCGCTCGCACCAGTGTAGTTGCAAGCAAAACCAATCATTGGTTTGGATTTTCCATTGTCATATCTAATGCCCGGATTGAGAGGACCTTTCTTTCTAGAAATTCCAGAAGCAGCATTAGAAACATCTTTTGTCAAATTTTCATCGGCAGCATAAAGCGTGTCACCAAAAGAAATCCATTGGCTACTGTTGGCAGGGTCAATGTAGTCTCTGGATTGATAGGTAACATAGCCATCTGCGTAGATTTCATAACTTTCTGAACATATTTCACCCTTAATTTTAGGGTCAAACGTAACAAAGCCATCGCATGCATTTCTAATGCTCTGCGGTTCAACCAAACCACGTTCTTCTGTACATTCGGCCTGAATTTGCAATTGGCCAAATTCATACCTTTTACCAGGCACAGTAAAATTCAACGGTGGTGACTGCCATGTATTTCCCCCATCAAGAGAATATTTATAAGTGCATTTGCAGGAACCACCTTCTGGGCAGTAGTCATAGACAAAACGAGTAGGCTCAACAGTAGTATTGATACCGGCAATTCCTTGTTCAAAGCCACAATATACGCTTGGAATCATTTGGGAGCGGTCCTCGCAAGAACCTCCTGAACGCCAGTTTATGTTACGCAACAATTCATTATCCTTATTTACTGCGAAACCTATATAAACATTGTCATTTTCATTAATTGATACATCCGCAGGGATTTTCAATTTTTCATCACGTAAATTGAAGGTATGTTCTGTATAAGTCGTTTTTCCACTATACGAAAGATCATCATGGTACGAAAGCACAACATGAGCTTCTTCACCTTCCAAGTCAACAGACACTTCAAAAATATTATTGCTTTCAAACGTTGAAAACACCATATTACCCTTAATAGGTTCGGTAATGCAATGCCCTGTATTAGCATCCGTGTAAGGTTTGGTGCCAATCTTACCAGTTTCAAAGCAAGAATACTCCGTACAATAGCACAGATAAAAGTGTGGAGCAGCACTTAGATTTTGAGTAGCTCCTGGATCAACCGCTAGTTGATAATACGCGGTCATATCGGCATTGGATCTAAAGATCATAGCCGGGAAATTTCCACCATCACCGGTACTTTTTTCGGAGGTATTCCTCATAGAAAAGGTTTTGATCAATGTTCCATTATACCCGGCCGCTTTTTTTCGCATATACATGTTACGGTGCGGTACATCTTGAACCAAATAGCCTTCATCTCTGTTTACTAGAGGCTTGGCGTTCCACCATCCACCATAATCATTACCAGTTCCTTTATATAAAGTACCCCTCGTTTGGTAGAAACCATTACGCATTACAACCTTAAGCCAAACTGCATAAGGATCATCTTGCGGATAATAGCCACCACCGTAAACATATTCCTTTTTGTTCGGATCATAATAGCTAAGCTTATTTGCCTCCCCATCCATGGAGCAATAAACATCATAGTGCCAAGGGTCTTGACCATATTTCGTGTAATTTTCACTTGAAGGACGGGTTGTTTCATCAGTCACACATTGATCTATACAGTAGGCATTTTCGCCATAGCCCCAATCATCAAATTTTTCATTCTTTTTATAATACCCTTTCAATACATTTGGTGTAACGCTATGATCACAATAAGAGTAAAGATTCTTGAAATCTTCATTGAAGCAAACACCTGCTTTATAGAAGTTTGCATCTACAGTGATGTTTTCGCGAGGCTTAATGGAAAGAATGTTAGAGCGTTCAATAAAGAAGCTCTTGGAGCAATCTACCGATGCGTCGCAAGTATATTCCCAGCCAGAGAAATTACTGCCAACAGCCTTTACAAAATAGCTGACACCATGTGTGACGGTAAAGTCGCAAGTACCTCTGGAACCAACTTTACATGTGCCAAGCAAAGTTCCATTTCTGCCATCTTCCAACTGCACTTCAGCATCATTATCATCAGAGTAGGTTTCTGCACTACCCTTCAAGCCATTGACATTCACATGCAAGGTATATTGTTTCTTTTTCAAGGATGCATACAAAGTTACATCATTGGCATCAGACGGGTAAACCGTTTCTACGCCATCGGTAACGATTTCACAACTATCTTCGTATGCAGGGTTCGTTGTAACTTTCAACGAAGCTGGCAAGGCAACCTGGCACTCCCAAGGTCCATTCACCTTATCCGTTGTACTCAAGACCTTACAAGCCTTGGATCCACTAGTGTAGGCAGCCCAAGTTTCATTTGTAGAACTGTTAGCAAAGCAATCTGCACGATCACGCTGTTCCGGTGTCGCCACACTTTTGGGGTCATTTATGCTCCCGTGCCTAACTACACCATAGGACTCGCCAAAATTAAAGAGTTCCGTACTTGGGCTACCAATGCCAAGGTCATCCATCATATTTTCATCTTGCAACTGCAACTGCATATAGCCAGATGCATTTTCACAGGAATTGATCGATACCTTGAATACAGGGAATGTTGTTTGGTTTTGAGGAGTACGAAGTACATATAAAGTACCACCATTCACAGAAGTAGGGTTACCAAGCACTTCCTTCGGTTCAATGACAACGCCAGAAGACTGGTTGTAAACAAACAACTTGATTTCACCCTGAATACCGTTGGAATTCTTAACTTCAATTTCACGGGATACGGAACCTGTTGCGCATTCGTCTGCTGTAAATTCATCTTTCACCTTTGTGAAAGATACTTTGGAAGTGACCTTGTCATCAGAAATCCATACCCAGAAATCCGAGTAATAGGAGCCTTCTGAATAACGGCATGAATGCAGTCCAGGATTTGCAAATTGAGAAGTTTCACTCACAACATTGCCACTGCCAATCCTTTCGCCTTCATAGCAAGTGGCAGAGCCTCCGCCACTTGCACGTGTCAAGCCACCAAAATAGAGTACAGAGTAATTATCTTGCAGTTTATCTTTGTTAGTCAAATAGATCACTCTTGGCATTACGAGTAAAGCCGGCTGCATTGGAGATGCATTTTCAACGGCATCTAAATCTTCATTGTTGGTATATTCTGTAGCTAAAGACACCTTCAAGGTCGTTGCGTATGCAATCCACTGGTAATCAGTTCCTGTAGCTGTAACAGATGTTGAAGTTCCACCACTGCCTCCACTTGGTTCACTGCTATCGTCACTTGATTCGCCAGCAGCAACGCAAGTCGTGCCGTAGTCACAAATGATGCCGGCATCAGTCATGGAGTTGATTACATTTTCATCGTAAATCAAGTCTGTATTACCATTGATATTGCCGATAGCAGCGCAATTACTTGCTTCTGCATAGAAAGAGCCTCTCCACTCAGTTCCCTGAATTTGGGCAATATCTTTTTGAGTATAAACAAAATAATTGAACTTGCCAGAACCAGTTTGCAAAAGTTCTCCCTTTGCACCTTCCTTAAGGTAAAGCATTACATAGGAATCATTTGTTGTTGGAGGGACCTTTGTTTGATAGATTTCAGAAGTAAATACAAAAATGAATTTGCCATCCAAAGTGCCAGACGGATTGTTGAAAAGAGCATTGTTGTCCATGCTCATCACAAGATAACCGTTATAAAGACGCAAGGCGGAACTATCTGCATTCGCTGCCAGGCTCGCATAGCAATTATTGAGTGCAGACACATTAAAGTTGATCTTTTTGTTCACATCCATGCCAATGATGTCTTTTACACACTGGGCCTGGTTTGCCTTTTCTATGAACTTGCTGTAGCCAGTTGTAAGGATGTCATCAACCTTGAACCTAGCCTTTCCTGCAGGACCACCTCCAGCAACCGGGCAACCTTCCTTTTGAGTCCAAATAGAATCGCAATGGTTTTTGACCGGCTCTGCGCATGTAACTAGTTTTGTAGCATTTTGTTCGATAGCCTTAGCTCTAGTTGATGCGGCACTAGATTTGAATTGCGCATACTGTTTTGCAACAAACCAACCATCGGTATAAGGGTTAGACCACTTTTCTTGGGTTGCATCATGGTTTTGGAAATAGAAACCACTTGGACACTTAGTATCTGGGCCACCGCTGCGTATTGAAGAAGCCCAGTCCAAATTTCTTTCATCAGATGTTGATACTCGCTGTAAACGACAGCCATAGTAATCCCCGTAGCAACGTTCATCATGAGCCAACGTTCTTCCTTGGCTTACTGCACATCCCCAGGGATACCACGTACATTTCGTTTTATCAAGATCGGTACCCATTTTATCGGTATAGGTAACATTTGTCTTAATAATATAATAACCACACGTATTCAAGCCATTTACATATAAAGCTGCATTCGAAGATGTTCCCAGTTGAACAGAAGTATAAGCCCCCATTTGTCTCCAGGAATTATCAGTCATTTGCAGGCTACCTTTGTTCGGAATCCATACACTATCGCTCACAGTAAACTTATGACCATTCTGCAACCCATTAAAGTTTATTTTACTTTTAGGTTCAGTACCTAGACACAAATTCTTTCCAATTGGATAATCCCAGGTTGGCGCAAGTTCCATTTCGCCCATCAAAGTCATGCTACCACCGACCTCAAAGCCAGCTGCAGTAGAACCAACATTTAAATCGCCATTAAAATAAGCATTGTTCTCGATAGTTCCGTTATAATTATTTGCATCTCCATGAACATACAGATTATTGATTGTAACACCATTCTGGGTTGAGGCATTACCACCAATACATGCATTACCGCCGACAGAAATATTATTACCGCTCAAAGTAACGCTACCAGTAACAACAAAATCGCCATCAACGGCACCTGGGTTTCCACTCCAGTCACCATTAATCAACATAGATGTTGCATGATGATTGCCACTATAAGTGGTTGAACCGCCAAAATATGCATAGTTATAATTTGCCTTTTTACCGACAGAAGGAACCTTTACTTGGTACAAGCCTTCAACATTCATGATTGCAATTTGGCTGTACAAAGAACTACTATCACGACCTTTACCGGTAGATGTTATCTTAAGCTTTAGCGTTGCTCCGCTAACATCGACACCGGTCAATGCAACTTTAACAGCTGTTGTATCTAGATCAAGCGTTTCCAATATGCTATCAAGGGAGACCGGCTGCGGCGGCGTTTGCAGGAACTGCGTAACCAGCATGCCTGCTTCATTTGCGTTGTAAGACATCCATGCGCGAGTTGCATTGATACCCGCCTGGCTAGCCTGGTAGGCTTCTGACTGTTTTAAACGAGCCGCACTTGAGCGGTTTTCAGAAAGCAACCACTTGTGGACTGCTGTTGCCGCGATGGTTGCTACCATCATAAAAAGCAGCACTGTAATTAAGGAAACGCCGTGTTTTTTTGCCAAACTCATACTAACCCTCCGTTCCATTATTTGGTGTCGGGATTATCTTTTCAATTTTTGTGATTTCACCTTTAACTTTTACATCAAGATTCAGTCTAAAAGCTTTGATCAAAACTTTATCTTCGGCATCTGTATATGAAGCCGTAAAATCATAATCGCCACCGTCTCTTCTGAAAATGGCCATGTCAGAAATATTCAACCACCCCTTGAAGGCAGAGGGCGAATACAAAGCAAATGTGAAAACAAGGCATGCATTCGTAACAGAATCTGCCAAGTTGAATTCAAAGTAACGACCCATGTCGTTTTCTGTCTGAGCTGGGTAAACAATGTTATCGGGCAGAGCTGCAAAAGCCTCACCGCTCCCTTTTTCACGGAAGCCTACACCAATATGGTCTAAACTCGGCTGAAAGTTTCGCATTTGATTAATAGAAAAATTACTGCTTGGGGCAAGAATCTTAAACGACACGCCATAGGTAACGCGAGGTTCAAAGGAGAATGCAAGGCATTGCAACCAATCCGGATTTTCTGGATTGAGATTGACCATGTAGATTTGCGATGTTAAAACACTGTCGCTTTCATCCATTCCATAATTCGAAGCAAATCCAGAAATTTTGTTCGTTGACTGGTTTGCTTCAACAGTCAGTTGCTGGTAGCCATCGGTACCAGCGCGAGACGCAAATGTAAAGTATTGGCCCTCGCCAAAAAAGCCCGAATCCGGTTTTGTAATATTTTTAGCTCTTGCATCTTGCAAGCGGCGCCCCGGTTCCAGCAAAAAAGTTTCAACACCCTCGGCAATGCGAACCACCCTCGGGTTTTCGGCAGGGCAATCTGCAGGGCCTTCTGCAGGGCATTCTTCCGACGATGAAGATTTTAAGCAAACCATGGTTGAACAGGAACGGAATAAAGTACTCCCTTTTTTATACCAAGACACCTGCTGTGCATATTCTGCCTCGCCTGAAGGTAGATAGGTTACCTTTCTAAATGCGATTGAATCGCGAGCGTTATTCAAAAAGAAGGAGGAATGGTCATTAGCAGTAGGATTCAAATAAACCAGAGCGGCATGGTTTTGGGCAGTCACGTAATTATTGAATGCACTTTTTGCACCCATTTGCATCAAGTCGTCTTGCAAAAGCGTAGCCGCGTCGTTTGCCTCTGCGGAACTCTTGGTCATAGCCTCGGAGCGAACCCTGAACTTGGCACTATCCGAATAAGCCTGCCCGGCCACAAGCACGACTATACCTATCAAGCCGCAATAGACCATAAGCTCCATAAGGGTGAACCCTTTTTTGAAGCTATTGCACAGCTTTTTTTGAGGACAAAAATAGGAGGATGTACCGGAGTTCGCGCAGGAATTCGCAAGAAGGAAAAAGTTTATAATAATCAACGAAAAAGAAAAATATATTTGAAAATACTTTGTCTAACGCAGATGCCCATTTATCATCAATAACGAGCTTTTCCATACTGCAGAAAAATCCGTTCGATATTATGCGGGAACTTTAAAACGTGTAAACAGAAAAGGCCACCTAAAGGTGGCTTTTGTTTTCTAGTTTTTTAGAAATGCACCAGCTCTTTTTCAAGAACTAGTGCATTATTTTTATTTCTCACAATGACAAGCGACGGTACTTTGAAAAATTGGAAATTCTCCCCTTTTACAAGGGGAGAATCGGTGAGGTTAATCAATAACGAATATTTTAATCATAACAGTAGCCAGAATACCAATCTGAATTCTTACACAAAATATTTAATTCTGCAGTACATGATTTGTTACTTCCCGGACCAGGGCCAGAAGCACCTTCATATCCTGAATAATTTGTTTCTATAGTGTACTTATATGGATTTCCTGGTACGAAACCTTGATCTCCACCATTCGGTTTTTCCCACCTTGGATAAACTGTTATACAATTATAACCATCATGTTTGTAGGCTGCAGGGCAATCCATAGCCATGCTAGAATAAGGATCTACAATTCCGCCCCTAACACAGCCACTGCAAAGAATTCCCTCACCAACTCTATAAGGTCCTGCTCTATCAGGACTCTTTACACCAAACGATTTTGGGTTACCTGTGTAATAGAAGTAGAAGTGAGTTGTATTTCCTTGTTTTTTCTCGTATCTGTAATTATAAATGGCAATGGAACCATTTACAGCTCTTATTTGACGTTGATCTTCATTATCAACACCGCAGTCACCCATTTTAGCGACATAAAGTGGCTCCGTTTCACATATAACTTCACCAGACGCATCGGTTACAGTGTAAACAGCTACTGTGGTTATTAAAGGAGCTCCAATCTCCTGGAATTGTTGTGGTTGCCAGGAGACATTCCACGGATTCCATTCAAATGAATTCACAGCCCCCGTTTGGTCTTTGTATTCAAACGAACTCTTCTGATTTGTCGGTGCATTTCTTACATCACTCATGACAAATTTCACATGAGTTCCTGAAATAACTTTTGATATATCCTGCCCAGACATACTTTGAATTTTGCAAGTAGCTGTAATCGGGTTGACAGTCAGTTCTGCCGTACATATCGGGTCTGTTTTCCCTAATGAATATAGAGAATAAGTGTATGTGCCAGATTTTATTGTATTTGGAATTTGAATATCCTTTTCAGAAGGCATGCCATTTTTCTTAACAGAAATTTGACCAAGAGATTCGCTTGAGCTTCTAAGTTCCATCCATTCATCATCAACTAGACCAGTTGCATTCTTTACTACAAACTTTGCATAGCCACCCTTATTTATTTGTGTAGTGGCAAATTGACAATCGGCATAGTCCGCTTCTAGCTTAATATCCTTGTGAATGTATTCTTCTGGAGAGCAACGCTCCACATTATTTTCAAAATCACCAGAAGTAGACACTTCAAATACATAAGTATAGGATTTGCCCTTTTCGACAGTTGTATTAATCGGTATAGATGTCGTTGTTTCATCTGTACCTGTTTTTGTCGTGGCTCCGGAAGTTTCAATAGTACATTCCATACCTAACTTATTTGCACATATAATTAAACGATATGAATATGTTGCACCTCTCGTCAAGTTTTTTATCTTGGCGTTGAACAGGCCATAATCAGATACCTTACATTCATCTGGGTATGGCTTGCTTGCAACGGTGAGTGGTTCGCAGGTCGTTTCCTTGTCATTGAACGAAATTACGGCATCATAAATTCCGTTTTCTGAAGGTGGCGTAAACCCGCAAGAAACTTCTGCACCAACATTTTCTGGATTAAAGTAGCAGGTCTTTTCTATCGTCGTTGAAGAATTGCGTTTAGTCAACGTAATTTTCCCTTCTTTAGATAGTAAACTGCCCATGGCGCTTGCATTTGCTGTGGAACCGCTTCCACCAGAAACAGTGCTTTGATTCCATGCACAAGAATGCAATGTCCTTTCAGGGACTTCAACTTCCGTTTTGCAGTCGGATTCTACGAAATTGTCGTCTTTACCATAGGCAATTGCATAGGTACCAGACCTTGACGGCTTAAATTGGAAGTAAACGCAGTTTGCGGTATTTTTAGTTTGACCAGAAGAATTTACCGCGCATGCTTTTGTTGCCGAGGTGGTAACAGAATAATGCTCGATAATCGTTTTTTCTTGTGTAGCGTAATCTGTGAATGTCAGGTAAGCTTCTATTGGGGATTTATAACTGCTGAATGTTGCACCCAAACTTAGATTACCGTTTCCGTCGTATGTGACGGACTTTTTATTCGATGCATAGCATGTTGCTGTCGCATTTTTTACTTTCAAGGTTTTTGCTGTCTGGCAGGATTTTTCTTCGCCCGATGCATTCTTGCAAGTAATTTTAAACTTAGATTCACAGTTTGTACTTCCAGTAGCCGCGCAGTCTGTAATCAAATTGATATTGAATGGTTTTAGGTCTTCTATATAGGTGTTGTGAATGCTGTATTTATCAAAATCAAATGGATCTCGACCGTTAGTACCGCCAAGTAAATTGTAGTTGCCATTTCCCTGAATTCTTTCAATTTTACATTCCGTGGTACCGGCAACTTTTGCAGAAAGCTGCACCATGGTTCCTTCATTTACTTCCTTGTCAGCTGTCATACTACCATCAATAGCGCAGGAATCTACACGCAATGCCGATGCGCATGTATTTTTCAACTGGCTAATGTAAATACCACCGCCTCTGGAATTTTTTACTTGGAAGTAGATTTTTGAAACTTCCTGGGCATTGAAATTTTCATCAGCGCCAGGTAACATTGCATAGGTATCCACATCAAATGACACGAGAATATGCGGATACAAACCTGCATAGCCCGTTTTTCTCTGTAAGCGTTTTACATCGCGGACCCACACAAGGTTGTATTGACACAGTTCCTTATAATATCCAGAGTAGTTGGAAGGGTTAGCTTCATAATCTTCCTTTGAAACTACATCATCATAAACATTGCAATAACTGCCCGCCTTGTTCAAAGATGCCTCTACACCAGGAACTATATAATCGGCGCTCTTGCGCCCTTCTCTATCGACCATCCATACCTTGATTTCGTCGGCCAAAGACACTTGCAGCATTTCGAACGAGAATGTACTGTTCGCAAAATTCAAGTACATTTTTTCATTGTCATGACCGATAGAATCTTTCAACTGAATGTAGTTGGTGATATATTCAGGTTCATTGTCTATAGCGGCTTTACTGGAAGACAATTTGACATAGCTTCCTGTTCTCAAGTTCGTTGTTTTATTTTCAGTTCCATCTTTGGGGTGGAATGTTGTATTGGTTGTAGCGTGAGAATTAGTGCCTGTTGATGTTTTATTGCTGCAATATTGGGTGGCTGAATAATGATCTGATCCGTCTTCATCTTTACAGAGTTCTTTTCGAACTTCTAGGGCATTATTAGACGCGCCGTCCCATTCCTGTGCGGCAAACTTCGTTACAAATTCTTCAATTTTGCTGTAATACCAGTTATCAGGACCTTTTACGCTATATGACACTGGTATGAACATATCAATTAGTTTAGCACTATCACCTGTATTGTAATCTTTAAAAAGAAGATAGTTGTCATAGCATTTGTCATTACCTGTTGTGGTAACAAAGCTTGCACAGGTATCAGTGAAAATTTCTCTACTACCGTTGATTTCATCCCTTGCTAGTGCTTGAATCAGCAAAGAGCCCTTAGGATATTTTTTCGCAGTATCCGGAAGAGTAAAAGCGCCTTCTGGAATCCAATTTTTACCTCCGTCTGTGGAATAGGAGAACTCATAAGTACATTCCCCTTTATCTGGGCACCAGTCATAAACGTAGCGGATTGGAATTGTTTGTTCACCTTTGGTAACACGCACATTGATATCATCAAATGCACAAAATACCCCGGCTTCCTTACCTTGGTATTCGCTACCGCAAGATCCGCCAGAACGCCAGTTCAAATTAAATAATCTTTTATTTGGATTATGCGGTACGAATCCAACATATTTATTCGTCTTTTTATCCATTTTTGCAATAGGATCAAAATCCCACTCCCTAAGATATTCAGTCCTATCCATAGGGTCGTATGGGTTTATAAAATCTTTTACTTTTATTGGATAACCAAAATCTTTAGAACAGGTTAGGCAAAAACTCTTTTTAAGGTAAACAGTCATGTTGTTTCTATCAAAGTTTGGACTGTTCAAAAATTCTTTGTTTTTATACACATCCTTATTAGCATAGGCGAATGTGACATGAGCCGAGTCATCATTCAAATCGACTCTTACTTGTAGAGCTCTATTTTGAATTTTATTCCAAGGAATGTTTACATTCTTTTCATCTTTAAGAGTTTCAACGACACAGTGGTCTTTGTTGTACGGTGTTTTCACTTCTCGTGCAAGATCTCGTTTTGCATTGTCTGTTGAATTACCACCAGCTGACATATTATCACTGTAAAATGCCACACGTTCTGTATTATGGCACAATAGCAAATGTGAGCTAGTATCTTGCCCAATTTCTTTAGAAGGATTAATCCCTAGTAGAAAGAATGACGACGCATCTGCATTAGAGCGAAATACAATACCTGAGAACGAGCCTCCATCATTAGCTTCCCCTACATTACCAATACCACCATCATTCCAGGTAAAATCTTCAGTATAAGTTCCGTTATAGCCAGCTTCTTCCTTTCTCAAAATGACATAAGATGTTTTATCAGTGCCGTTAGATGGCGTTAAATAATTGAGACCTTCTTCTCTATGAATATATGGCTTGGCATTCCATAATATGATATCAAAAGTCGTGCCTGTTGCACCTTCAATAGTTGCGGTTATTGTAGCATCTCTATGTCTAACACCAGTTTTGGATTGTTGGGCCTTATGAGTCATCATTACTTTAAGCCACTTGGCCCATGGGTCGTTTTGGGGATAATACCCACCTCTTATGTATGGGCCATCATAAAAGCTTAACGGATGGGAATTTTTAGGACAAGCACCTTCTGAATTTAGGTATTTAGCATCAGTATAAGTACTCATAGCAATAGGATTCAAGCATCTATAGGTATTGTCATTTTCATTATTTTTATTGCACCAAGTATAGCCACTAAGTGAACCACCTGTAAACTTAGTTTCGTAGAAATATTTAAACTGGTCGTCCATTTTACCCCATTCCAAACGACGTTCTATTTGCTGGGAACATTTCACACCGGGGTCATAATAGCTCCAGTAGTTATTTTCTTTCCTTTCTTTATATTCAACAGACTCGTTTATAGGAATGTTTGGATTTCCTTCTACGGAACAATAAATGTCGTGATAATATTGATATTTTGTTCCATAAGGTTCTCCATATTCGCTATAACGGTATTCTGGCGTTGTAACGCATTGGTCTATGCAAAATTCTCCATTACCCCTTGCAGCATCAGATAATGCCTGCAAGGCATTGCCATTTTCTCTTGTATTGGACCATCCATTAGATGTTGGTTTTTTTACGGCAGCATTTAATCTTGGATTTCCACCAATTTTAGCTGCAGTAACATCCTCATCGCAATATGAATGTAAATGTTCAAAGTTCTCGTTAAAGCATGTTCCTTTGCGCGTATAATTTGCTTGAACAGTATCATTTTCAACCACAGTCACAGCAATGTAATTCTTTTTTTCAAAGACTTTGCATTCGCACCCCATGGTTTTAGGATTTTTACAAGATTCACAGTTGTAAGACCAATGGTCAAAATATTCTCCCTTGGCCATTGCGTAGTATGTCTTGCCATAGTACACTGTAAATGTACAATCACCCTTACGACCTGTTTTACAGGTTCCCATCGGCTTATCGTTTTCATCTAAAAGTACAACTTCAGCATCTTCCAAATATTCATCATCAGCCAAATGATTTGTCTTGTTCTGTATTCTGTCCTTGGTATCGCTTTCTGTATTGCCGCTTTCATAAGTATCGACGTTACCCAGCATACCTTCGATTTTCACATAAAGAATGAATGGCTTCTTTTTTAACGAGGCATAGGCATAGGTTGTTTCTGTAATGCTTGCTACATGGGCCTTATTCACGGAATCCTGCACAAGTATGCAGCCTTCTCTATAATCAACGTCTCCATTAGCGACTTCCATGAGAATTTCTGTACCAAGGTCGCAACGCCAGCCACCACTGTACTGGTTAAAGTCATTTTCTACAGCTTCGCAAAGCGGGGAATTTGGGTTCCAATGCGTTAATTCATTAACATTTGCCGGTTCTTCGCAATCTGGGGTTCCAATAAATTCCTTTATTTTTTCATCGGAACCAGTATATTCTTCAATCGGCTTGTGAATGACAATACCAGAGGCAGGACTTAATTCAATGGATTCTGAATTTGGATGCCCAATGCCTAAACCATCAGTAGGGTCTTCATCAATCAAATAAAAATTGATATCACCAAAAGCATCACCGCACCCACCATCGATTTCTACTTTAAAAAGCGGGTCTGCTATGCTTGTCAATGCTGGTGTCGTATTCGGGAATGTGAGCTCCCAAGTTTTGTCATCGTCATCTACACTGGTCAAGCTAAACATTGTAGATGACAACGCGGTATAATGGGCGCCAGTTGCACTAGAAAGAATTCTTATCAACAGTTTGCCCGGCATGACTTTTGTCCCAGAAGCAAGATCCAAATAAACCAGTTCTTCCTTCTGCCCAAAGTCCTTGCATTTTTTGGCCAGCGAAACATTGCCTTCTCTAAATGCGACTTTAGAAGATTCGTCAACATCAGTTACCCATACCCAAAAATCAGATGAGTATGTACCTTCTGTATATCGGCAGGAATACAATCCCTTTTCTGGGAATGGCGATGTTTCTGACACAGGAGTCCCCATTTCATATACGGAACCTTGGTAACATCTTGCGCTACCAAAGCCTGTTGGCTGTAAACCTCCTAGATACAAAACATTATATGCAGTGTCATTATCCTTTACAAGTTGCTCACCGACATTCATGTAAAGAATACGCGGCATAACAAGTAGTGATGGGTTCAGATCTTCGGTTTCTGCATTGATATATTCATCGTTAACATATTGAGATGCCAGGTCTATTTTGAGGGTCGGGGCTAACGCAATCCAATGGGCATCTGCCGTAGTATTGCTTGAACCATCTTCGGATTCATCACCAGGGTCGCTACTTTCACCACAGCTGTTGCCTGCAGCACAAATGACTTTTGCACTTGTCAAGATTTTAATGATTTCTGGATCAAATTGTAAAAATTCACTATCTCCGCCGCCAACCTTTTCCATGCTTTTTAACTTAGCACATGTTGCAGCCGTGGCATAAACAGATCCATTCCAATTGCTGCCTTTTATTTTTTGTATATCGGCTTTGGTGTAAATGAAATAATTATAAGTGCCGGAACCTTGCTGCATTATTTCGCCGGTACCACCCTTATTAAGGTAGAGCATCACAACAGAATTCGATGTTGTTGGAGGAAAATTCTGCTGTCCAACGGCTTCGTCATAAATGAAAATGAATTTACCGTTCAGCGTTCCAGCTGGATTTGCCAGATGCGTGTGATGAAGCTTAACGACAAGGAAGCCATTGTAGAGGTAATCCTTTTTATTTTCAGGAGTATTCAATTGCTCATAGCATCTGTTCAGTTTTCCAACAAAATCGGCATCTCTTAAATCATGAATATCCCTACTACACTCTGAGTTGTTTGCATACGCTTCAAAGCTGGAATACGCCGTAGTGAGCATATCATCCACTTTATAATTTGAGCCATCGCATCCATCACCCTCTGCCTTCCGCCATTTGGTATCGCAATACTCTTTCACATCTTTACCGCATTCAAATGGAGCCTCTCCAATTACCGTTGCTGAATGAGTTTCTGCCTTTGTTGCAAAATATCTCCAGTTATATTCACCGGTAATCATACCCCAAAGGCTAGACCAAAAATTCCCTTCTTGATGGTAGCGGTAATACTCGTCATTTTTTGCATCATAATAAGTTTTACTGATATAAATTTCTGATTCTGAATTATTGCCAAGAATTCGTCTTGAGGCATTGCCAATGCTTGCTCCATCGCCACTTATGCTACCTTCATTTGGCATCCATACATTTTTTTCAACTTTGAATATATGCCCACCTTCACTAAATAAAATAAACGCATCATCGCTAAGGCAAAGGTTTCCTGTAAATTTTGCTCCATGACCGCTCAAATTAGTTTGCATTGAACCGTTCACATAGGTATTGCCGAACACTGTTAAACTATCGCTACTGATATCTACATTGGAATTGAAGTATGCATTGCCCGTAATAGATTTAAGTTTTCCCCCAGCATTACCTGCAACATAGAGATGCTTCACCGTAGAACTGTTGCCAGCATCGAAATCGCCACCAATGCAAGCATATCCACCAACAGTAATATTATCACCGCTAAGTGATGAATTTCCAGTTACAATAAAATCTTGTGCAACTTTACCCGGGTTTTCACTCCAATTACCGTTAATAAGCATGGATGTGGCAGCATGTCCGCCCGCAAAAGCAGTTGTTCCACCAAAATATGCGTAATTATAGTCAACCGCAGCTGCTTCTGCCGGTATTGGAATTCTATACAAGCCATCAACATTCAAAATTGCAACTTGACTATATCTTGAATTATCTCGGCCAATACCGGTAGAAATAATCTTTATTGCTATAGGCCTTGCACTAGTATCAACATCAACCAATTTAATAGAGTTTAATTGCTGTATAGACGATTCAAGAGATGGAATCAATTGATCCAATGAAATTGGTGTTTTGGTCCCATGCAAAAACTGAGTTACCAAGGCGGCAGTTTCATTACCATTGTAAGAAAGCCATGCACGAGCTGCGTTGAGACCAGCCTGGCTTGCCTGGTAAGCTTCATTCTGCTTCAATCGGGCGGCACTTGCTTGGTTTTCAGAAACCAACCATTTATGCACCGCAGTGGCTGCAATGGTAGCCATCATCATGAACAAAAGAACGGTAATGAGGGCAACACCTTTCTTGCCGTTTTTCAAAGTAAAGTCTGTTTTGAAATTTCGCATAGTAAACCTCAAAAAATTGCTTAAACGCCGTTGTTCGGAGTAGGAATGATTCTTTCAATTTGAGTAACTTCACCGCGGTTGTTTACATCAAACTCAAGCTTGAATGCTTTATGCTTGCGTTTGTCATCACCCGGTGTTATAAAATCGTACTGCTTAGAATCTCGCGGGAAAATGTTCAACTTGGAAAATTCCAAATAGCCTTCGGCTGCATGAGGTGAATAGAAGGAGAATGTTAAAGTCAAGCACGCATTAGTGACCTCTTCTCTAAATGCAAATTCAAAATAGCGGTAACTATCTTCCGCTTCGTCTTGTTGCGCCGGATAGACTAGAAAATCCTGCATGTTCTGGATTAGTGCCCCTGAACGTGTTCTAAAGCCTACGCCTATATGGTCAATTTCAGCCTGGAAATTTCGCATATAATTGACAGCTCCGTCATTTGGCACATTCAGCTTGAACGACATTGCGTAAACAGTATCTTGCTTGAATGTAAACTGCGAACATTCATTCCAAGCTTCACCAGAAACTGGATTGTTAATAAAATAGAGTTGCGACGGATAAACTGTAGTTGCTCCCGCATTGTTATAAAAACCATTGATACGAACCGCATTGATTCCGTCAATTTTCCTTATAGTTAGCGGCCATGTACCACTTTGGTTTGTAGATACAAATGTGAACGCAGATGCTTCTGAATAGCAACCATGAGCCAAATCTGTTGGAGTGCAAAAATTTCCGTCCTGCATTCGTCTGCCAGGTATCAAAGAAAATTTGGTTACTGAATCTTTAGCAATCAACACCGCCGGTGTCGGACTTTCAGAACTACCGCATTCCGCAGGTGCACTTCCTTCAGAAAATACATGCAATGTTTCGCATTTTCTATAAAGTTTCTTATTTTGTGCGTACCAGCTAATCTGCTGTAAAAATTCAGCCTTGCCAGAATTATCATAAACAAGTCGCTTGAACGAAATACTATCCAAGCCAGAACCGCCCTGATTCTGGTGTAAATCGTAAGAAGCAGTATCGCCATTTGCAAGGTCATAATAAACTGCTGAATCGAGATTGTAGGCACTTCCGTCTTCAAAGCTCGCCTTCGCGCCCATCTGGCTGAGGTCTTCCTGCAAAAGCACCGCTGCGGCATTCGCTTCCGAAGAACTCTTTACCATTGCCTCTGAACGAATTCGGAACTTTACGCTATCGCTGTACGCTTGGCCCGCGACCATGACTATGATGCCAATAAGCCCGCAATAGACCATAAGCTCCATGAGGGTGAATCCTTGCTTGGTGGTCTTGCCCAACAAACTATTAGAGTTTCCGCGGGAATTAGAAGGAGGAAAAACTAATTGGATAGTTTTGGGGAAAATGTAAAGAAGATTCTCGGAAATGAAAAAATATGCTAATTCAATCCATTTTGTAAAGTTTGTAAAAAATCATTTTTTTGAAAATTTGGTTTCCGAAAATCGCGAAAAAAGCGTTTTATATTAACGAATAGAGCTACTGTGCAAAAATCTATTCTCGCGTTGCCGTGTGGCCTGCGAAAAATGCCAAAACGCTTTCATGAAAAACATCGACAAAATTTTGAAGAAGGATCTGCCGCTCGAAGCGATCCCTGAGCTCCTTCGCGAATACACATTTCTTGACGTAAAGTTCGATGCAGCATTCAAGCGGCTCTTTTCTGATGTCAAGCTCCTGCAACATTTTCTGAACACGGTTCTGCATCTTCAGGGGCGCGCTAAAATCCGCAAGCTTGAGCTTCGCAGTTCAGACATCGGCCTGATCCAGGCTTCCGAAGACGTCATCCGTGTAGATGTTCGCGCGCAGAACGGCAACAGGGAATGGTTCGATGTGGAAATGCAGAAGTTCACGCATTCCTCGCTCAAGGACCGTGCCGTGCTTTACGGTGCGATTGTCGCGGCTGAGGCGCATCGCGAAGCCCTGCTCGAATACCACGGCAAGATGGCAAAAATCGGCAAGCGCGCCCGTTACAGCATGCCGAAGGTAATCTGCCTCTGGCTCCTTGGCCAGCCGATCGACGCCGATTACGGCTATCGCGAGGAATGGGCCATCTATCGCAAGAGCAAGGTCGTGAAAAATGCAAGCCCCTTGCCGGAAAGCGAAGTTTTGAACTATATTTGGATTGATCTTAGCAAGTTCGACAAGGAAAAAAGGCTTTCCAAGGTCGAGCGCGATTGGCTTGAGCTCCTCAGCAACAGCCAATCTCACAAGGAAGTCCCGGCTGGCGCCTCCAGCATCATCCGGCTGGCATACGAACGCATCCGCATCCGCCGCACCCCGAAAGAAATTCTTGAACGACAGGAGAACAGCATGCTTACGCAACTTGAAATTGACGACCGCCTTGACACGGCTGTGAAGAATGCCGTTTCGCAAAACACTAAGGACGTTACAAAGAAGGTTACCAAGAATATGGCGAAGCAGATGTTGAAGGAGCATGTTCCTTTGGACGTGATCGCCCGTGTGTCAAAACTCCCGATGGCGACGATCCTTTCCCTGAAAGCATAGACTTTTGCTACCTAGCTTGATTACTTGCTCAGCCTGCCGCCCAGCGGCAGGCTTTTGTATTTAAAAATTTACAAATTTATTTTTTTTGCCATAATTCAAACTTTCCCTATTTGCACTTTGCGTTAAAAAAACTTATCTTTATTAAAACGGGATGTTGTACACCCCGCCTTAAGTTGTAGGTTTTTTATGCGTAAACTCAAGAAATCAACGCAGAATAAACATTTTGTAGGCATGGCCGCACTCGGTCAGGCACCCTCGGTGCGTTCTAAAATGCCGCATTCCCGCGGAAACTCCAGTATAGAGAATTCCTGCGCGAACTCCGGTACATCCTCCTATTTTTGTCCTCAAAAAAAGCTGTGCAATAGCTTCAAAAAAGGGTTCACCCTTATGGAGCTCATGGTCTATTGCGGGCTCATAGGCATCATAGTCATGGTCGCGGGCCAAGCGTACAGCGATAGCGTAAAGTTCCGAATTCGTTCAGAGGCAATGGTAAAGAGTTCTTCGGAAGCGAATGCCGCAGCGGTGCTTTTGCAGGAAGACTTGAGCCAGATGGGCGCGAAGGCGAGCTTTAAAGACAGCAATATATACCAGTATAATTTTGCTGTGCTAAACGATACCTCGACTGGTTCTGACGGCTCGATAACCGACAAGGCTTCGTACGACCTGGTAAAAAATTATGGTGGTTCTGGGCTAGACAGCATTTCATTCAAGCGAGTCGTATATGACGATGAAGGCAAGGCTGACTTTGTACAGCGCATTGCCTGGGTGGCTAAGGATAAAAAGCTTTTTAGGGAATGCGAAACCTTAGATACAATTTCCGGTAAGCCTGCACCGGCAGACTGCAAGTATAGGGCTCCAGAACAGATTTTAATGGCTTCTAATTCCGTTACAAAATTTTCATTGACTCCGGGTAAACGTCTGCAGGATGGCAAGAACTGCCCGACAACAAACGAAAGCAAGGGTTGCTTAAAGTCGGGGACTACTTTCACTTTGGCGTCAAGAGGTGATGGTAGCGGCGAAATAAGTCCTTTAAATGTAAGAGGCGACACAATTAGCGGCTTTTTTAACAACAATAATAATACTGGCACTTCGTCTAAAATTCTTTACTCGCAACTCTACTTTTTAAAAAACGAGGTTGCAAATCCAGAGTGGGACAAGTGTACTCTTTTCACATTTGAACCTAATATGACTTATGCGGTGTCTTTTTACATATATGCACCTAGCAGAATCGGCTATGTAAACTACATGCGGAATTTTCAGGCTGAGCAAGATCATATAGGCGTAGGCTTTAGAGGGCGAGACGGGAACCGAGTTTCCGGTGCTGTTGACGACTTTCTTGTGTACCCTTCTCAGCAAGATGACTCCAAAGATGGTTACCGTTACTTTGAATTCAGTTTTAGAGAACAAACTCAAGCCTGTTTGACATTTACATTCTCATTCTATTCTAGCCATGCTGCCGAAGGGTATTTGGTTCTATCGGGAATCGGAATATACCCTAGGGATGAAGCCTCTTACGATTTTACACCTGGTGCAAGCAAGGACCAGCACAAGGCATTCAAGCTTGACCTAGACATAAATAACCGTGGCGAAATTACTGAAATCAAACGATTGATTCCGACACCCAACAATGGAGTGTGATTATGGTTTTAAACAAGATTCAACACAAGAAAGGCGTAGCGCTTATTACGGTGCTCCTGTTCATGATGATGGCGACTATTGCGGCCACGGCCGTACATAAATGGCTCGTCTCTGAAAATCGCGCAAGTGCTGCCCGCTTAAAGCAGAGCGAAGCCTACCAAGCTAGCCAGGCCGGTATAAACGCCGCAAGAGCGTGGCTTGCATTCAACGGTAACGAGACCGGAGCTCTTGTAACGCAGTTTTTGAAAACTAAGAAGCCTATTAAGTTGGATAGTGCAGGGCAGCAGCCAATGGTTCAACGAACCAATTTTGACATGCAGCAGGACTTTTCTGTGTGGCTCACAGACGTTGATGTTAGCGAATCCCCCATAAAGGTCAAAATAATATCTAAGGGTACTGGCAGAGATGGTTCCAGTTTTAGCCAGGTTGCGATTTTGAAAGTCGAAGGGCTTTACCAAATTCCTCTTCCAAGTGAAGTTGCCGCCACTGCTTACGAGTATGCCTATTTTGGTGGCTCTATTAACTATGCCGGGGCGCACCATGCAACTTCCATGGTAATTAACGGTAACTGGACGGGTAACCCTAGTACAGTTGACAAGGACTTTATTGTAACTGGCAATGTGAATCTGAGCGGCTCCGACATGAAGGTCGGTGACAACGCCTGTATTGGAGGTTCTCTTGATGAGACCGGAGCCGATAAAGTTTCTTTTGGCTCCATATATGTGGCCGGAGATGCTGATTTAAGTAATGGTGGAGGCACTCCGTTTAGCATAAATGGCAACGCATATTTCGATGGAAATTTTGTTACGACAAATGGATTTTCTATTGCAGAGAATCTGACCATAAATCGGGGATTCTTTATAAACATGGCTGCTGGTGGAATAAAAACCATTCAGGGAAACATGTGCACTGGTGAAAATGGATATGTCAATTTTACTTCAGAAGAAGGGGAAGGCAGTGATGTCCGATTTACAGTACTGGGAAACGTATGGATGCCAAATGAGGGATCTTTAACAGGTAAAATGCCTTCATCAGAAAAATTGATGGAACATAGGACTTTTGGTGCAAAGAAAGAATCCGAAATTTATATGGCCGGTACATACCAGGATAGCCTAAAAACATGCGTTACCGATCCTAGTAAAAAATGTTACTACTACCATCAGGAAGGAGATTTCTTTTCTGAGCTTTACGGCATGATTACAGGCACTTATAATTGGCGTTATTTTACAACTAACGCAGATCAGCGTTCTTCGGTAGCCATGGGAAATGCGCCTTTTTCCTGCGGTAGTGAAATCAAGGATTATTGCGATAGCAAGTGGGAAAAGAAAAACGGCTGCAATGGTGCTAAGTACATGGTTGACGATATGCTTGCTACTGCGTATGACCATTTCGAAAATAATGCAAATAAGGTTAGTTGTGCAACAAGCATTACACGCTTTGCAGATAATTCGACTAGCGCTACGGTAGATGCATTGAATGCCTGCTATGAAACTGCGGTAGCCAATGACGACCCTAATTTGTATAACGGCTACCTTGTCGTGAAGTTCAGTGCAAATACAAATGCAACGCCACAGGGAACCTTGAAGGGTAAATTCATTATCATATATGAAGATAATGCAGGTACCTTAAAACTCCCACCGTCAGAAGGTGTTACCATGGTATACCTTAAGAATGGTGCCGGCGACATTAGCCAAACAAGTGAAGGTACATATAATTATTTCTTCTATACCAAAAAAGATATTGCTCAACTTCTGCAAGGGAATTCTCCTTGGAGTGGTTCCGTTTATGCAGAAGCAGCAAGCTGTGCCAAGGTGGGTAATGTTCAAGGAGGCGTTAACCTTGAATATAATGCAGATGTTCTCAATGATCTTATTCAAGGAAAGATTCTCTGCGATGCAAAAGTCGGTCAATGCGGTGAAGATGATGAAGAGGGATCTAGTGACGGTTCTTCTGAAGATTCTGACGAGGAAAAACCTAAAAATTATGATCCGAACTGGATTGCCCTTTCGCCAACGCTCAAGATTAGCCTGGCATCGCAATATGCAAACGACGAAATTATTCGAAACAATGCAGACTCTTTGAATCCATCGTTGCTTGTAATGCCTAGAATAATCTATTTGGTTACCGGCGAAAAACTTGTTAAAGAAGAGAACTACAATGTCATTTACCTTGGTGGTTTAGAGCCTAACGGTTCTGGTAGCGCTACTTGCAATCGCGGATATAGTGAAAGCGAAGGATTTACTGAAGTCGGTCTGTATTCCTGTAGTTATGCGGAAGGCAGTCATTCTTCTGATTTCTGGGTTTGGGTGTCTGACAAGGCCACATCTTCAAAAGTTGGCTTTGACACACTTCAGTACAATCTTGGCAAAAAATGCGAAGAAGATGGTACAAGAAAAAAAGATGTGAAATTGAAGCTGATTTCAGGCTCAAGAATTATGCCTGGGTCCTTCAATATTTATGTGTACAAATCATCTATCGGTGCTACTGTTACTGCAAAAACTTCCAGTTTGTTTGAATTGAGCGGACCAAGTTCTGTTGGTGGCTACGATGTTTACAAGTTGACGATAACACTAGAAAACCTTGCAAGTCTTGAAGATCCACTTTTTGAAGTTGAACTTCCAAACGGTTGCGCTGCGGCTACAGGCTTTGTTCAATTCCAACTTGAAGATATAAACTTTAACGATGGATTGACGCTAGGTACTCCAAATAATGAACTCGTATTATTCGGTGAAGGTTCTGCCAAGGTTTTTCATGCTCCGATTGATGATGATCCTAGTGCACCATCCGATATTACAGATCGCCCTGATTGTGCCATACTGGAAAACGCTGACGCCTCTTGGGGTGCCTTCTATGGAACCAATGCAAGTAATGGTTGCATTGTAGTCGAAGATGATTTCAACACCTATAGCGGTCCATGGCTTTGCCCACTTGGGTCTTCTGTAAAGGCTAAGGCCAGCAATGAAGACCTTTGGAATGAGGAATGTGAACTTTGGCAAACATCTGATGTCATCATTAGCGGTTCGGAAGATACTTATGTGTATGCTTCCCTCAAGAAAAAACAGTTTGTTTTGCACGTAGAAATTGAAGGTTTGCAGGGAGAAGCCGACGCATATTCTACCATGACTCTTCCCGAATTGACTGACGATGATGCTGAAATCGACGTTTATTCTTCAGACGATAAATTGATGGGTACTTGCAAATCCGGTAACAAAGGTGTTTGCGATTACAAGGTCTATTATGGTCAGCATTACTATGTTCGTGCCAAAGGCAAGTATTTCGATCACTGGTCGTATGACTGCGTAAGCAAGAGTGAAACAAATAATTGTGGAACAAGCATGGCTTCCAGAAATAGCAAAACTATAGCAATAACAACAAAAGAAGATGTGACGGTTCAGGCAAACTACACCAAGACTGGCTACTGCTTTAACGAAGACTTTAAGCACTTGCACCCATACTGTGACGAAGAAGTGACTGCAAAGGCTATTGGTGGTTTGACCCAAGCTAGGTCCAGTAACAAGCCTGGTGAATATTACAGAACCGATGTGAAGAACAATCCAGAGAAAATAGAATATACAGAATCTCTCATGGGTGATTATGCCCACGGCGATGGTGAATACTGCATTGACCAGTGTGTAACCAACTGGAGGTATCGCTATAGTGAATTGGTGGCTGCACAAGGTAAGGTAGAAATAGAAGGTATTGGGACTGCATACGACTATTACTATGACTACTATTGCTCCGTAGAAGGGAAAACTATTGAAGGTACGGTAAAAGAAAAGGAAGATAAGGTTTGGAGCTATTATGATCCGGGTATTTCCTGTTACGACATGGTTGATCGAGCATTTGATGATTGGAAAATGCCTTGGACAACGAACATCAATTTTACATACTATAAACAACTAAATGTAGAAGAGGCAAAGAAAATAGCCAAAGCAAAATGTGGTACCCAAGCGAATAATCCTGATAGTTATACATATCGTTGCATTAATGACAAGGCTGAAACGGTCGAATGCAGAAATACCGATAAAAAGAAGTACCACCCGGCTAGCCTTGACAAGCCGCGCGTTTATGGTGGTTACTACCCGCAAAATGATAGGTATTCCCCATGGATTAAAATTCTGGGGGTTAACCTTTCACAGCAAACCAAGCTTGGAGCAAGGCGTGCGCCTGAAGGTAAAACCATCATCACCGATAATGGCGAATCCAAATCTGTAAAGTTGAGTATGTGGAATGTAAAACCCTATATTGATAGGGATGAAGGTTTTATTTCTATGCATGGATTTAAGACTTCTTATGTAATGCTTAGAAAGCAGAAGGCTGGCTATAATGGAACCTTTACAAAAACATTTACATGGGATGGAACTGGAGAAAAAGGTAATGATGGCGGTAGCGTTAGTGCTATTGTCTTTAGGTCCAATGCAGATGCGTCTTCATTCTTCTTGCTTGGTATAAATCCGTCTGCATCAACAGGAGATGCGACCCAGCAACACTTTATCCTTTGCCACGGAACTGAACGTCTAAGTTACCCTGACTCTTCGCAGTTAAAACTGTCTGGCTCGCAAGATGCAAACGATGCTCGTGAATTGCAATCCCCTTTAACGCAAGGCCATTGCGTTAAAGAAGATGTTTTCGCAAATATCCCATGGAATCAAATTCAAAAGAAAACATTGCAGCTAAAGGTTGAACTTGAAGGCCCTATGGCTACAATAACTTTCGCCTATTCCAATGATTTGACATCTAATATTGGAACAGGAACAGATATATTTGATGGCACGAACTCAACCATTTATATCAAAAAGGAATTCAACTTGGAAAATCCTGCCTTGTTTGGCTACCCGATTCCTGATGATAGATGGAGTGAAAAACTTCCCCAAGTGGATGCGGCTGGTAATTCTACGCATATCTATCAAGACCCGATTACGCACATGAAAAATCATAACGAGGATTATGGTTATGTAGGCTTTATCGTGCATAACCAAAATGAAAAAATTTATAACTTGAATTGGCGTTCTGGTGGTTCATGCGGCGGTGAATATAGAGACGATCCAGGCGTTTATTGTGGTTTCGAAAACCCGGAATTGCCTGCGGGAACTCATCAGGTGCCGATACGCTATATGTACGATTTTTGCCCCGATGGCGGCGAATGCAAGTGCCAATATGAGTACAATATAGATGATGAGCCGGCATGGCATTCTGAAAATGCCTTTATGCTTCCTGGGGAACCCCGAAAATATCCGTATGGAACATTAAAAGTTAGGGCTACTTGCATAGACCAGAATGACCCTACGAATAGAAAGACTATTGTTGAAAAGTGTAATGGCTTTACAACCTATGACGAAAATAATGACAATAAATGTTATGATGATTACACTATTTTCAATACCTATAGCAAGGCTGAAGATATAAAAGTATTTAGACTTTATGATAGTGAAATTGCAAACCTCAATAATTATTATTCTTCTAAAATAAATCAGTATGCCATCAATTCCGCCAATCTTTTTGGTGAAGATGGAGAGGCAATCCGTAGAACATTCTGTAAAGATGTTTCCGGTTTTACCGCTGGCGAATCCCATTACAATGCAACTGGATTTTGTTCCAACAAGAAATCGGATAATGCCGTATCCAAGGCACACGATGTAAATGGAAACATTCTTATAAATGAGGTGAATACAAGGGTGCACCTGGCTGAATTCGGCATAAATAAAAATGCAAACCTTGAAGGTGGAAATCTGATGTTGATTGGCAAACCGCCTTTTGCTGAAGCTGATGAAGGTGTAATTATAAATTACCTGCAACTGACGGATACCATCGATAATACAAACAAAAAAAATTATTTGAACCTTAAGGGATCCGACCTTACCTTCAGATTGTATCAAAATAATGTAATTGATGATATCCAGATGTATTTGGAAGATGCAGCTGGAGTTGTCAGTGAACACTTTAGTATAGATGATCTTGTTGACTCGCTTGAACGTGATACATTGAATAACTCCGGTTCCTTGAGGTTGAGCAAGGCTATGAGGGAATCTGGCACTTATTGCGATATTTACGACAATAAAATTAGCACTAGCGAATATAATACGCTTTCTTTGGAAGAAAAAGAGCATTATCATAAATCATTATGCCAGCTAGGGCTTGTGTGGGTTCGTGATTTGAAGCGCTTGGCTCGTGAAGCTAGCGAAGAGCCTGGTCATACCTGGTATGAACTGTATCCGTATAGAAAAGTTAAAGTTCCTGTGCAAAAATTTGTTGGAGGAACAAACTTTGACCCAAGCCAAGTTAAAAAGATTTATTTTGAACTTCACAATGACCGCGGCGGTGGCATACACATTAGTCAATTGAAGTCTGAATGTCCAACCTCCTTGGATGTTAGACAGTGCCAAACCAGCATAGACAACGTGAATTATGCAAATGACAGAACATTCCGAGAAGGTTTGCCTCTATATGTCAAAGCTAAAGTAGACGGTGCAAATCTGTGCAGACTTGAAATCCGCCAGGATGGTACCAACATGACCTACACGGATATCAAGGGGCCGGAATTTACTGAAGAAGGTGGATTTGCTACGCCATGGTTCTCTTGCAATGGAATTATGGAGAAGAACGTTACCTTGACTTGTGATAATGATAATGCGGACATTAATTGTGTTGGTAGATTGACTGTCGTTGCCAGAAATACATCCAATGAAGAAGTGTCTTGTAAAAATACAACTGGCGGGCCTATGACCATGAAAATAACCGTTCAAAATACCAAGTATATTTGTTATGGTTATAATTTTGACTATACAACACCGAGCGGAACAACTACACCAGCAGTTGTGCTTCCTAGCTATACTAGTAATGGTTATGTGACAGCATTGTTCGATGCCGGCTCAATTGAATATGGTGGTTCCGGAACAATAAGCATGGGTATAGACTTTAACAATTATTCTGGATTAGGTAATGGAACGCAACTCAGTCCAAGACCTACGATTCAATTGCAGGGACCTGATGGGCAAACTATTCAGGAACTTTTGGCAACTGACTCTCATCCGAATAATGATGTAAAATTTGAACGATGTGCGCAAAGACAGGATGGTAAGATATGGGTAAAAAAGAATTCCAATGGAACATTTAATAGTTATCAAAACATAAGTAACCATTGTGCTTTCTTCCAGTTTAATCCAGAAGAATATGGTAGCGGCGACTATACGCTTGTATTGAAAAATTCGAATATGCCCGCCTGCAAGATCAATGTTGATGTGCCTTTGGCAAACATTGTCAATGGATCCTGTGCAATAACCCCGGGCACTATTGTCGCCAAGGGAAGTGCAATTCAGGTCAGCGCAACTGGAACGAACCTTTCTGGTACGGGTGCTGTAAGGATTGGCGGTGTGGAACACGAATGTACTTTTGATGAAGCTAATTCAGTGATTAACTGCAGTGGAATTTCAGCGCCAGCTGAAAAGGGTACATACGATGTTGAACTTACCTACAACGGTAGAAAAACTACCTGCCCGAGCATTACTGTTGCTGATAAGCCAACTGTAAAATCATGCGATGTTCAGGATGGTAAGTTTGTTGCCAAGGTAGAAAACCCGGCTAGTGTAACATACAATTATAGGCTCATTCGTTGTGCCGATTTGCTTGGCATGGGTTGTACTGTCGAAACAACGGGTCGTGAAATTGAAAATGGCACAAGCGCTGCTATTTCCATTGGTTTGCCAAGGAAAATGTCTTCGATTCAAGAAGGCAAGGATTACACTTATGTGTTCCAAGTTTCTACATCTTCGGACTTCCCAGAAGATAATGTATCGTATTGCCCTGCAAAGGCGGATAACTCCGAAAATGGCTATCGTGAAGAACGTGGCGATAGAGAAACGACACTTGAATGTGGCTTTACAACTGCTACAGCTCCAAAGGAAGGTAACGTAACATTCTATGTCAAGAATGCTCACGGGTTTACTTCGGATAGAACAATGAGTCTTTGGTCTCCTAATGGAACTATGTATGGTAAGCTTGATTATATGTCCATAAAGAGTGATGGCACTACCATGGAACAAACTTTGAAGATTCCAGCAACTTTCAAAGTAGGTGATACTTACACAGTTTGGCTGTACAACAAATTCGAATACGGAAGTAAGCCTATTTGCAAAGCTAGTGTAACAATTGAACCGGTTACAGCAAGCTGTAAGTTTGCATCTAGCGCAAGTGATGTAAAGAAGGGTGCCGAATACTATGAAGGCTTTGAAGTGTATGATGTACATGGCCTAGCAAGTAGTCAGTATATGACTTTGAAATATGGAGATGTTGCAATCAACACAAGCTGTAACGTTTCTGCAGATCCTTCAAAAACTTCTAAGTGCAATGTAAAGATTCCTGCTACAGCAAAATCGGGTTCTCAAAAGTTCACACTTGTTTATGACGGTAGAACAGTGTGTGAAGCATCTACAAATGTTTTGCCGATTAGTGCTGATTGCAAAATCGTTAAGAATGATTGGACTAACGGTAAAGTAACCAAGGCAATCGCCAAGACAAATGTAAAATTGCAACTGACAAATATTCAAAATGTCGGTGGAACAATAAATGCAACATTTAAACGTGATGGCGGTGGTGAAAAATCAATAAGCCTTAATCAGTGGGGCTCTGAAGCAACAAGCCCAACTGCGTTTGGAGTTCCAGATTTTACTGGTTCAGTAACCTACAATGTTTACGATGAAGCTGGTGATGTGATTTGCTCAACGCCAGCCGTTGAAGTAGCACAAAGTATCAAAAACAATTGTGGCGTAGCAAACGACGTTGACGCAACAGTTTCAGCAAGCACAACCATTTGCAACTACAAGTATGAAACCGAATGTAAGCATAATCCGGATACTCATTTTGGATTCTATTACAAGGGACCAGAACCTTATTTATTCTATGTCGAAGGAGCTGGAGGTAACCATTACTGCGTTGAAGGCAATGTTACAAAGGATGGTTGTATTCCAGACAAATGCTGTTCTACAATAGAAGATAGCTGTAGAAACATGGATGGATACAAGTGTAAAAAAGTAATCCCTAAGTGGATTGGTGAACAAGGATACATTCCTAAGAGCTACAAATACGTAATGTGTGTTGATTATTCAGATTACTATGGCGGTTCTAGTAATGAATGTTGCGAAGCCTCCGTTACTATAATTAATTGCTCTACTGGATACTGTTCTAGGTAATAAATACAACCGCACCAGTTCATGAAAATGAACTGGTGTTTTGGTATGAAAAGCCTAGCTTAAACAAGGCTAGATTTAAATTGATAATGCAAAGCAAAGGCCACCTGAAGGTGGCCTTTGCTTTGCATATTTAAAGTTCCCGCCAGATTTCAAGAACTTGAGAAAGTGGAATATCGAGAAAATCAGCAACATCTTCCGGCGTTTTGCCCTTCTGCAAGTTTTTCTTGATCAGGTTTCGGCGTTCTTCCTCGCGACCTTCTTCAAGGCCTTCCTGATGCGCAAGAACAATGCGCCCAATCTGTTCGTCGATACTCATTGTACAAGCCACTTGCGCCTCCAAAAGTTCCTTGTCCTTGCCAGGGTCAACCGTGATGCCTACTGGGCTTGCCGTGTTGCTTGGGCTAGGGCTGCCTTCAAAGAGGCGATTTCTGCGTCCTTGACAGCGGAATCTGCCTGCAACTTGGCGATTGTCTCTTCGGACTCTTTACGTCCTCGCTCCAAGCCTTCTTCACGCCCATCTTCAAGGCCTTCCTGATGCGCGAGAACAATGCGCCCAATCTGTTCGTCGATACTCATAGTACAAGCCACTTGCGCCTCCAAAAGTTCCTTGTCCTTGCCAGGGTCAACCGTGATGCGAGCGACCGCATCGTCAAGCACGGCATCGTTAAAAGCAGGGAGTTTGTCGCTGCTCCCGGCATGCTTCAACAAATAGAGCCACTTGTCCTCAATGGTTTCAAGTTCGTCTACCGTCTTCGTGAAGTTGACCAGATCGATAATAATATACTTAATTTTTTCGGTTACCGGATGCGGGGCGTTCTTTGCAATCGAATTTTCGCTGTAGATGCGCCAGGCATCGCGATAATTTTTATCCGAGTTGATCGGGAAATTACAAATCCAGACCGTATAGACATGCGGAATTTCATAGCGACGCTTTTCGCGCTCGGCAACATCCTTCGGGTCATTTGACGGATACTTCTTCTTGATTTCTGCATCAAAGGCTTTCTTTTCAATGCAGAGGAACGCACTTTCCTGCAAGATCACGCGTTCCACGAACGGCCGGACAGAACACTTCTGCATTTCGATGTCGATGCTCTTGCCGGATTGCGTTTGCGCGTTAATGTCAAGGCGCAAGCGAAGCAAATCCGTCGCATGAACATCAAACTCTGAGTCCTTGAAAATCACACTCTTGATTTCATCGTCCGAGTGCAGGATTGCATTCAAGAAGCTCACCATCGCAGCTTCGTTTTTCAGCAGCCGCTTGAAGCCCGGGTCAAGCGTCACGTCAAGGTACGTCGAGCTGCTGTACTTTTTTAAGAGTTCCTGCTTTCTTGCCAGTTCATAGTCAAGGGAAACGCCAAGCGACCGCAAGGCCCCTTCAATTTCGTATTCTTCTTTTGTCATTACGGTTCTAAGCTTGCCGCCAGCAACATTACCGAACGGGGCTAAGCGACAGTCCGCTTAACCACATATATTAAAACGCTTTTCGCCTTGATTTCCGGCACTGAATTTTTGTAAAATTTTAGAGACGATAAAGCCTCGCAGAATCGTTGTCTATTCCGTGGGCAATTCCTTGCAGTGCCGTATAAAACGCAAAGTTTCGCACTCCCCTTTTTCGGCTAGCATTTGCAAAAGAAAGAGCAGCTTGTTGTATGTTTCTTCGGCCATTTTTTCGCGGGCGGTACTCTTTGTCAAGTAGAAGAGCGGGCTCTCTTGCGTGTAGGAATCCTTGCCGTAAATTTTTGAGGCGGCAACGCGGTCACAGAACATTTCCTTGATGTAGCGATCGGGCATTGGCATCGGCACGATTTTCTTTGTTTTCATGTCGTAGTCGTACCAGAATTCAAAGTGATGCTTGTTGCGGCCCTTGTGGTGCATCCACGCCAGACTGTAACCTTTGTCGTCGCGCTCCCCATTGTTTGGCGATTGCGTACCCGTATAGTAACGGGCGCCCGGTATGAACTCGGTCGGGCTGTATTTGGACAGATCGTGGAACAGTCCCTGGATCCCGATGCCAGCCTTGAAGCAAAGTCGTATGACCTCGTTCCTGTGCTTGGTTATGGTTATGAAATGCTTTATCGGATGCATGATTGCATGATAAAGTAGTAAAAAAACTTCAATTTCATGAACCGGAATGAATTCTAGGTTGACTTATGCCAAACGCCAATTCTTTTTTATGCATTTTACTAAATTTTTCGCCGTAATTTTTAAAGGTAAAATCATGAAACTTTCTAAGTATTTCTATACGACGCTCCGCGAAACTCCAAGCGACGCCACAATGCCAAGCCACATCTTCCTTATGCGTGGTGGCTATATCAAGCCGCTTTCCACCGGTATCTACAGCTACTTGCCGATGGGCTTTCGCGTTTTGAAGAAGATTGAAAACATTATCCGTGAAGAAATGAACGCTATCGGCGGCATGGAAGTTGACCTCCCGGTTGTGCAGACTGCAGACCTTTGGAGCGAATCAGGCCGTTACACTGCAATCGGCGAAGAACTTCTGCGCTTTAAGGATCGCAACAACCACAACATGGTTCTTGCAATGACCCACGAAGAAGCAATGACTGACCTCGCCCGCTATGTGCTTTCTAGCTACAAGCAGTTGCCGTTCATGCTTTACCAGTTCAAGACCAAGTACCGTGACGAAGCACGCGCCCGCGGTGGCCTTATTCGCGTTCGTGAATTCCTTATGAAGGACGCTTACAGCTTCCATTCTAGCCAGGAAGATCTCGACCGTCATTACCAGGAAGAATACGACGCATACGTTCGCATTTTCCGCAAGGTCGGCATTGAACCGGTCGTTGTACAGAGCGATACAGGCATCATGGGCGGTAAGGTCGCACACGAATTCATGCTCGATACTCCAAACGGAGAAGACTACTTGATTCTTTGCAAGAGCTGCGGCTACCAGGCTAACCGTGAAATTGCAAAGTTCACACGCGAACCGTTCAAGGGCGATGCAAACGCAATGCCAGAAAAGGTTGCCACCCCGCATTCCGAAAGTATCGAAGAACTTTCCAAGTTCCTAAAAGTTCCTGAAGAAGCTACTGCAAAGTGCGTGTTCTTCTCTGTCGAAGACAAACTCGTTACAGTCATGGTTCCGGGCCAGCTCGAAGTTTCTGAAACCAAGCTCCGCAACTATCTCAAGATCAAGGATTTGATCCCGGCTGATGAATCCCAGATTCGCGCTGCAGGCATGGTTCCTGGTTACGCAAGCCCGGTTGGCGTTGATGCAAGCAAGACTCGCATTATCATTGACTCTGGCCTCGAAGATGCATGCGACCTCGTTATGGGCGCAAACGAAGAAGGCTTCCACCTTAAGCATTGCACACCGAAGCGCGACTTCCCGAAGTTCGAAGTTTTGGACGTTGCAGAAGCAAGCGAAAAGTGCACTTGCCCGAACTGCTCCGCAAAGCTTACAGAAACTCGCGGTATTGAACTTGGCAACATCTTTAAGCTCGGTACAAAGTTCAGCGAATCCATGAGCTGCAAGTACCTTTCTGCAGACAAGGCTACAGCACCTGCAATCATGGGTTGCTACGGCATTGGCGTTGGCCGCTTGATGGCTAGCGTTGTTGAAAACAGCCACGATGACTTTGGACCGATTTGGCCAAAGAACATCGCTCCGTTCCAGGTTGAAATCGTTCCGATCGGTAAGGATGACGCTGTCAAGGCTGCTGCCGAAGATCTTGAAAAGAAGCTCGAAGCCGCAGGCTTTGAAGTTCTCTTTGACGACCGCGACGAACGTCCGGGCGTTAAGTTCAAGGATGCAGACCTTTGGGGCGTTCCTGTTCGCATTGCCGTTGGCGCTAAAGGCCTTGCAAACGGCGAAGTAGAATGGAAGTTCCGCAGCGAAAAGGAAATGCAGATGGTCAAGGTAGAAGAAGTACTCGCAAAGGTACAGGAATTCTACAAGTAATTTTTTATCCCCGTTTTCGCGGGGAATGACCATTAAAAATTCCATAAAAAAGTCCAGCGTTGCTGGACTTTTTTCGTTTAACCTTTTAGGATATTTTCAATGTCTTCGCGACTTAGACAAGTTCGCTCGTAAAGCGCTCTTGCAATGGCGACAACTGCTTTTTGACAAGCCAATAGAATGTTATAGCACTGCTCCACGACATTTGTTTCTGCAAGCTGAAAATAGTAGCAAGCCGCTTGAAAGCTCTGGTAGTCGGTGTCGCTACGGTTCAGTTCCATGGGCAAGTCACGCATGACATCATCTAAAGTGCAAGTAAAGTTTTTACGAATCATGAATTCAGATATATGCCCAGCAATTGCCGTGTGTGCAGAGCCTTCAAGGTCAGAGCCTGAGATTTTTGTGATGCCAGGGCGTTCCTTGGAGTTTGTCATTTTAACATATTCCAGAGGCCTTTTAAACAGAAATGCGATAAGGGCGTGACCAGCCTCGTGATTACACAATTTCTTGAATTCTTCATCGCCAAAGAATTCAACCAGGGTATCACGAGTCAAAGCAGATTCAGACATTTATAAATTCCTTTTTTTCAAGATTCTGATTTACCTATTCCAGCCTGAATGGCCATCGCCATAGACTGGGGCATCGTTATTTTCTCTTGATATCGACTACTTAACTTGAACTTTTTGCAGACGGTTTCCCTGACGAATCAGGTAGATGCCTGGAGTTTTGAATTTCGCAAGCAGTGCGCTTTGAATGGACTCAGCTTGCTGCTGGTTCAATTGTAAAGTTCCAAGGTAACGGCCCTGCAAATCAAAAACAGCTGCTTCGCCAGAAGCCACAGTAAGTGCAGCGTTCCCTGTCTTGATGGAATTTGTGCCGTCGGAGCTGCTAGATATCTCGACGGAACTGCTGGACTTTATCATTCCGAATTCATAAGCGCCCAGGTCCGGGGCAATGCCTACAAATTCAGTTCCCACGTCTTCGCCCTTGTCGATGGCGCGGCTGCCTTCCTTCAGCTTCAAGAAGCCCACATCAGGAACACTGCCATCAGAATTTCGCGGGCCCAAAATTCCAGGAATCTTGGAGAGGTCCTCGCCCGTCACCGTCAAGCTGGGGTCATCAAGACTCATGAAGTCGTCTTCCGTCAAATCCAGCTTCAAGTTCCAGGTGTTGTTTTCGCCGGTAGGACAATCCACATACTCATCATGAGTTGCATCCTTCATCCAGCAAGATCCAATCTGGGAATTCTTATTCGGGATAGCAATGTTGTTTTTCAGCACGTGGGCGTTGTCGCCAAACAAGGGCATCACATCTGCTGTACGATTCAGATCTGCATCATAAGTAGTGGAGGCCATACCGAATGAGCGGTCTCCATTTTTATAAGCGGTATTGTTGATCCAAGTGCTTCCTGCATTGGTATAATTGGAATAGAAACCGTTAGCTACGTTATTCCAGGCCACACAATTTTTAATGATATGATGACCGGCACCTGTGCGACTGTAACCCATCTTAAAGCCGTGGCCATTTACTCCCGGCGGCGTTGCTGTTCCATACTTGATATAACCATTGCCCATGGCATAGCTGTTTTCTACAATGACAGGGAATTCCTGCGCAAGAACATCGTAGCCGTCGTCGCTGTTCCACCAGGAACGGCATCCCACAAATCTTGTAGTATCGCCATCGTACTGATAATGTACGCCAAAGCCATCGGCGTTTTCGCCATCGCCCTGCCAGCCCGTGGGGTCGTAATTGTCGTGGGCGTCGCAGTTCAACACAAGATGGCCACCGCCTCCAGAGGCTCCGTCATGAATGAAAATTCCCGGGCCCGCATTATGATGGCTGTCGATTTGTTCCAGAATAATATGCTTACTGGCGTAAAGAAAAATTCCGGAATTGGAATTGCACTTCATGGGGGTGTTGCGGACTTCGAAACCCTTCAAATGCAAATACTTCGCCGCCACCACAATGGGAGACGTGGTCATGACGCTGTCGATGGTTCCCTTGTTCCTGCAGGCTTGACCGATAGGGAGATTTGTGCCGTCAAAAATCGGGCGCTCCCCAGGGTATGCGAAGTAATAAATGCGCTTGTCGTCGCTTTCGCCGCTGGCGGTCAAAAGAATGCCCGCCGTCATCTCGTAGCGCTTGTAGTAAACCGTATCGTTCAGATCATAGACACCCCCACGAACCCAGACCGTATCGCCCGCCTTCACAACGTCGTTCGCCTTGTTGAGGGAAGCGAAAGGCTTTTCCTTGGAACCGACGGCACTATCGTTACCATCGGTTGCTACATAATAGGTTGAGCCAAAGGCCTGAATTGCCACCATCATGGCAAAACCTAACGAAAAAAAGAACTTCTTGCCCATAAGCACCTCCGGTATTCATTTATAGAAAATAAATGAAGAATCATCAACGAAGAACGCTGCATTCAACTCCATTGCGAACCATTTTGCCAATGCCGGCAAAATGATCATCCTTATCTTTTTTAGCCATAGTGCCACCTGCGATTTGTTCTTGTTTGGAGCAATGTAGGTTGATTTCAGAATGTTGGAAAGATTCTAGTCGCTAAACTTTGAATTTATCAATTTTTCAGCTTCGCCTTCTGGATACTTGGCGTATAGCAAAGGCAACACAGCACTTTGCTTGACGTGAACATTTTCCTCTTTCAAACCAGCAACGAGTCTATCTAGCATTGCAACATCTATTTTCTGCCAATACTGAGAATCCTTATTCAATTGCCATAGAGTCCCATCTCCAAATGTTTGCTGAACAAGGTGAGACTTGAAAAAAACACCCAACGAATGATTAATCACAGAGCTTGTTGTTCCCGGGATATTCTTTTCTAAAATTTCTTGGATAATCATTTGTTTGGTCTTGGGTTCATCCTTTGTTATTTCGGATGCGTGACGGAAAATTTCCTTCAGTAGTTCCTTTGGAATAATATCCCATTTCTTTTTCTTCAGAACTTTTGCAAGAGCTAGCTGAACATCCTCATTTACTTCAATTTGCTTTTGCACATAAGAAACAAGAATCGTTCCGTTTCCATCGTCTGCCACATCGGTAAAGTCTGCTGACTGAACAAAGTCCTTGAAAGTCTTAAAACCAAGACGCTTTTCACTGAAGGCGTTATCAACCTGCAAAATTCTGGATTTCAAGGAACCTAGGTGAATTGGGCCATCTTCTTTTTGCAAAACATCGCTCAGAATTTCCATAGAGTCAATTTTTTCTGACACACGCGTCAATGCAACAGCGTCTTCATCTTCTTCAGAATCTGCGACAGGTACGTCCGTATAAACATATCTGGAACAGGAATTCTTGACACACTCACTCAGAGGCGACTTAGGACCAACACCAATCACTTCCTTACCCTGTTCGCGAAGTTTTCTGAACAATGGGGAGAAATCAGAATCACCCGTAGCTAGCACAATCCACTGAACCTTGGAATCCAGGGCGACTTCCATTGTGTCTACGGTCATTTTGATGTCTGTTGAATTCTTGCCACTCACCGGGTGAAATGTGTGGATCAGTTCAAATCCATTCTCATTAAGCGCAGACTGCAAGGGAATCAGGTTAGGCGTAGACCATTTACCATAAGCCTTACGCACGACAATCTGTCCTAAAGGAAGCAACTCCTCCATCAAGGACTGAACACCATCATTCTTGATCCAATTGGTCAAGTTCTCTGCATCAATGAAAATTGCGATATGATTTGACATATTAAGAAATATAGCCTTTTTATATGATTTATGCTTTATTTTTTAACATATACCCATTCAGTTTTCGTCGTAGCCCCCTCAGGCATCGTCATCAAAGAAAGCGGCAGTGGCAAAGTAGTGATTCAAGAAAACAGATAGAAAAAAGGAAAAGTGCAACAGTTTGTTGCACTTTTTACTAATTCTAAATGATTTATTTTTACCTTCTAGGGTAATTTTGCAGGATTGAGCGTATCTTTGGGATCAGCAATAGGCTTTTTGATGCGTGTTATCGATTCTTCAAAAGTCTCCGATTCATTGACCAGCTTAAAGCCTTTGGGCATTTTCATGAGCCCACCTTCATAATCCTGTCCAAGCAATACTGCTTGAATTTGAGTTTAATTGTGAACACACTGTATTCACAATTGGGTAAAGCGAATCATTTTGTTGACGCCAACAAAATGATCAAAAATCAAAGAATATTGACGGGTCGCATTCAAAAACCTTGCCAAGCGCAACAGCCATTTTCTTGGACACCGCTCGACGCCCGTTTTCAAGATCCGAAACATAGTGTGGAGACTTGCCAAGTTTCTCTGCCAGTGCAGCTTGAGACCAGCCGCGCATATCACGACTGGCGAAAATCATTTCACCGGGAGTTGATTCCGCAAAACGATTTTTAAACAAGTCCGTATCTTCCCAGGAATCAGACTCATCGTCCTTAATTACAACATTTTCTGGCTTATACATATCTTGCAAGAAAACAATGATAGCCTTAGGAATTCGACGAGCTCGAACTTCAATATGGGGCTTTTTCACGACTGCCAACATAATAGACCTCTATCATTAAAACATTTTCCTGACAAGACCAGCACACAACCCAATGGTAAGATAAATGGCAATGATATTTATTATCGCCAAGCTTTGAATAATTCTTAAAATTAGGCTGGACGGGACCTGAAACTTTTAATGACGCAATAAGAGCATTCAATCGAGTCTTATCAATATGACTCAAATTTGCTACTCCTTTTTGCGCATTTTTTGTTATTCGGACTTCATACATAAATATACCCTTTTTTAGGGTACATTTCAAGATATTTCCTTATTTTCATATCATCATCTCGGAATTCTTAGTTTACAGCCACATTTAGGGCAACGTAAGTCATATAACTAACGCCTTATCAATAAACTTGTCCAAAGCTTCATGCATATGCTTTCGGTCACTTTGGGCAACAATCAATCCACGATATCCATTCCACAATGCATCACGACCTCGCCCATCTTTAATGCATTCAACTTTAGCCGTTTCATAACGCCAAAGGAATGCGACACACGGCTCTTCAACGCCTTCAACCTCAACAACACTTATTCCCATAGGCGGAACAATCCCCGCCTGAACAAGGCAAAGGTCTGTTCCAAATTTTGCCTCCAACATTCCGTGAAGATACACGAACTGCAGCGAAAGATATTCTGGCAAGTCATACTGATCTGTAGCTGGTGCAATTTTCATTTTTTCTCCATGATTGACTTCTTCTCTAGTCATAAATATTTTGCCTTAGTTGCAACTATAGGTTTTGTTTTGCACAAATACTTAGTCCAATTCAATTGTGAACGCACTGCGTTCACAATTGGGTAAAGCGATTCTTTTTTTGAAGTATTTTCACTTAATAAAATCCAGCATTTCTACATAGGAAAGTTCTTTTATTTCCTTACCTGACTTTTGTGCATATTCACACAGCCTTTTAAGATCCATATTTAAAGATGGAGGAATCTTATACGGGTCAGGAAAAGGTTCAAGTTCCTTTTGAACCTTGGCAAGAGAAATACTTTTGTTCACATTTTCAAGACTCAGCCCTGACAACTCGGCTATTTTCTCGATTCCTATCAAATTGACAACTTCAGAAATGACTTTCGGTATAACCAAAGAATAATTATTTGCAAGCGTATCCTTGAGATAGGTCCTTAGCCTTTGTTCATCATTATTATCAAGCATTTTGCCCCTATGTCAAAAATGCTACGCTCCGTAGCACTTTTTCAGCGGAGTTACAATATCGTACATAATATTTTTTCATGTTCCAGAGTTGTCTTGGGGACACCCCCATATCCGGGAAATGTTCCTTTAAATCTACAGAAAGTCGACGAACAACGGAATTTCCATGCTTACTATCGAGTTTACGCTCATGTAGCATTTTTCCGATTTCCCAGTAAGCGGCATTTTCACCAACATTTAGTTGGCGGGCAACGTTTACACGGGCCTGTTTAATTACTGCAACAGCCTGTTGCAGAATTTCACCGTATTCTGATTCTACCTGCAAAACAATTTTTTTTGTCATAAAAAACTCAGTATGTTAAAAACACCATTCAGCCCACCTCGTTAATTAATCCAATTAAATTGTGAACGCACCGCGTTCACAATTGGGTAAAGCGAATAAAGCTTATGGCCCTATTTCTTTAATCTTTTCAATTGTTTTGCACTTTTCTCTGGTGTGGGCAGATTTTCTGGCATAACACCACCAAGTTCCTTGATCGTTTGACGGACTTTTTGCCCAACGGCAAAGTGCGTTTCGTTCGCTTTCTCCTTGCCCTTGATATTCTCGCGGCGCAACTTATCATCTGTTTGTGTGATGCGAAAAAGATTTGCGGCCAGTTCTGTAGCACCCATGTGATCCAGAATCTGTTGACTTTTCTTCAGCCCTTTGCGCTTGTGAATATCCTGCATGCCTAAGCCATTATACAGGCCCTGGTAACCACGGTTTTGAAATACCGCATAATCCGCTGGAGTTTCTACCCCAGCAGCCTTTGCGGCACTAGCCAGGAACTTGTTTCGGATAGTAACTTCGTCACGAATCGCCAAGCGTTTCTCATCTTCAGACAACTGTTCAATGTTTTCTACAATCTCCTGCTGACGAGTCTTTACCGCAAAATATGTCTGCCCCAAGGCAATTACCTCTTTACGAGGATCTCCGTTCATTACGATTAAATAGCAGGCATAGCGAGAAAGCTTTACATCGTTGATTTCACGTTGTGCACCTTTGGCGAGATTTATCATTTTGCCAACGCCGGCAAAATGATCTGCCACTTCAATTCCACTAGCTTCACACGCTACTTTCGCTCTATCAATAGATTCTTCGAAACGCCGCCATTGTGCGTATTCCAACGCTGTCTGCAGTTCCCTCGCGTACCAGAATTCGATACCGTTTTCGTCTACATGCTTAATACTTTCAAAAGTTTGCTGAGAATAAGTTGAGATTTCTTTTTTAGCCATATAGCCTCCATTCGCCTTCCCTTTCGCAGGAAAAGCGTTTTCATGACACACGAATTTTGAGGTCACAAATTGTGACTTCAAGTTTTAGTCGTTCGAGAGATATACTCTATGTTGTGTAGAGATTGGATGATCCTGCAATACTGTTGGCGAGGGCTCTCCTCGGCGTTACTTGGTGCAACCTCGCCTGTGGCAATTTTGCACACTCGAGCGGGCCCCACGCCCGCCAGCTATCCAACAGCATCAACAGAAAGGTTGAAGCGCCCCGCCGGGATCCAAATACGGACCAAAAAGTCTATGCCGCTATCGCAGGGATTATCGGAATTACAGAGTAAAATATATACAATTCTTGGAGAAATTTCAACCGTTTGAATTGTCAAAAAATCAAACATCCTGCACGGTGCAAAAATGACTATATTACTTTATATGAATTTCGATGAACTGCATAAGCTCAGCTTTAGGAACAGAGGAGTTTTGTCCACTGCAACACGGTGTGGATGTTTCTATTGCAAACGATTGTTCGCCCCGTCTGAAATCACGGAGTGGACTGATGATGGCGAAGATACTGCGCTTTGCCCCTATTGTTCCATTGACAGTGTAATTCCTGATTTAGATAATACTCTTAATGCGGAATTACTTGAAGCAATGAATCGGAAGTATTTCTAAGACCATTTTCCCCACGCCGGGAAAATGGTTGTATGAAGCTTTTTTTGGGACGAAATTTTCGACTGCAATTAATTGTGCAATTTTGAATTGCTCTAAAATTGGGAAAAATTTGCACCCAACAAATTATCGTTTAAAATAATCAATCAAGATTTCCTTGATGTGATTATAACGCCTTGCATAAGAATTAGGGATGCGAAGAAGCTTAAAATAATGTGATTTGCATATACGTTCTTTTGCAGCATCACATCTTTTTCGGTTTTCATTGGTACGATGCTCCTCCCCATCTAACTCAATAGCGAGTAAAGGAACTTCTGAACGACCATCTTTTTCATAAAGAACAAAGTCAAAACTGCCTGTAAAGAAAATGCTTTCTCCACAGGTATTCTGTTGAAAAACTTGTGAGACAGGAACTTGTGTTTTTACAGAATAACGCTTATGGGGGTCAACAACGCTCAAAGCATGATTTATATTTTCAAAGAAGTCGTCTTCCATCTTTGTGCTATATGTTTTTAATCCCAAAGCTCTTGAATGAGAATGTTTTGGCGTAACTTTGTACTCGCCCTTTGTCTTGACATATTGCACAAGTTCATAAAGATCATCATTATCCTTGTGCAAGCGCTCTATCGTCGGTGTGTTAGAGAAAAGAACCAGTTCTTCCTTAGCTCTAGACACCGCAACATTAATCAGTTCCTTATTATCGGCAAACCAATTATAAGTTCCTTGTGCAGTTCTCTGCGTCAATGCCAAAGAAAACAGGATAATATCCTTTTCATCACCTTGGAACGTGTGAACCGTACCACAGGTTGCCGACACACCACGATTTTTTAAGGCTTCATCAATCATTTCCTTTTGAGCTACAAAAGGTGTAATAATTCCAATTGACTTTTCCGGATGATTGGCTACAAATTCAGCTATGGCATCCGCCTCATTTGCAGAAGTATTACGAGTAAATGGCATTTCATTCGCTGTTTCCTGGAATATCAAAGGAGGCAATTCCTTTTTTGCAGTCATTACCCGAAGCTTATTGTTGTAATACTTCTTGTTATTGAAACTGATAATTTCCTTTGCGGAACGATAGTGATGACTCAACAAAACTTCATCACTAATGGAATCGGCGGCCAAATAAGACTTGTATATGGAATTCTTTTTATAGTCATACTCATCGGCTATTCCGTACTTTTTTATTAGTCGCTTGTTGTCCAAATCGTCTAATGTAATGACTGGATTTAATTGCTGGGGATCACCTACAAGCATCAAGCTTTCGCTACGTAAAATCGGTAACAAAGCCATGGCCATATCGCATTGACTTGCTTCATCCAAAATGGTCAAGTCAAAATGAACTTTTGCAGAACCCAACTTTTTGGCAGATTGATTCGTCGTTGCTATAACAGGAAAAACCTTCAATAAATTTTCCAAATTCGCATCTTCTTTTAAATAACGATTGAATTTAGCAACAGCATCATCTGCATTTTCACATTCAAGAATTTTCCAAAGTTCCCTATATTTGGGTTCTTTCAAACGTTGAATACATTTTGCCGACTTAAAACGAATGAAGAACAGAAATTTTTCACGGTCATTGGGCAAATAGCTCAATGCTTTTTCTGTATTGATTTCTCCTATATCCGCCAATTTTGATTTAATGCGGGTTAACTGCTTACTCTGTAGGTTTATGCCGATATCAAAAGCGGTATTCTTTTCCAGAAAATCATTTACGGCATCTTCACGTTCTAGTAAATCAAGCTTATCTTCGTAAGTTTCAAGATATTCAGCTAGTTTTGACGTATTTTCTGTTTTCTCGTTTGAGAATATAGTCAATGCTTCGTCTTTTACTGTCCAATTTTTTGTTCGTTCAAAGAGTCCCTTGATATATCCTATGGACTTCTTGACTTCTTCATTATTGCCAAGACGTAAAATTGGGAAAGGAACATCTTTTCCATCAACTGTAATTGATACCAGTTGTTTAAATGCTCCATCTACCGGTTGATTATTCTGTGACGAAAATAAAACGGTACGATCATTGAAAAAAGCGCTTATGATAGTATTGACAATGGTCCTTGTTTTTCCTGTTCCCGGTGGTCCCTGAATATATGCCATTGGGTACTTAAGCGTTTTATGAATTGCCAACAACTGATCTAGATTAACATTATTATCTAGCAATGCAATGGGATAGTTCTTACGCTTGCGAGATCTGCTTAAAAATTCGCCAAAGAACGCACGGAGTGGCGTAGTCACATTTCCTGACTGCAATGATAATGCTATTGAATCATATTCGTTAGTCAAATCACTAGAAGTTGTTTCCAGGGCGACGATATGAGGCAGGTCATCTAATAATTCACCACGGGAAAGTCGTCCATTCTTTATAATCAAATCCTTGATTTGTTTTTCATTTGCATCAAAGTTTTCAAGTAAAAGGAATTCATCTTCATGCAAATAGCGAGAGATTCTAATGACTTCCGTAGCAACATCATTTCTCAGTTCAAATCTTGTCAAAATCTTTGGTTCTGGAGACTTTCTCAGTGCTTTATTTTCGATATCAAACAACAATTCATTATAGGCCAACACATAAAGACCTTTATCGGTCTTAATGCTCAGCTTATTCAACCCAAGTTGTTCTAATGCAATAAATTCAGAATTTGATTTTTTTGATTGTTTCTTTTGGAAATATTCAATGAGAGAATCACATTCTTCCTGAGTAAGCTTATAGCATCCCTTAACAAATTGAGATTCATCAAGATGTTCTAGCAACCGAAATTTCTTTTCTCGGTTATCACATGAAAGTTTTTGACATTCCTGGAGATAATTCAGTATCTTGACATTGTGAACATTGCTAAAAATGCAGGCATATCGAGAAGGGTTTGCATTTAAATCATGCAACAAAGTTGTATTACGAAGCGCAAATGTTCCCTCGATAATTTCAGCATGTTGGATTCCATCAAAATAAAGATAGCGCTGGCTACATTCATGGGTCATTAAATGAAGACCCATTGTATCTAACCGAGCTCTCTCTACCCCATCTTTATTCTTGATTTCGATATTGTTTATGCTAATCCAATAATGTGTCGTCTTTTTTTCGGCATTGACATACTCAATAGAGAGCCAACGGCCCTCATGAATTGCCCTGAATATGTTTCTTGCGACGCTCATACCAGAAATATATACTGAAAATACGGGAAAAAAGCGGTAAAAATACTCTTTTAAAGCGAAATCAACATAATTTCTTTACAAAATCATCCTCTTCAGCCCGCATTTCCTTAGCGAATTCCTCAAAAGAAATCGTTTCGCTATATTCCGGGACATGGAAGGGTACTGTTTTTATTGTAATTTCAGGCATTCCTGGTGATTGAATCAACTTGAATTTTTTGAATTCTGCGTTTTGATTTTCTGACGGATATAGCAAGAATCCCTTCTTGGAGGAAAAGCGCAGCAGATAAGACAATATCTGGAAAGAAGCGTCTCTGTCCAAGCCGTCATCTAAACGGCGGTATTTGGCGTCTAGAACGGCTTCGGCAGTCAATATTTTTCCCTGTTTGGAATCTGCGCCAAACAGGAAATCTGGATAAATACGACGATTTTTGCTTCCGTCATCATCAACAAATAGATACTGGAATCCAGAGTTTTTCCTGTTATTCGGATGGACAATTTTTTCGCCAATTTCCGAATCTCGCATGATTACGTTTAGATATTCTTCCCAAAGGGCGGCTCCATCAAAAAGGATACCATTGATGGAATCCGAGTTGTTTTCGCCATAGCTTAGCTTTTGATGGCGTAAAATGGCCAGGCAGAGCTTACGCAAGGGTTCGTATGCTGTGTAATAGGGATGCGTAACAGGACGATGATTCTTGGCAATAACGGACATGCGATTATGTCTTGAATATGTCGGTGTCGCAGCAACGATTTCTGACACATCGTCACGATTCTTACCGTCCGAACCATTCAGAACTGCATCCCCCATGCTCAAAGAGCGAATATGCTCTATGGTATGGCGAATCAGCTGTGTTACGCAATTGTCCGTTGTGTATTCTCGCGTGTGATAGGCAATTTTACCGTTGAAAGGAACATTCTTACGAATATGACGGGCTACATCTATGGGACCACGAACATTGGCGTCGTTATATTCCCTGGTCACATAGGCTCGGTAAACGCCTTGATTGATCGCCTTTCGCAAATAGGCCGGGAATAAGAAATAAATGAAATCGTAGAACGAATCCTCCCCCACGCTGGTACGAGGAGTAAACGCCACATTGCACACTTTTTGAAGCATGTAATGCAAGAAAAAATTCTTGTTTCCAGAATCAAATCGAGACTGTATTTGAAAATGATTGTCTTTGCCCGCAGCAAAGAATCCCATCACATTGCTTGTTGTAAAGCGAAGATTTTCGCCATCGACGCGATAATTCAAGACTACGTCATCATTCTTTAAATCGGCATCTTTGGCAATTGGAGGGAATACAATGAAGTTTGATTCACTCAATTGAGAAAACGTCTTGCCGGCAATACTGTCAAGAGACTTGCGAAGAGAATCGCAAGAGCCTTTAAAGCCATCAAGTGGCTGATTGAGAGTATTGTCTTTAAGAATTATCGGCTTCAAAACTAGACTTCAGCGTTTTCTGTTAAATTTTCGGTTTGAACCTTTCCTTCGTACGCCTTTTTCAGAGCATTAAAGTGAGTTCCATCAGGATCGATGCCGCGAAGATATTCCTTGATAATACCTTCGATATGGTATTCCCAAAGAAGATCAAAATCACCTTCGTAATTATCCAGTTTCAGGAAATATGCTGGACCAATGTGATAGGCAGAAGACAGGCCCGGAACATTTTCTATCACATTATTGATAGAAGTCATTCGTGCAACAGATTCTTCCATCTTACCGCACTTTAAATCATCTAGCATTTCAATTCGTTCGCTTGCCTTGATTTCCTTAAAGGCAAAACGACGACGCATGGCGAAGTCCATACTTTCAACGCTGCGGTCGATATCATTCATTGTGCCGATGATATAGACATTTTCGGGAACGAAGAAGCCATTTTCAAAAATATCACCTTCTTCTACAAGATTTTGATATTGTGTATTGACTCGTCCCTTTTCACCACGATAACCTGGGTCGATGGAGAAAAATAGTTCACCAAAAATTTTGGATATTTCACCACGATTTATTTCGTCAATGATGAATACGTATTTTTGACGTTTTTCTTGAGGAATTTCATCGCCTTCCACATAATCCTTAAGGCCAAATTGAGCCTTCATCTGGTTAATGATAGCCTTTCTATAGTTATCCAAACCTCTTTTGGGAACACCAGGGAGACCACGGTATACCTTATAGCATTGATTGTAATTAAAGAAACGGGTTGTATCTCTTACAAGACTTCCCCCAGGCCCTTCAGGGATCATTGTAACGAAACCATCGCTATCAGAATTTAATGCTAATTTAAATGTTCCCTTTCCACTAATTAGAGGTACTTCCCAAATTTCATTTTCGTTTAGAAAATCAACAACCTTTTGAAATGAATCATCGTAGTTATCAACGCCATTTTTCTCAACTTTGAGAATTGCATCCCTACAAAAATCCTTAAACACGCCATTTTTACGTTCAAAAGCAATGGTTCCATTTTTATCTACAGGCCTCAATCCTTCCACGAAATCGGTATAATCATAGGACTGATGGAACTGCACAAACCCAATTTCAGTTTCAGAACATCCCATAGCTTTGGCAATCTTTTTCGCCAAGTATGTCTTTCCAGTACCCGGAGCACCATGAAGGATGATGTTGTGGTTTGCTTCAAGGAGCTTAACATATTCTTGACACTTATCCATTTCGTCCATCCTTGGTTCAATTTGTCCCATTTCTAATTTTTCAAGCGCAAAGTTTTTTAAATCCAATAGATTTTCTGCACACTCTTGCAGGGTCTTACGATATTTCCCGTATTTATTTCCATCAAAATCAACTTCGGGAGAAATTCGAATCCAGTCAACATCGCATTTAAACCAGCGAGGTCTAGCCGGATCAGGAACCTGCATATCGGATGTTACAATTCCAACGCCATATACTCTCAAAAAAGGTTGGTCATGATTGGAGCCCTTTGTAGAACTTGTCGCCGCAATCAAAACATCCCCGCTTTTAACCAGCTTTATATACTTTTCGGTGTCACACTCGCCACCTTCCCAGTATCCTTCTTTTACGAACTTGTCTATTTGGTTTTTGCGAGGTTCCCCGAAACTTGTTCCTGCAATCCAAAATCTTTGTTGCTCGGATGCATAAGTAAAAGCGTTGTCCGACATTTCAGCAAAAGATTTGTACGGTGAATCGGGCTGTTCAAACAATGTTTTTACTTGGCCAATAATCTCGAGATATTTGGCAGAAGAAAGCGTTTCATCATTTATGGTTAGATTATGTTTAGCCTTCAATAAGTTTCGAGTTACACTATCCAATGGAATAAATTTTTGAGGACGCGCCCAAAAAAGGACTATGGACATATTCCATTTTATGCCCTTATATTCCATTATTTTGTCAAATTTTTCAGCTAATGTAGATTCGTCATCAGTCAACGCAGCTTCAAATAAATCCCACAATATTGGAATTTGTTCAGATGCAGTTTCTCGCCAATAGAGTGTTGACTGCTGATTATTTAAGATGGGAATGCCACTAAAATCTTCAGGAACCGGAGCTTCGATATTAAAGCAATCCTTAAAGTAAGATATCACTTTTATTCGGTTTGCCACCGAAAGCCCACGGTTGAAAATTGCAAACACAGAAAAAGGGTCTATGTCGCCAACCTTGGATCCATCATCATTATGAATGTAGTCAGTAAATTTGCTGTCAAGGGAATAGACAATCGCTAAAAGGTCTTTTCGATTATTTTTATACGGCAACAGTTTCTGTGCAAATTCCTGATAGAATGGAATCCAGGTGAGTTTAGCTGATTCTGACATAAATCCTCTATTTTATCCTAAATATAACCTTATAAAATGAGAAAAAGTCGCCAAAGGGGCGACTTTTTCCACATAATTGGGTTTAATTCATTCCTATCTATTCTTCTTAAAGTTCTCGGCCTGTTCGAAGATTTCGCCGTAGACTTCGTCGCGTTCTACGGGCGGGTAGCCGAATTCGTCCAGCTTGATGATTAGATTCGCCTTAAGCGTAGACTTGATGTCGTCTTTCTTATTCCAGTCTGGGTATGCGGCAACATCATCTACGATGTTCTTTACTTCCTTGGACAAGGCAATCAGCTTGTCTTCGGGATAAGTAAAGTGGTACTTATCGCAAAGCATCTTCAAGATGTCATAGAATGCGTTTTCTTCGAAGCTTAAACCCTTGTCATCACCGGCATCGAAGGCGGCACGGACTTCCATGATCATGTTGGTCAGGGTCTCCGCCATTTCTTCGTAGACTTCGCTCTTCAATATATCCTGTTCGGTGCGGTCATTATAGGTTTCCACCAGAGCCTGCATTTTCTTGGTGAAGTCGACGCCTTTGATTTTATTGACCTTACGAATTTGGCCAATAGCCTTTTTCAAGAGCATCTGAAGAAGCTTGATTTTTGTATTCGGAAGCTTGATGCGGTTGATATGTTCCAGGTATTCCTTGTCAAAGATGTTCTGGACAGAATTTTCTGCATTTTCATCATTCAGTTTCAGGACTTCTTCAACACCATCACTCTGGAGGGCGGCGGCAATCATCTCACGAACGTGGGCATTCATCTGTGCGGTATCAGGAGCGTCACCCTTTGTAAGCTTATGAATGATAGAACGGATTGCGAAATAGAAATGGGCCTTATTGCGTTCAGCCTGCTCGATTTTTTCGTTACCCACGCAAATGTCATAGGATGCCTTCAGACGTTGAGACAGCCCCATAAAGCGAGCTTCATTCTCTTTCGTCTTTTGAACATATTCCTGAGCCTGGCGCAGGCATTCCAGTTTCTTGAGTTCAGCCCCCTCGCCCACAGATTTAAAGTAGGCAGAAGCATCAAAGCCATGCATCAAACGGTCAAGCAAATCCAGGTGATTGCGGAATTCCGTAATGGCCGCAGAAATGTCTTCTACATTCTGTTCAGAACCAGCACCATATTGCTTTAAGGCAAGGTTCATTCTGCGCTTGATACCGATGTAATCTACAACAATGCCCTTGTCCTTGCCGGCAAAGGTGCGGTTCACGCGAGAAATAGTCTGGATCAAGGAATGTTGCTGAATGGGCTTATCGATGTAAATGGCATCAAGGCAAGGCACATCAAAGCCGGTCAGCCACATGTCCACCACAATGGCAATCTTGAAATTGGAGCGTTCCTGTTTGAACAAGCGGTCCAGTTCTTTGCGGTCATCCTTGTCCCCAAGCAAATCCCACAAGTCCTTTTCATCGTCCTTGTTGCGGGTCATGACCATCTTGATGCGTTCAACTGGCTTCAGTTCTCGCTTTTCCTTGTCGCTCAGTTCCTCTCCCGGAACCACCAGAGATTCATCAAAGGCCTTTGCAGTCCCCCAATCGGGGCGAAGTTCCAAGATGTTCTTGTAAAGCTGATAAGCAATCTTGCGATTGTAGCAAACGAACATGGCCTTGCCACGGACCGAAGACTTTTCCTCGATGCGAGCTTCGTAATGGGCGACAAAATCTGCAGCCACGGCTTTCAAACGGTCCGGGTCACCAAGGATAACGCCCATCTGGGCCATTTCGCGTTTACTTTGGTCCACCTGGTATTCATTGGCACCTTGTTCCGCAGCTTCATCATAATACTTTTCAATATCTTCTAGAACGGAATTGTTCAGCACCACCTTGGCGGCACGACCTTCGTAAACGATTGGCACCGTAATGCCATCCTTCACGGATTCCGTCATTGTATAGATATCCACTTCACGACCGAAAACATCCAGCGTAGCATCTACAGGCGTTCCTGTAAAGCCCACGTAAGTTGCATTAGGTAGGGAATCATGCAGATAGCGGGCAAAGCCATAACTGGTCTTTACGCCCTTATCGGTCACAGTAACTTTTTGATCCAGGTTGGTCTGAGTTCTGTGCGCTTCGTCAGAAATACAAACCACATTGTTGCGATCCGTCAAGAGTTCGATATCTTCGCTGAACTTCTGGATTGTGGTAAGGAACACTCCCCCACTCTTGCGGCCCTTCAACTTTTCACGAAGATCTGCACGGCTTTCAACACTTTCGACACGTTCATCGCCGATGTACTTCTTGGAGCCAACAAACAAACCAGAAAGCTGGTCATCCAAATCGGTGCGGTCTGTTATCAAGATTATGGTCGGGCTCTTGAATTCCTGGGAACGCATCAGCAATCGGGTCAAGAAGAGCATGGTATAGCTCTTTCCGCAGCCCGTCGCACCAAAATAAGTACCGCCCTTACCGTTTCCGGCAGGCTTGCGGGCCTTGCAAATGTTCTCGTACAAGGAGCGTGCGGCGTAATATTGCGGATAACGGCAAAGAACCTTCAGTTCCTTTTTACTGCTATCCGGGAAATACTGGAAATTCTTGAAAATATCCAACAGGCGCTTACGGCCAAACATTCCCTGAATCATGGAATAAAGGCTTTCGATACCCTCGGCATCAACACGCTTATCCTTAAAACCAACACGACGCCAGGCGTAATAATAATCGTACTTGGCAAAGAAACTTCCGGCCTTGTTATTAACGCCATCACTAATGACACAGAAGGCGTTATAGACGAACAGCTGGGGAATATCACGGCGGTAACGAACGGTCAACTGTTCAAAGGCATTGAACACGGTAGCATCTTCACGAACTGCGCTCTTGAACTCAAAAACAACTAGAGGCAGACCGTTCACATAAAGAATTCCATCGGGAATACGCTTTTCGTTCCCTGGGCCAACAATTTCCAGCTGGTTTACAAACTTGATAATGTTATGGTCTGCGCTGTACTTTGCTTGAACATCGGCAGCCAAGGCGACATCGGAATCTTCGGAATCCAGGCCAAAGCCTGCCTTTCTGTGATCCCCTAATGCAGAATAATCCACCAGTTCAATGAGAATGTCCTTCTGCTTCGGGTCTTCGCGCTTAAGCATATAGCCGTCGGCAAGCCAAGTGCAGAATTTCTTGTTACTCTCGTAAAGGTCGCTTGCAGCCAAAGAACGCAACTTCATCACAAGAAGCTGGATTTCATTGTCGGTAATGCCCTCGGCATCATACCTGCGATGCAGATATTCCCGCAAGTCCGATTCAATCAGGACATCTTCTTCGGAACGGGCAATCTGCTCCCCAGGAACATAGGAATACCCCTCCTTAACGAGGAGATCCTTAATCGCAATCTCTAAATCAGCTTCTTTGAAGGCCATGATTTAAAGATAACATTGTTTTTGCAGAAGATTCTGCAATAAGACAACGAATGCACGGGAATTGTGGAAAATCCGTATATTTGAGCTATTTGACTTGTTTATCTTCTTTTTTCAGCCTTCGTTCTACTTTTTTCACATCTTCACCGGCAGGCAATTTTTCAGGTACGATTCCTCGGTCTAAAAGCATTTTGCGTACCGCACTATTGTTGTCAACATGCTCATGTTCAATTTTCGTTTGACCATAAAGATTTTTTGCTTGGGTATTTACAGAAGTCATTTCGGCAGCAAGATCCTTCGCCTTGATACTTACCGTAGGCAAAAAGTCAGCCAACGCTCTATTCTCGGGAACATTGTATTTTTGTTTGAGCAAGGATGTATCAATACTGAACAAAGCCTGGTCGCCCTTAGAACGGATTACAGCAAAGCCCTTGCTATCGACGCCATGTTCAAAAAGAACTCCAGAAAGAATCTTCTCTGTCTTAGCCAACTTTTCACATGCTTGGACTCGTTCTAGTTCTCGCATGCGCTTTTCTACAAGTTCGGCAACGCGAGTCTGTACGGCAAAGTAATTCTGGGCAAAGGAAATTTCCGGCTTACGGGGATCACCATTCTGCGCAATCAGATAACACGCATAGCGGGTAAGCATATAATCGTTCACCATACGCTCACCACCCTTTGCGATGACGATCATTTTCCCCACGCCGGGAAAATGATCCTGAATTTCAGCTCCAGCCTGCGCGCAGGCAACTTTCGCCTTCTCAATTACATTCTCAAATTTTTCCCACTTGGCATATCCAAGTAATGAACATAAGCTCCTAGCACTCCAGCATTCAACACCTTGGTATTCGCTAGCAATAGCCTCGAACTTGGAGAAAAGTTCCTTGATTTCTTCGGTTTTCATATGCACCTCCATGCTGTTTCATTGTACAGAGGCGTCTTTAAATATGGCAAAGCCATATAACAAAAAGACGCACTTCTCCTTTTTTAAAGAGAAGCGCGTCGGGATGGAATGTAGGTGATTTTTAGAAAGTTGGCAAGGGCTGGAAAAATATTTTACAAAGAAACCTTCAAAAATTAAATTCGGAACTTTTCAATTTCTTCAGTACTGAGATCCAGGAGTTTTTTTTTGCAGCAGATTCCTTCAAGTAAGGTTTTATTTCATCTGCGGTCAATTCACACACAGCCTTACCCACACTTTGGGCATACCGCAACACCCCCAACATATCCATTGGAGGATGTTTGAAACTCTTATATGGATCGGGAACAGCCCTATATTCCGCTTCCGATTCAGCAAGAATAACCGCAGGTCGTTTAATTCCATTCATAAGAGTAAACCTCTAATAATTTCTTTGAAGAGTAATAAGCATTTTTTCGCAAATTGATCAAATTTTCGACAATTTGCACTCAAATATTAGGGGAAAATAGGATATAAAATGATAGAGAAAATTTTCCACGCACTGCGTAGAAAATTTCATATTATGAACGACGGCATTTCAAGCCCCTAATTCTTCTTTATTTTCCGGATTACCTTGTCGAAATCAGAGTCAATCTTTTGCGTGCGATTGAAAATATCGTATTCTCCGAAAGCCTTCTCGTCCGCCTGGTCCCGGCTGACTTTTCCATTGCCATCGAGAATATCGTAGCGCCTGAATTCCAGGAACTCGTTCACGCTTGCGGCAAACTGCTCCATGTTAAAAGCAATCTCCCGCTCTATCAAGTCTTCGATGTAGTCGAAATAACCGCTCACAGCGCGTTCCAGCTGACGGATCTGCTTTTCTGACAAATAATTCTTGGCTATGTTCACATCACTTTTCAGCACACGCCCGCTCGGAGAATTTTTCCAAGTCGTAAGCCCCATGTGGTCTTTTTTGTGGTCGGCCCTCTCGTACACGATTTCTGCAGCCGTCTGCCCTGTTATCGCATAGTGGAACTTGTTCTGAACCGTGGCGAAAAACTTTTTCGTTATTTCGGAATCCTTGTCGTAGTCTATGGAACACTCGGCAAAAATATCCGTTATCTGCTGCCAGATGCGGCGTTCGCTCGCACGGATAGATCGGACTCTTTCCAAAAGTTCCTTGAAGTAGTCCTTACCGAAAACAGCGTTGCCCTGCTTTAAGCGCTCGTCGTCGAGCACAAAACCCTTCTTGATGTATTCCTTCAGGATTCCCGTAGCCCAAATGCGGAACTTTGTGGCCTTCGCAGAATTTACACGATAACCGACGGAAATAATTGCATCGAGATTGTAGAAATTCATTCTATAGTTTTTGCCGTCGCTGGCAGTTGCCGAGATTTCCTCGGTAACTGATTTCTTTTCCAATTCTCCAGAGGCAAAAACATTTTTCAAGTGCAAACTGATGTTGTCCGTCGAACAGTCAAACAACTCGGCCATAGCCTTCTGCGTCAGCCAGATGGTCTCGTCTTTGACCAAGGCCATGACCTTGACATCTTCTTCAGGACTACTGTAAAGAATATACGATATCTGCTTGGCTAGTTCGTTCGACATACCTTCACCATTTCCTACTCACTTGCGCACTACAATATACATTCCCGGAACAGATTTGTCAAGACCCTTATTCTGCTATTCAAACAGCCTTGACGGTTCGAGTTGCAGGTCAGATTCGCCGAGGAGTTTGTAGAGGTTCTGGCAGAGGATGTAGAGGGCGGCGAGGGCCCACAGGACACTTTTCAAATTCGCCAGTTGGCTGTTCGGAATGCTATCGGACGGTTCTTCCGCTCGCGCGTGCTTGACTAGGTTGTAATTGCGCCACCACTCCGCAGCCACCTTGTCGTCGAACGCCTGGAACGGCGCCGGCTTTGTCACCTCGTACGGATACTTCGTAATCGCGCGCTCGTTCTTTATGCGGGGAGTCTTCGTGACAATCGCACGGACCTTCGCCACAATGTTCTTCGGCTTACGCCCCAAAACCTTGCAATATTCCTCGGCAATGGAATCTATCTCGCTACAGATATTGAGCAGCAGATAAGTGTAACGACTGGAGAACGTCTTGAAGTTGCTCTTGTCAATCGTCACGAACTCATCCGTTTCAAGGAAGTCCTTTTCAAGCAGAAGATACTGCTTCCAGAAAATTTTAGAGAAAGATTGGGGTGTCATAGATCTTCGTCCCAAAAAAGTTTACTCATTTCTCTAAATGATTCAATAAATGTTCCGTCATCTTCAGGGCAATCGTCATCACAGTAGATATTTGCAGATGAAAAAAAGGCCTTTACATAGCCAGCAGGGGTATTTAACTTAAAATGGAAAGATGGTGAAGCATTTGGTAAACTTTGTACAGGAATAAAATCAGATTTACTCCAATCTTGTAATGCATGATATAAATGATTTGATTCCGGAATGCAGGGAATATTATTTGTTTCTTTACATTCAAACCCAAAATAAGCCCCCTTAATTTCAAAGTTGGGAACTGAACGCTTCAAAACATACTTAAAAAACACCTCTAGCAATTCAACACACAACACTCCATAACTAGGTTTGATGCTCAAGCCGTTTTTTTCAACTGTTAAAAGATGGATGATTCTTGTTTTTTCAACAAGCTCTTCTTTAATTCTAATCGGAAAATCAATCATAACCATATTGAAAAAATTTTCAACATAGTCTAATGGCACAATGCTTTTTGTCACATCAAATTCATTTTCAAAACCATTCAAAATGGGCGTCATTGGCAAATCAAATTTTCCTTTTGGAACAGGAATCACCATTTGAACAAATTTTTGCAGATAATAATTAGAAAATTCATCCGCTTTTCGACGACATTCTTCATCTACAATTGTTCCACCCACATCACCTCCAATATTACCAGATTTGTCTCTTTGAATAGAAAAACTAATATACGGTTTCCATTTATCAGAGCCTTGTCTATTAAATACTTTTAAAATGGAGCTTGCCAATTCATCTTTATTAATTGCCATCAACTGAATGAATATATATGAATCCGAATCTGTACAATAACATATATGATGCAATCGTTCGAGAACTTTTATCGCATATTCTGGCAAGCATCTATCTAGTTCATCAACAACCAAAACAACCCCTTTCCAGTCTATTTTCAATAGCGAGAGTTGGTCTTGAACTATTTTTATACATTCCTTCAGCGGTAAATTAGGATCAAAAGTCTTTGAAAAAATTGGTTCTTTGTCAGCCGCAATCGCTTCTGCACCAGCCCTGCTCAATTCTACAAAATCCAGCCCCGTAGCATGGTTAACCAACATCCCCGCAGCCGATCTAAGAAATTTAATCGCTATTTCTTTTCGTCTACGAGATTGTTCGGAAAAACTTGGCGGATTAACTGTATTCAATTTATCAACTATACCCGATAATATGGCAACAAGGGGTTCTTCGTAATAATCATTTTCCCAACAATTATAGTGAATTACAAGATATTTTGAATTAAGAGAATTTTCCAGTTGTTTTAAAATAAAAGACTTTCCGCAACCCCATTTGCCATCAATCGCAAAAGAGAAACCCAAGTGAGCATCAATTTTTTTTGAAATAATGTTATCCAATAAATCAACAAATGGTTGTCTATCTAACAAATCCGGCTTCATCTTTATACCTCATTATATTGTTCTTGTACTTGTTGACGCAGTACCATTAATGCCAAGTCTCCTTGACAAGCTCTCGCCTTCATTAATAATCTGCATAATCCACTCTTGGTGTCTTAACAATGTTCGATATTTAAAATTTATACCAACAAACGTCCCAGGATAAAAACCGTCGAACAAATGATTTCCTTTGGAATCAATTTTCAAAAATTTTTCTCCACTCCCAATCAACATATATCCAAATTTTTGGGCAATACGAGACAACACATACAAACCAAAACCACTATTATCATACATAGAGCCAGTTTTTACATCACCACTCGTAATGCCAGGAAGAATAGCATTCTGCAAAGCCCATTCATCACTAGTACATTCATCATAGCATTGAGCTAGAGAATTTCTTACTCCAGCACCAGAATCGGCAATACAAATTTCAATTTCATCTCTTAAAGGATATATCTGTCCAAATATGGAACAATAAAGGCAATTTGTATGCTCAAAAACATTGCGTATAATTTCTCGAAAGCAGTACGAAATAACAGGCTCCACTTTTCCAAACATCCAATCTGAGTAATTATCAGAATATTCTTCTATCGCATCTTGAATTCTTATAACATTTCCATTTAATTTTTCATCATAAACTCGAGACTGCAAAACATTCCATTCAACCACACTAAAAGGTATGTACGATTTTCCCTTATTCAAGTCCTTCACACCAAAAGGATTTTCATCAAAATATTTAAAAAAGCCTACGGAATCTAAATATCCCACAGCTCTTGAGAAAAAACTCGCACCAATAAATTTGATTGTTCGTCCCTTTTGCTCCTGATTATATTTCAAATATTGAGCCAAAGCTAGAGCTCCAATAGGATAAACAAACGACAAATAAGAAAAATTAATTACAATCTCAGAATCAAGACCATCAGCATCATTAATCTGCCTTATTACATAAGAGATAGTCCCTTCATGCAGATTTGACGGGAGAATAATATTCATTTTTAGTTTCCATACTTGAATTTATGGTCTTCAGCATCATACCAATCTTCAAATTCAAACAGAAGATCATTCGTTTTCTCGGGATATTCTTTTTCCGCATATTTTGAATCAAAAATAGGATGGTCTTTAAAATCATCTGCCGAAGTTGCTTGACAACTAAAATACTGGATAAAATTAATTATAGCAGTATCAGAATTACCATCCATACTTTGGAAAGGAATTACATCGTATGGAGTCATATTATGAATCATCCGGAATCTAGTAAAAAAATGATTTCCTTCATCGCCAAATTCTTCCCATTGTTTTCCATGACCAGAGAACCAATTATAAAAGAGCATAATTTGTTCTTTGTTTGATAATTGAGCACGCAAAATTCTCAGTAAATCACGTTTCTCTCGGTATGGAAGAATATCTTCACTCTCTTTGGCAATCGTTTTTACCATCAAAAATAGATGACGATAATAATGATTTAATTTTTCAAAGTGACCACATAATAAAGATTGAATGGTAAAAAATGATTTCCGTTGAAACACATCCAATAGCACGCTTTGAATTTTTTCGCTTTTCGCAGCCAATTTATAACGAACAAGAACATCACTAATGGCCTTTGAATATTCAGCGTAGGAATGTTTTTCTCGCACACTTTTTCTAGCCGTATAAATCAAATCATTCAACACACCTTCACAATACCCTTTGTAAAAAATATCATAAGCAATTTTAACTTTTTGACATGGATCTTTTTCAGGATGAATGATATCAACTAAATTAAATGCAATGTTAAATTCATTTAAATAATAATTGAAAATATATCGTCCGCTATCTGTAACAAATTCATACTCATCTTCTGATTGTCGTTTCTCTTGTGCTGCTTGTCTTTCAGCTATAGAAGGTACGTATGTTCCGCTAAATTTCTTTTGGGGATTCCTGTTTGCATCTTCTTTTTTTTCATAAAGAACCTTTGTTGTCCATTTTAGTTCTTTAACATTATCTTGATGTATTTTCAACATTTCGTAAAATTGATTTATTAGCTGTTGCTTTTTATTTAACTTAAAAGATTCATCCCTCTCCGTTCGATTTTCCTTCAGCATTTCTGTATTTGCTTGATACTGTGTCCAAAATGCGGCAAATGTTATAATTGCGGCTGCGATTGCTATTATTGGATTCATAATCCCAAAGGTATCGCCAATCACCCCGGTTTTATCGTTGAAAACAATATTTTCAAAAAAATGAGGCCTAGTAAAAATCAATGGCGAAATTAGCGAAATGACAATAATAATCAACGATAATATTATAAGGAATTTTGGTGTACACACCCAATCAAGGGCTTTTTCAAATTTTCCTTTTTCTTTTTTATTTTCCATAATTACACTCCCATTTTGGAGAGGAGAAGGGTTTGCATTTGGGTTAATATTTTTATTTCTTTAAAGCAACACACAAATTTTTGCATTATTACAGAGAAAGGCTGCTTTACAGAATCATCTTCAATAATCAAAATCGGTTGCACAGAAATAACATCTTGACTGAGATTTTCTTGTGCTCCACCTGTTGCGAGGCGTTTAATTTCTTCTTGGTTTGCAAGAAAATGGAAATACAAAAATGCCGCATCAGATTCATTTTTACAAATCATATTGCAACAGGCTTGATTCGTTGTGGACTCACACAACAAATAACCCACTTGAGCTGCAGTAGCTCCATACATAGCCATAACAACTGTTCCGGCAGGAATCAACTTTGCAGAACTATTTCTTAAGCCTGCTTCACTTATGTATTCTTCCGTTTCAAAAATGACATTATTCTGAACTTCACCAGTTTTTAACCATGGATAATCCTTAGAATTCCAATAATCATTATTGGTTCGACTAGGAGTTCCTCCAGATGTCATTTTTGTACAAAACTCACCAACTGTTCCCATTCTCCAGCCTTCGGGGAGGTTGTTGGGGTCGATGTTGTCGATGAAGGTGTGGCGGTAGAGGGTTTGGGCGGTTTGTTCGAGGGTGGCGATGAGTTTCTTGTTGGTTTCTATACGGTTTTGGAGGATGTTGTATTCGGCTACGATTTCGCGCTGTTTTTCTATTGAGGGGATGGGGATTTGCATATCAAATAAAGCTTCCCTATCCATGCCTCCACGAACATCTCCATCGGTATAAAACCAAGCATTGCGATCAAATTCCGACCTAGAGAACCACATCATCAGATATTCTGTCAGCAAGATATTCGTATCAACAACTTCAAATACAACATATGCCGGAGACACGATAATTGAAAATGCATCTCTTTGTAATGCAACTGGAATTTTTTCGTCTCGACCAACATGCATTAAATTACAGGCGAATTGTCCTTTAGTGACAACTTTATAATTTGACAAATCCGTTCCAATAACATTGGCTACAGAAGGCATAAATTTCTTTTCGATATTTATGCCTCTCAAATCAGTCACTTTCAAATCCCTGTTCCTTACATCCACAGGGCGTATGTAATCACCTAGGCGTTTCATCATAGTTCAAATCCCAGGTTCTTAAAGACTTTGGCCAGTTCCTTTTCGGATTCCTTTTCCTTTTTCAAGAGTTCGCGCATTTCGGCTTGGAGCCCGCGCATTTTCTTGTCAAAGTCCACCTGTTCATCGCGGTTCTTGAATTCAATGTACTTGCTGGGTACAAGGGACCAGTTCTTGGATTCGATTTCCTTGAGAGTTGCGGTTGCGCAGTATTCCGGTTCGTCCTTGATTTTCTGGACTTGCCACTTGTGATAGGTTCCGCTGATTTTTTCGATGTCAGCAGCACTGAACTGGGTGTATTTCTTTTCGAAGGGTTCGCCCATCTGGCGCAGGTCCATAAAGAGCACTTCACCTTTTCGGCTGCGGTACTTGCGCAATTCCTCGCCCACCTTCACTTCGTGGGCAGTCTTGTTGTTGTTCAAGATCCAGAGTGTTACGCTGATGTCCGTAGAATAGAACATGTTGCGGGGCAAAATAAGGATTGCCTCCACCTTGTCGTTCTGCAAAAGTTCCTTACGGATCTGGAGTTCGTCACCTTCCCCACTGAGGGCTCCGTTAGAAAGCAGGAACCCGGCCACGCCATTGTCGGAGAGCTTGGAGAGAATGTTCAGGATCCAGCCGTAGTTTGCGTTGCTGGTGGGCGGCACGGTGTAGCCTTTCCAGCGGGGGTCATCGAGAAGTTCGTTTTCGGCGCGCCAGGACTTCTGATTGAATGGCGGATTTGCCATGATGAAGTCGGCCTTCAAATCCTTGTGCTGGTCTTCGGCAAATGTATCGGCAGGCTTTTCTCCCAAGTTGCCGGTAATGCCACGGATGGCAAGGTTCATCTTGGCAAGCTTATAGGTTGTGCCGGTGTATTCCTGACCATAGACAGAAACTTCGCGCTTGTTGCCGTTGTGAGCCTCGATAAACTTCATACTCTGAACGAACATACCGCCCGAACCGCAGCAGGGGTCATAAATCTTGCCTCGGTAGGGTTCAATCATTTCGGCAATGAGTCCGACGATGGTTTTCGGGGTATAGAATTCGCCCTTTCCCTTGCCTTCAGCGATGGCGAACTTGCCCAGGAAATATTCATAGACGCGGCCAACGACATCCTGTTCCTTGTCCTTGATGGTGTCGATGCCATCGATGTCGCTAATCAGGGCTGCAAGCTTTGCCACATCCAGCTGGAGGCGAGAGAAATAGTTGTCAGGGAGTGCACCTCGGAGGCTCTTGTTCTTTTTTTCGATATTGGAGAGAGCCGTGTCGATGAGCAGGGCGATGTCGGCCTGGCGGGCATGTTCTACGATAAAGCTCCAGCGGGAAGTTTCTTCCAGGTAGAATACATTGTCCTTGTTGTAGAACTCAGGCATTTCAAGGTACTTTTCGCGGCCAGCATCCTTGAGCTTTGCCCGCTGTTCCTCGAACTTGTCACTTGCAAACTTCAAGAAGATCAGGGAAAGAACCACATGCTTGTATTCAGCCGGTTCAACGCTTCCGCGCAACTTGTTAGCCGATTCCCAGAGGGATGCCTCTACAGACTTTTCAACAACAGCCTTCTTGGTCGTTTTCGCCACTTTTGCCATGTATGTACCTTAAAATGAAAATCCTAACCCGTTAGGTGATTTATATGAGGAAATATAAGATATTTACTTATTTGGAAAGCAAACCACTTCTATAAAAAGCGCCCTAGTGCTCGTGATGATGATGCTCGTGGTGGCAGTGCGCATGCAGTTCTGCGCTGTGTTCGTGGCAATGCGTGTGGTCGTGAGTTGAAAGTACGCGGTGAGCCATCATGCCGTGTGTTATGAGTTCCATGTCGCAGCCGTAAGCCTCGTGCAGAACATCTCCGTTCAAGCCGTTGCCGCCATGAAAATGCACACAGCCGTTTACGCAGGCAACGCTCTTTACATGTTTGGAAAGTGCCATGAGGTCGTGGCTTACAAGCACGATCGTCATTTCGGCATTGAGTTCAGCAAGCAAGTTGAAAAGGCTTGCCTGGCCGGCAGCGTCCATGCTGCTAGAAGGTTCGTCAAGGAATAGAATTTTGGGTTTTGCGGCAAGGGCGCGGGCAACAAGTACACGCTGGCGCTGTCCACCAGAAAGCGCACCAAGGCGGCGCGTTTCAAAGCCAGCCATGCCGACGCGCGCAAGGAGTGCAGAGACCTCTGCAGAATCTGCCTTCAAGCCGTATTTGCCCGTGGCAACGCACTGCGCGACCGTTATCGGGAATTCCACATTTGCGTTCGTGTTCTGCGGAACATAGCCCACAAGATTCTTCTTGTTCGGTACACGCTCGCCAAAGATTTTTACGGAGCCTTCCTGCGGTTTTAGCAAACCGACAAGCACTTTCAAGAGCGTTGTCTTGCCGCCACCATTCGGGCCAATCAAAGCCAAAAAGTCACCCTCTTCTACAGAGAAGTTCACATTCTCTAAAATCAGGTTTTTGCCGTAGGCGAATGTTACATTTTCAACTTCGATTGCTTTCATTGTTAAGATACCAGATGCAAGAGCAAGATGCAAGAAATGTTATTTTTCAAATGTTATCTAGAAGGTTTTAAAGCCGTTACGAAATCGTGCAGGACTTTTTCGAATTCGTATGAGAGCGGGTCAACGCTTTGCACGGTTCCGTCAATTGCCTTGGCTATGGATTCCGCGGCTCGCTTGCTGAACTGCGGCATTACAAAGACCGCCTTTACGCTATTTTGCCTTGCACTTTCAATAAGGTTCTGCAAATCCTTTGGCTTTGGTTCCTTGCCTTCTACTTCTACGGCAAGCTGCGTCAAGCCGTAGTCACGGGCCAGGTAGCCAAAGCTCGGGTGGAACACCATGAACTTTTTTTCGTTCGAGGCAAGTCCAGCTGCAATACCAGCAATGTAGCTATCAAGCGAGTCCATTTTTGCGTTGTAGGCTTCAAGATTCTTTGTGTACGTTTCGCAAGCGGCGGCATCCTTTTCGCAGAGCGCAATCTTCATGTTATTTGCAATTACCTTGACCATCTTTGGCGATGTCCACAAGTGCGTATCCAGTTCATCATGGTCTTCTGCTTCTTCATGATGTTCTCCGTCATGATGGTGCTCTTCGAGCTCATTCCACTTTACGCCTTCTGAAATCGTAACTACGGCAACATTCTGGTTCACGCCTAAAAAGCGAGGCATCCAGTTTTTGTCCATGCCGCTGCCATCAGAAAAATAAAGGGAAGCCTTTGCAAATTCCTTGAGGGTTGCCGGCTTTGGTTCAAAGCTGTGCGGGTCTGCATTTGCCGGGATCAACGCAATCGCATCTACGCGGTCACCGCCAATAGCGGCAAGAATTTTTGCATACGGCTGGAGTGTTACGGCTACGGTCAGTTTTGCATTTACCGTTTCTGACTTTTGCTCATTGCAGGCAACAAAACACAATGCCAATAAAAATACTGTAAAAACTCTAAGCATTTCTAGCCGTCAATCAGGGAATCGAAATCAATTTCTGCGACAGTTTCTGCAATCAAGTCAGGCTGACGGGCCTGGCGGGCCAAATCGCCACGGCTCGTTTCGCCGCAAAGAGCAAGGGCGAACTTGCAACCGGAACGGATAGCCAACTCAAAATCCGTATAAAGCCTATCGCCAACAAACAGGATTTCTTCTGGGGTGCAGTTCTGCATGACAGTTTCAAGCATTGCCGGGTCCGGCTTGCCAAACGAGACTTCCGGGCGAACATGGTATGCAGTTTCGAACATAGAAAGGAACGAGCCGATATCAGGAACTGGCCCACGCTCATCTGGGCAAACAAAGTCACGGTGCGTTACCCAAAAACGAATGCCGCGCTGAATGCGCCAAGAAACTTCGCAAAGTTCCTTGTAGTCGAACGCGTTGTGGTAAGAAATCAGCACGAGTTCAGTTTCTTCAATGCTTGGGCGAATATTCAGATTCGGGTCTTGCGCGGCAAACCATTCGGTAACTTCGTTGTTGCCAAAAAAGAAGACATTATGAATGTTCTGTTCGTGAATGCGCTGCAAGGCAAGGTTCAATGCAGAAATAATGGAATCTTCACTTTGGAGCGGAAGCCCCATGCGTTTTAAACGGTTCTTGTAAAATACGGGGGACTTACTTGTGTTGTTGCTCAAGTAAAAAACAGGAACCTTAGAAGCTATGTGCTGCACAGCCTTGACTGCGCCCGGAAACGGCTTGCCACTCAAATAAAGCGTTCCGTCCAGGTCAAAAACAACAGCCTTGATAGGCTTTTTAAAACGAGTATTCGCCATAGTGAGTGGTAAGATAGTAAATTAGGGGCTAGGATCTAGGAGCTAGGGGGTAGAATAGACGAGAGAACGGCACTACGTGCCTACAGACGAGAGACGAGAGGGATTATTTGGATCTAGGATTTAGTGAATGTTGATTTCCAATGTGTCGGCTGTAGGCTGACATCTGAATGTTCAATTAATAATTTCATTCTTCCGTCTTCCGTCTTCTGACTCCTGATTCCTGACTCCTGATTCCTGTTTTCTGTCCTCTATTTTCTACATTTAACTCATGCGAACTCCAGATTCAAACTTCTACCACTCCCCCCTCGCCGTAGGCAAATTCGAACTTTCCGAAGAAGAAAGCCACCACGCAATAAAAGTCTGCCGCGCAGCCGTTGGCGACACTTTGAGGCTCTGCGACGGCCAGGGCCATTTTGCAAACGCCACAATCGTTGTCATCGGCAAAAAGACCTGCATCGTAGAAGTCACCGAAATCGAGACTCACGAGACGCGCCCGAATTTGAATTTGGCAATCGCCTGCCTTAAAGATGACGGCAACGAAGAAATTGCATTGCATGCAGCCGAGGCCAACCTAGACAAAATCATTCTGCTCCGCACCGACTATTCGCAGGAGCCAAAGAACGCAAGCCTGGACCGAGTCGTGCGCCGCTCGGAACTCAAGGCCCGCGTTAGTCTGAAGCAATCCATGAAGCCCTGGGAAACGCGCATCGAAGGCCCGCTAGAAATTCGCGAATGGCTTAAAAATGCGACCGGCACGCTAGTCTTATGCGATATCGACGGCTGCGAAGACATTCCAAGCGAAATCAGGGAAAGCGACGAGCCAGTAACGCTCCTCGTAGGCCCGGAAGGCGGATTTTCGCCAAGCGAAATCGAAGCGATCAAAAACGCACCAAACGCAAAGACTTTCCTGTTAAAGCTGGGCAACACGCGCCTCCGCGCACGCACTGCCGCACTGTTTGCTATCGGCAAGCTGCTTTAAAAAGTAAAAACAAGCCTCACATTAATTTGTTCTAAACAACAAAAAAAATCCCCGGTTTTACCCGAGGACTTTTTTAAGCTTTTAGATCGCTAATTGAGCTAAACCTTAAAATTAGGTGTTTGCGTCAACCCAGTCAGCGTTCTTCTTGCAAGCTGCAACAGACTTGTCGAATGCAGCCTTTTCAGCTTCGTTCATCTTGATTTCGAAAATCTTTTCGACACCGTTAGAACCGATTACGCAGGGAACGCCGCAGTACAGGCCATTAACACCGTATTCACCGTTGAGCTTAACAGCGCAGGTGAGAACACTCTTCTTGTCGAGAAGGTAAGCTTCAGCCATCTTGATGGCGGAAGTAGCCGGGCTGTAGAATGCAGAACCGCGACCGAGGAGGTTAACGATTTCGCCACCAGCGTTAGCAGTACGAGCAGCAAGTTCTTCGAACTTTTCCTTGCTCATGAGCTGCGGCAGAGGAATGCCACCGACGGAGACGCAGTCATAGAGGCTGACCATGGTGTCACCGTGGCCGCCCATAACGATAGCCTTAACGTCGTCAGCAGAAACGCCGAGTTCCATTGCAACGAAGCAAGCGAGACGAGAAGAGTCGAGAACACCAGCCATACCGATAACCTTGGAGGAATCGAAGCCGGTAACCTTCTGCATGTTGTACACCATTGCGTCGAGCGGGTTGGTGATAACGATAACGAAAGCGTTCGGAGCGTGCTGCTTGATAGCTTCACCAACGGTCTTGATAACACCGCAGTTCTTGGTCAGAAGGTCATCACGGCTCATGCCCGGCATACGCGGGAAACCAGCGGTAACGATAACAACGTCTGCACCAGCAATATCAGCATAGTCAGTGGAACCCTGCAGTTCAACAGAGGAGTTGATCACAGAGCGACCTTCCATAATGTCCAGAGCCTTACCCTTAGGCATGCCTTCGGTCATCGGAATGTCGATGAGCATAACGTCGCCCAGGTTCTTCTGAGCGAGCACGAGAGCCATTGTACCACCGATCTGACCAGCACCAACGAGTGCAATCTTCTTTCTAGCCATAATTGACCATCCTTTATAGAGAATTTTAATGTCTTGTTTGGACTGCCCAAAAGTAGAAAAAAGTCCACTTAAAGGAAAGTCCAAAAGCAAAACATTATGTGTTTTTAGTTAAAAATTCTGTTTCTAAAGCCAAGTTCTTGCTTCTTGCATCTTGCTCTTGCTTCTGAATTAGCGCATCTTGCCGGAGCGGAGCACATCCATCATGTTGAACGGGCGTGCGGTGCCGTTTGCGAGCTGTTCAGCAAGGAAGTTCACGGCATCAACGGTACCTTCGGCGTAAATTTTACGGCCGCAAACGTTGTGCTGGAATTCAAAGTGAACGGTGCCGTCTGCACTGTCAAGATTGTAGGTATGGAAAGCGTGGCCGCCAAGGTATTCTTCCGGCACATGCATGCGTTCCATCTGTTCACTTTCTACGCGAACCTTTTCGATATCGTCCGGCGTGTATTCAAAGCCCATCTTCTGGAAGCTGCCAACGACGGCGCGAGCAGTGCCACTCGTATCGGCCTTGGTCTTCTGGTGGCTTTCTACCACAGAAAGCTTGTAGCCGCTGAATGCGGTCGGGAATTCGGTGGCAAGCCATTCGATCATGGTCTGGAACGCAACAATCTGCTTGCTCATGTTCGGAGCGATGACGCTCGGGTGGTTTGCGTCGGCAACGAGCTTTGCAAGTGCTTCGCGGTCACCACCGGTTGTCCCCATGACGAACGGGATCTTGTGCTTTACATAGAAAGCGGCGTTATCGTCCACTGCAGTCGGGTGCGTGTAGTCAACGCAAATCATGTTCGGGTATTTTTCGAGAACTTCGCCAATGCGGGCTTCGCGGTTGCTCGGCTTCAAGAGCTGGATAGTCTTGCCGGCAACTTCAGATTCGTTTTCGACAATGATTTCACCAGTCAGGGAATACGGAACAAGTTCAAGGCCACGGGCAACGCAAGTTTCTGCAACGATTTTGCCCATGTTGCCCGGAATACCATTCACCATTACATAAACGGACATAAAAACTCCTAATTAAACCTTCAGTTCACCAGCGTCGATATTATTCCAGTCTTCCACAGCGTCGATAGCCGGGCGGACTTCTTCGGTCACGAACTTCACGACCTGGCCAGGAGCGCGGCCAACGAACTTGCGGAGGTCGAGGATTTCCTTCAGCTTTTCTTCGGTGATGCCAAGCTTCTGGAGCTTTTCGTTCTTGAGGACGCGTTCCAGCAAGTCGTTATCCTTACCCTGTTCCTTAACGACGCGGCCAGCTTCCTGGCTCATCACGCGGATTTCTTCGTGGAGTTCCTGACGGTCGCCGCCATTCTTCACGCCTTCCATGATGATGTTTTCGGTAGCCATGAACGGAAGTTCAGCCATGATGCGCTTTTCGATCACCTTCGGGTAAACAACGAGGCCGTTGGTCACGTTTTCAGCGATGATGAGCATTGCATCCATAGCGAGGAATGCTTCAGGAATGGCGAGACGCTTGTTGGCGGAGTCGTCCAGAGTACGTTCGAACCACTGGGTTGCCTGAGTGATGGCGGTGCTGTTCACCTGGGCCATGACGAAACGGGCCAGAGAGCAGATACGTTCGGAACGCATGGGGTTACGCTTGTAAGCCATTGCAGAGGAACCGATCTGGGTCTTTTCGAAGGGTTCTTCCACTTCCTTGACGCCCTGCATAAGGCGCATGTCGGTTGCAAACTTATGGAGGGACTGAGCGATGGAGCTGAGCACCTGGTTCACGCGGTTGTCCCACTTACGGGTGTAGGTCTGGCCGGTGATGGTGAGCACGCGCTTGAAGCCAGCCTTGGCGGTCACGCGGCGGTCCAGTTCCATGATCTTTTCTTCGTCGCCGTTGAACAGGTCCATGAAGGAAGCCTGGGTACCGGTGGTGCCCTTCACGCCGCGGAACGGCAGCACTTCAATGAGGAAGTTCACTTCTTCCAGGTCGATGAGGAGGTCCTGGAGCCAGAGGCAAGCGCGCTTACCCACGGTGGTGAGCTGAGCAGCCTGGAAGTGAGTTGCACCCAGCTGAGCCATGTCCTTGTATTCCATGGCAAACTTGGAAAGCTTATCCATCACGCGGCAGAGGCGCTTACGGACAATGATCAAAGCCTGCTGCATCTGGATGAGGTCGGTGTTGTCACCCACGAAAGCGGAAGTTGCACCTAGGTGGATGATGCCCTTAGCCTTGGGGCACTGCACACCGTAAGCGTAAACGTGGCTCATCACGTCGTGACGGCGGCGCCTTTCTTCTTCTTCGGCAACGTCAAAGTTGATATCGGTAGCGTGAGCCTTCAGTTCGTCCACCTGTTCCTGGGTAATGGGCAGGCCAAGTTCCATTTCGGATTCGGCCAAGAAGATCCACAGCTTGCGCCAAGTCTGGAACTTGTACTGCGGGCTGAAGATGAAACTCATTTCCTTAGAAGCATAACGCTGAATCAGCGGGCTTTCGAATTGATCACGCATGATTTATCCTTTGGGTCGAACCCGATTTATGTTTTCGGGGGTAAATGTAGAAATTTGAAGAGCATCTAGGATTTTTGCAATTCCCATTCTACGCGAGTTTTTCGCACAAAATGCAAATAGATGCAGAAAATTACCGTTCCCGTTACAATCCAGCTGAGCGGGTAGCAAACCATTAGCGAAGCGAACGTTCCGAATTTCGGAAACATCGCAAATACCCAAAAAATTCGCACTCCACAAATGCCGAAAACGCATACAAGCGTCGGCGTGAGCGACTTGCCCATGCCACGCAAAGCTCCCGAGCAAACATCGATAAGCACATTGATGAATTCTAGCCCGATCACTATATAGACTCGGTAGGCGCCTGTTGCAATCGTATTGGCGTCATTTGTAAATATCGATAGAATCTGGTCAGAGAATATGCCTGTGAGCGCGCCAAGCGTAAATGTCGTAGAGCCAGCAAGTAAAATGCACCAGCGCACAACCTTTCTGCACCGTTCCAGATTCTTTGCACCAAAGTTCTGCCCGACAAACGTAACGCATGCATGCCCAAACGAACTGAGCCAAAAGTACACGATAAGTTCCGGGTTCATAGCCACCGCAGAAGCAGCAACGGCCGTGGAACCCAGGCTGTTTATTGCAGACTGAATGCACACATTGCTGAACGAAAACAGGGCGCCCTGCACGCCTGCCGGCAAACCGATTTTGACCATTCTACCCAAAATGAGCGGCGTAATTCTAAGTTTCCAGAATTCAAACTTGAACGGCCCGGTTTCATGCATCAAAAAATAAAGTAACGTCACGGAGCTTATGACATTTGCAATAACCGTCGCTATCGCCACTCCATCGACATCCATGTGCAAGCCAACTACGAATATGACATTCAAGACAAGGTTTATAGCACCAGCGACAAGCAGCACATAGAACGGCCTTTTGGTATCGCCCTTGCTCCTTAAAATTGCTGCACTAAAATTGTAGAGCATAATGAACGGCATGCCGGCAAAGTAAATCTTGAAATAAAGAACGGCATCGTCCAGAATATCTGCAGGTGTAGAAATTGCAGAAAGAATCGTGCGGGCAAAAAATATTCCTATCAATGAAAGAAATATCCCGCAGAGAAAAGAAACGAAAATGGAAGTATGAACGCCTCTAGAAACGGCACGGGCGCTGCGTTCGCCAAGGGCGTTAGCAACAACCACATTGGCTCCGATAGAAAGACCGACAAAAAGGTTCACCATCAAATTGATGATGAAAGTGTTTGCCCCGACAGCGGCAAGGGCGGAATCGCCAGCGAACTTCCCTACTACGGCAACATCAGCCGAATTGAACAACTGCTGAAAGATGCTACTTGCGGCAAGCGGGATTGCAAATTTGAGAATCTTGTCCCAGATTGAACCCGAAAGCAAATCCATGTTTTTTGCGGAAGCCATATTGATTAAAACCATTCCAAAAGGCGATGTTGCTCAACAAATATAGCGACCCGTTCAAGAGTCGCTATATTGAAGCTGCATTATCTAATTCTTAGAAATTAGAAATGGATTACGCGAACCTTGATAACCTTCGGGAGTTTTTCAAGGAGGGCGATAACGTCGTCACCGATTGTTGCTTCGGAGTCGATCAAGTTGTAACCGATCTTGCCGTTGCTCTTGTTGCTGAAGCTTGCAATGTTGATGCCAGCAGCACCGATAACCTTGGTGATTTCAGCAATCATGTTCGGCACGTCTTCGTTGATGACAACGACACGGCTCTTGATGCCCATGTGCGGCTTGTCCATGAGGGCCGGGAAGTTGACGGAGTTGCGAACGCAACCATATTCAAGGTAGTCCTTCAACTGTTCAACAGCCATGACAGCGCAGTTTTCTTCTGCTTCTTCGGTAGATGCGCCAAGGTGCGGGAAGCACATGATCTTGTCGTTCTGGATCTGCTTTGCATCTGGGAAGTCGCTGAGGTAGCCCTGGAGGGTGCCGTTTGCGAGCATGTCATAAACCGGGTCCATTTCTACGAGGCCGCCGCGAGCAAAGTTCAAGATATGGGTACCCTTGAAGTTTGCGAGGTTCTTGCGGTTCAACAAGTTTTCGGTTACACCCTTGATGAACGGAACGTGAACGGTGAGGAAGTCAGACTGAGCGATAACGGTATCGAGGTCAGCGATTTCAACCTTGTTGGAAAGTTCGTGCATGTTGAGTGCGTTTGGATACGGTTCGTATGCAACAACGCGCATGTTCTTCCAACGAGCGTAGTTAGCAACGAGAACGCCGATCTTGCCGAGGCCGATAACGCCGAGAGTCTTGCCTGCAAGTTCAGAACCTGCAAACTTCTTCTTGCCGCTTTCAACGGTCTTAGCCATGTCCGGGTCGTTCAAGTCAAGAGCCTTGACCCAGTTGGCAGCCTGAGCAACGTTACGAACTGCCATGCCGAGAACTGTCATGACAAGTTCTGCAACAGCGTTAGCATTGGCACCTGGAGTATTGAACACGCAAACACCCTTTGCAGAAGCCTTGTCGATAGTGATGTTGTTGACACCAGCACCGGCGCGGGCAACAGCCAAGAGGCCATCGAAGTTGTCTGTATCGACCTGTGCGGAACGAACGAGAATTGCGTCCGGATTTTCGACAGTGTCAGAAACCTGATAGTAAGCACCAAAAAGGCTCAAGCCCTTCTTGGAGATGTTGTTCATAGTCTTAATAGTTGCCATGATTTGTTATTCCTTATAGTTATGTTGTTTTAAAATCAATTCTAAGATACAAGAAACCAGAAACTAGAGACCAAACTTTGTAATTACAATTTCTTTCGTCTCTCGTCTGTAGGCGCTTTGCGCCGTTCTCTCGTCTATGGTTCCACCCAGCGGCCACGTTCCTTGATGAGTGCCACCAATTCCTCGATAGCGTCTTCCTGCGGAATGTTTTTCTTGACGGCAGTCTTACCTTCGAACAAGGTAATGCGGCCCGGGCCGCCACCCACGTAACCGAAGTCTGCGTCGGCCATTTCACCAGGGCCGTTCACGATGCAGCCCATGATGCCGATGGAAACATCGGACAGGTGACCGAAGCGGGCCTTGATCTTGCCCATGACTTCCTGGATGTTGTAAAGAGTGCGGCCGCAGCTTGGGCAGCTGATAAAGTTGGTCTTACTGCGACGGCAGTAGGCTGCCTGGAGAATGTCGAATGCCAAAAGCACTGAATCCTTGGCGCTCTTGTAGCCTTCGATGATGACTGCATCGCCGAGGCCGTCGGTAACCAAGCTTCCGATGTCGGCAGACACGCGGAGCATGTCGTTGTCGGAGTCGGTAATGTTGGCATAGAGCAAAATCGGGTCTTTGCGGCCGGCAGCGGCAAGTGCAGAAGCCATGGCACGAACGCCCATCACCATTTCCTTGCCAGTGTAGCAGAAAATGGAATTTGCAGGAACGGAATTCGGGTTCGCTGCAAAGCCAGCAATGTCCATTTCGTCCTTGAAAGTCACCACAGGCTTTTCTTCCAAATTTGCCAGAGCAAATTCCGGGCTACGGCGTTCGCCGGTCAGGCTTACGGAATCGGAACGGACACCGACCATTACCGGGCGGGAACCACCGATTTCAACACCGTTCAAAACAACTGGAGCAGTTTCGCGACGCTCGTAGTGGTACGGGTCCTTTTCAAAAACAGGAACCGCGTAATTTACAGGTGCCATACCCTTTTCGGAAGGCAGTGCGCAGGCCTTGATCAAATCGTGAGCCACCGGAACTTCGGCAACAGGATCTTCCGTCAAGGAAACGCGAATCGTATCAGCCAAGCCATCCAAGAGAAGGGCGCCAATACCGGCTGCAGACTTCATGCGGCCATCGGCACCAGCACCGGCTTCGGTAACGCCAACATGGAACGGATAAGGCTTGAAGCCTTCCTGCTTAATGCGAGCTGCAAGCATACGGTAGGCAGCGATCGCCACGCGAGGATTGCTGGACTTCAAAGAAAGGACCACCTGGTCAAAATGTTCGGCTTCGCAAACAGCCAAATATTCAATGGCGCTTTCCACCATGCCTTCCACGGTATCGCCATAGCGATAGATCATGCGGGCAGAAAGGGAACCGTGGTTCACGCCAATGCGGATTGCGCGACCGAGGCGCTTTGCCTCCTGAACGAAAGGAGTGAATTGTTCAAAAACCTTTTCCTTGCCTTCGTCAAACAGGGCATCTGTCTGCTTGTCGAGAGTGAGGATACCCGTATCTACAAAGTTGCCCGGATTGATGCGGACCTTTTCAACCCACTTGAGGGCTTCGAAGGCGGCCTTGGGCTGGAAGTGGATGTCGGCAGAAACCGGCACCTTGCAACCAGCGGCACGAACTCGCTTCATCACTTCTTCGAGGCCAGCGGCATCGGCAGATGTTGGAGTCGTAATGCGAACAAGTCCACAACCGACCTTAGCCAGATCCAAGGTCTCCTGGACGGTCTTTTCGACGTCCTTTGGCTTGGTGGTTGTCATGGATTGAACGAGAATGGGTGCTCCGCCACCTATCAGGGCATCGCCAACGCGAACTTGTATAGTTTCTCTGCGGACAGCGTTTAGGCGGTCTGCGACATACGGGAATTCAGAAAACTTAGTCATGCCGCCAAATTTAGAAAAAGTCGAGTGCCGCGACAAAACAATTTATTGTTTTGGCATGGTCGAGACACTCTAAATGCGCTTTGAAAAAGCGCCATTTTTTTTCGATTTCAGGCTTTAGCCTAGCACTTGCCGTCTAACGACTCAAAACAATACGCAAAATGCTCGTCGGAACCAATTCTTGGGGGGTATTCAGTGCATTTTTCGCAAGCGCTGCTGCAACGGTCCTTGAACCTGCAACCAGAGGCAAAGTCGCGCGGCGCAGGCACATTACCCGGAATAAAGACAAGCTCCGAAAGAGTCATGGAAGCGTCTGGCAGAGCTTTGAGAAGGCCCCTGGTATATGGGTGGAGGGGGCGCGTAATCACATCGCGGGAAGAACCCATTTCAACGATTCGTCCGGCATACATCACACCGACGCGGGCCGCGTATTCAGAGACAAGCGCCATGTTGTGCGTAATCAAAAGCACTGCAGTACCCATTTGCGTGGCGAGCTTCTGCAAAAGCTTCAGAACTTCAGCCTGCACGGTAACGTCAAGCGCCGTGGTCGGCTCGTCGGCAATCAAAAGTTTTGGGCGAGCAAGTAGCGCCATCACAATGCAAATGCGCTGCAGCTGCCCGCCAGAAAGTTCATGCGGGTAGGAGTCCAGAATTCGCTTCGGGTCGGCAAAACCTGCAGAATGCATCAAGTCCATGATGAGCGTTTCGCTCTCCCCTGCCGGCAGAGCTTCGAACAACTGCTTGCGAATGCGCAGCACCGGGTTCAGGGCGGCTAGCGCTTCCTGAAAGATGCAGCTGATTTCCTTGCCCCGAATTTTTTTCAATTCCTTGCGAGAACACTTCACCAGATTTACAGGTTCCGCATTCTCGCTTCCACAATCTCTAAATAAAATCTCGCCGCTCACAATTTTTGCGCCTGGCACGGGCAACAACTGCAAAATGCTCATTGCGGTCACAGACTTGCCGCACCCGGATTCGCCCACCAGCGCAAAGAATTCTCCCGGGTAAATATCGAACGAAACTCGGTCCGTCACCTGAACGGGAGCACTCCCCTTCGCAGCAAACGCAACAGACAAATCCTTTACAGAAATCACAGGGTCTTTCATATTACAATTCTTGCATCTGTTTTTAGGGTATAGGGTTCAGGGTATAGAATAGACGAGAGAACGGCACGGCGTGCCTACAGACGAGAGACGAAAGAGGATTGTTAAATTCCATTGTTTTAGTGGTTAGGATCTAGTGATTAGTGAAATGTTATTTTCCAGTGTGTCATCTGTAGGCTGACATCTGAATGTTCAATTAATAACTTCATTCTTCCATCTTCCGTCTTCCTACTGATTCCCGACTCCTGTCACTGACTCCTATTTTCTGTCCTCTTTCTTGCATCTAACATCTTTATTCATATCTATCCCCCGATTTCGGGTCCATTGCATCGCGCACGCCTTCACCTACAAAGGTCGAAAGCAAAAGCGTAACGAACAAGGCAAGCACTGTAGAAACGGCAATCCACGGAGCGTACAGGTTGCTAAGGCCCTGGCTCATGAGTTCACCCCAGCTTGGAGTTGGCGGCTGCAAGCCAAAGCCCAAAAAGTCGAGTGCCGTAAGGCTACCTATGCCGCCGATCAGCGTAAACGGGAAGAGCGTAACAACCGGAGTCAAGGCGTTCGGCAAAATCTCCTTGAAAAAAATATGGCGGTGCGGCATGCCAAGCATTTTGGCGGCTCGCGTATATTGCATGTTGCGAAGCTTCATGAATTCGGCACGCATGTAGTAGCTGAGCGAAATCCACTGGAATGCAGCCATGATCAAAATCAAAAGGATAAAGCTTCGTCCGTAAATGCTACCGATAAAGATCACCACATAGAGGAACGGCAGCGAAGACCACATTTCAATAAAACGCTGAATGACTGTATCCCAGAAAATTCCAAGGTAACCTTGAATGCCACCAATGACAATGCCAAGCAGCGTTCCAAGAATTGTAAGCAGCAAGCTGAAGGACATGCAGATTCTGAAGCCGTGAATGAGGCGAGCAAGCACATCGCGACCGTTGGCATCTGTACCGAGCCAATGCACAGACGACGGCGGGAACGGCGGAGCGCCGTCAATGTCTAAGTCTGCCTTGAGCGGATCATGAGGCACGGGAGGCATGATTGCCCACACATCCTTGCCGTCTTCCTTCGCCTCGGCAATCAGGCGCTTGTAATCCGGTTCCGTCTGGTAGCTGCCGCCGAATTCGGTTTCCGGGTAATGTGCAAATGCGGGGAAATAAGTTTTGCCCTCGTAGCGCAACAGGAACGGTTCGTCATTCACGGTCCATGGGCTTGTCAACGAAAGTGCGTACACAACGACAAGAACGATGAGCGAATAGAACGCCCGCTTCGTTTTGCAGAACCGCTTGAACTGCTTAGAGAAATTGCTGAAAAAACTCTTCATCAAATTACCTAAAACGGATTCGCGGATCCACAAAAGTGTACAATATATCGCTGAAAAGCCTGCCGAACAGAGCCATCAAGCTAGCAAGAAAAATCACGCCGAGCACCACATTGTAGTCTCTGTTGACCATCGAGTTGTAGCACAAAAGCCCCATGCCGTCGATGTCAAAAACCTTTTCAATGAGAAGCGCCCCTGCAAACATGAGCGAAAAAATTTCGGAGAGTCGCGTGGCAATCGGAATCAATGCGTTGCGCAACGCATGGCGAACAAGAGCCTGCTTAAAGCTCAAGCCTTTTGCAAGAGCCGTGCGCATGTAATCGCGGCCAAGTTCTTCGAGAGTGCTGTTCTTCATAAGGAACGTAAGGAATGCAAATTCGCTAATCACATAGCAGAACATCGGGAGCACCAGATGCTTGGCCAGGTCAAAGACCTGCTCCATGAAAGTCAAGTCTTCAAACTCGTCGGAAGTCAAGCCACCCATCGGAAAAATGTTAAGGTAGGAACCGCCGGCCAAAAAAACGACAAGCAAAATGCCAAGGGCGTAACCTGGCATCACATAGCCAGAAAAAATCACGCCAGAAGTGAGCATGTCGCCCTTTGAGCCGTGGCGAACTGCCTTCCACAAACCGAGCGGAATGCAAACCAGATACGAAAGGAAAAAGCTCGTGCAGCCAAAGAAAAGCGAAACCGGGAATCTGGAAACAATCACATTCCAAACCGGCTGACCATAGGTGTACGACTCCCCAAGATTCAAGTGAAGTACATTCCAAAGCCATTCAAGGTAACGCTGCCACGCCGGTTTATCGAAACCGAAATAGCTCTGTATCTGCGCTATCTGTTCCGGGGAAAGAGCCTTGGACGCATCCACGCCGCCCTTCATTGCGGCTGCGCTTTGCGCACGCGAAATGAGCTCCTCGACAGGACCACCGGGAATGAGCTGGATCAAAATAAAGCACAGCAGCGAGATTCCGATTAAAGTCGGAATCATCAACAACAAGCGCCTTATTATATATGCTTTCACTATTTCTTAAAAGGATTTAAACTTTTTTTCTTTTTGCCTTTTTTGCTACCGTAGCCATACTTATAGCCATAGCCGTAACCATAGCCATATCCATAACCATAGCCGTAGCCATAGTGGGAACCATCACGGTAGCACTGGTTAAGAACGAAAGCACGCTTGTCGAGGCCAGCAATGTCAAGCTGAGAGAGCACTTCCTGGATAGCTTCCATGGAATGGTGCTTATAGACAAGCACGATCAAGCCGAAGTCTGCAACCCTAGCAATGGCCTGAGCGTCAGAAACAAGGGATACCGGCGGTGTATCGATTACAACCAGGTCGAACTGTTCCTTCATCTTGTCTACAAGGGCTGCGAATTCCTTGGAAGCAAGCAATTCACCCGGGTTCGAAACACGGGAACCAATCGGCAGGTACCAGGAATTGCCTTCAAGAGGAACAACCGCCTTTTCCAACTCAACTTCTCCACGGAGAATGTTGGAAAGACCTCGTTCATGCTTTATAGAAAGGCGGGACTTACGAAGGTCGGCATCGACCAAGAGAACCTTCTTGTCCATCTGCGAGAACAGGTAGGAGAGGTTCAAAGAAATGAAGGACTTACCGGCACCAGGGGTAAGACCAGTTACCATCAAGACCTTGCCACTCTGGTCAATGAACGAAAATTCAAGGGCGGTACGCAAGGAGCGGATTTTTTCGACAGCCAGGTCTTCCGGGTCCGCAGAGGCCAAAATAAAGCGCGGGTTCTTGACATTTGGCAAAGTTTGGTCGATTTCAACCTTCGGTACCTTCGCATAGACACTGACACCGGTGGTTCGTTCAATTTCGGAAGAAGAACCGACACCGCGGGCAGAAAGCATGCGGAGCAAGAAGATGATGCCAGCGCCAACTACGAGGCCACCAGCCAAGCCGCCAAGCATGATGATTTTACGCTTCGGCTTGACGGGCACACTGCGAATGCAGGCTCGGTCCACAATGCGCACATTGCCAATTTCACCCGCGCGAACAACACGGAGCTGCTGGATATTGTTCAACACAGAGGTATAGAGCTGATTGTTGATTTCAACGTCCTGCTGGAGCTTGAGCACATCCTGCTGGGTTGTCGGCAGGTTCTTGGTCTTTGCTTCTTCCTTGCCGATTTCCTTGCGAAGACGAGCCTGCTGCTGAATGATAGCTTGCATTTCAGGGTGATCGCTCTTGAACAGGCGGCCCTTTTCCTGAAGTTGCTGTTCCAAAGTCAAAAGCTGGGTCTTCAAGGTAACCTGGCGCTCAAGCGTGCCGCGAGCTTCGGCGTTCAAATCCACTGTACCAGCTTTGTTACGGTAGTTTGTCAAAAGCTGTTCAGAGGAATCGAGCTTTGCCTTGATGCCTGGCAGCTGCTCTTCCAAGAATTCAAGAGTCTTTTCGGCTTCTTCGCTGCGCATTTCAACATTCTGACGGACATAAGTTTCTGCAATCGTATTCAAAATAGATGCAGCGCGGTCTGCATAGCGATGAGAATACTTCATCACGATGATATTAGTCTGCTTACCGTCTTCAGAGGCTTCCAGCTGTTTTTGAAGACTTTCGACAACATCAAGAGTTGCAGAAGAGCCAAGTTTAAATTTTTGACCAGGCTTTGCATAGATTGCAGAAACGCAAATTGCAATGGAATCGCCCCCAACAACAGGACGATATGTCTCACCGACCTTGCCGTTTACGAGCACACCACCCAATGGAGACAACAATTCATAGCTATCAGGAGCGGTTACAGTCAAGAGCCATTCATACTTCATGGCCTTAAGTCCATCACTGATCTGGAACAATTCCAAATCAAGACGACCTTCCTTTCGCAACAGACGGTCTGCAAAGCCCATCGGCGTCGCAGTGTACTGCAAATGTTCCTTTTCAACAACCTGTGTTAAAACATGGCGACTCTTGAGGAGTCGAATTTCAGCTTCTGCAGGGCTTTGGGTATCAAAAAGAGCAGCCATATCAACAACTGCCTTGCCACTTTTGCCCTTGGTGTCGAGCTGAAGCATGGCATCGGTCTGGTAGACATCTCTGCTCCAGCATGCCAAGAATACGCCCACAGCTATGCCGAGAATACCGCAAGCGACCAAAATCTGCCACTTGGCAAGCAAAATGCCAACAACTTCAAGCAAATCAATTTCATCGTCTTGAGCCTGCGCGCTAGCGTTCTGGGCAGGTGCATTCATATTGTTTTCCATAAAACCTCAAATTATGCACTAAAATTTAATAATTCTAAAATTTTTTGTAAGATAAAAATAGAAAGCGGAGGATTGGAGAGAGGAGTCAGGAGTCAGTAGGAAGACGGAAGATGGAAGACGGAAGACGGAAGACTAAAGCTAGTAACTAACAACTAATAACCAACTCAGGCGACAGACGTCAGCCTACAGCCTACACATTGGAAATTTGCAAGTATCTCTCGTCTCTCGTCTGTAGGCACGCCGTGCCGTTCTCTCGTCTATTCTGAACCCTACACCCTAGCCCCTAAATCCTAGATCCTAATCCCCAACTTCCTTAATAAAGTCTTCGTATTCGTAGATATAGTCGCTAGCATCATAATGCTCGGAGGCAAGTACCATGCAGACTGCGCCCGACGAAAAATTCTCGATTTCGCGCCAGGTCATGGTTGGAATGTAAAGGCCCTTGTACGAGCGGTTCAGCGAAAACTTCTGGCGTGTTTTGCCATTGTCGAGAACAACATCAAAGCTGCCGCTTGCAGCAATGATCAGCTGGCGAAGCTTGCGGTGCGCATGGCCGCCACGGGTAGCGCCGCCCGGCACATCATAAAGGTAGTACAGGCGCTTGATATCGAACGGCACAAGGTCGCCACCTTCGACAACGCTCAAGTTGCCTCGCTGGTCATGCACGATAGGAATATCAATCAGTTGCGGTTCATTCCACTTCGGGTCTTTCAAATCCATATAAACTTCCTGACTATCCTAAAAGTTTCGGCTTTCCGCTCCAGCCAAGCTTTTCGCGGAGCGCATCCATAAAACCATGTTCCATGCGAATAAATTTCGTCACGTAATTACTTTTTTCAAGCACAATGTATTCGCCCGGCTGCATGGAATAGCTGATCCTTCCGTCGAATACAAGACGGAGCGGAACATCGGTAACCGAAGCCATTTTGCATTCCAAAGCTGCAGGCATAATGAGCGGGCGCATGGTAAGGCTGCTCGGGGCGATCGGCGTCAAAACGAATACGCCCGAAGACGGGTAAATGAGCGGACCGCCGGCAGACAGATTGTAGGCCGTGGAGCCAGTCGGCGTAGAAAGCAAAAGAGAGTCGGCCCAGTATTCCGTCAAATGTTTGTGATCAATGTCAACGGTAATATTTACCATTCGTTCCGGGCCGTCGGCACGAACAAGAACCTCGTTCAGCACGGTTTCCTTGAACAAAAGTTTGCCGCTCTTGTTGAAAATTCTAGCATCCATCATGATGCGGTCACGCAACTGGAATTCACCCGCAAGAATTTTTTCCAGAGTCTCTTGCAAGTCTTCGGCGCGCATCTCTGCCAAAAAGCCAACCTTGCCTGCATTCACGCCAAGAATCGGCACGGAGGTTCCAAGGGCAAGGCGAGCCGTAGAAAGCACGGTACCGTCACCGCCAATCGCAATGAGCAAATCGACAGAACGCATGGCGCGCTCCCCCACGATGCGGAACGGTTTTTGCACGAGCGAACGGAGCGATTCCATGGCATAAAAGCGAATGTCCGTATGCCTGGCAGCCCATGCAGAAATGCTTTCCAGAGCAGAAAGCAGTTCCGGGCTCTTAGCCTTAAAACCTACGACACCGATCTTTGAAATTTTCACGATTCCTCCTTGCCGCAAATTTTGAAAATGCTTTCACGCACACCGGGGAAAACCTCTTCCGTTTTTTCGATGCCAACAATTTCGACCGGCACTTTTACTCGGGCAGCCAAAATAGACAGGGCAAGGCCCACAACCGGGAACCCGGTACAATCAAACTCGCCGACATCAAGTTCTTCGCGGCCGCGAATAACGAGGCCATCTTCGTAAACGCCGATTTCGGCACCGGTCTGGCGCAGATTTTTTGCAATGCATTCAAGAAGCGGCTTTGCTGCGTCCACTTCTTCTGGAGGCAAATGGAATATAGTTTCCTTTTCGGCATAGCAGGCTGCAACGGCGAGCAACGGAATTTCTTCGACGGCAATAGCCATCTGGTCGCCCGCAAAATGGCACCCCTGCAAGCGCTTGTTTGCAAGCGGCTTGATGGCGATGTCGCCATACGCTTCACCGTAGCGTTCACGGCGGCCAGTCACTTCGAAATCTGCGCCCATGCGTTTTAGCACGCTGAATGCACTCGCGCGGCTACCGCCAACAACGACATTCTTGACAAGCTCGCCATCTTTGGTTGCCGCAAAAAGCGAAGCGACAATCAAGGCAAGCGCTTCCGTGACATCGCCCGGAATGTAATAGTCGCGCGAAGTCATGATCTTGGTTTCGCCAAGAAGCGTGCGCCAGGTGCGTTCGAGCTTCATGCCCTTAGCCTTAGCCAGGCGCCTTGAAAGTTCATCCTTCAGTTCCGGAGTGTGCACTTCGAACTTCATGTTTGCGCCAAAATAGACGAGCATAGAAGAAAGCTGGTCGCGAACAGAAAGTTTTTCTTCGAGGGAAAGTTCGCGGCCATCGACAAGGGCAGAAAGCAGAGCGTAGTTCCTAGGCAAATACGGGAAACCGCCAAAGCTCCCCTTCTTCAGGCTAGGGACTCGTTCCGGAAAATGGAACGAAACGGAATTTTCAGTTTCTTCTTCAATGACTGCGCCAGTCAACTTTTTGAGCAGGGTTATGCGGTCAGCAAAATCGGTGCAACTATTTGCAAACATCGTAAAGCGAGAATCGCGGTCCTTGCTTGCAAGCGCCCAAATCAAAACCTGCGCATTGAGCGAAAAATCGCTCGGCAAAATTGCAGGCAACTTGTACATGAAGCCAATACCTTCAAGCACAAGCTGGTTACCGACTTCGCGAGACTCCAAGCCAAATTCGCGGAGCGCTTCTGCAAAGCGCATGAGTTCGCTAGTCTTCTTAAAATCGTCAATGACGGTACGCCCCTTTACCAAAAGGGCAAGCACCAGGCTCTGTTCGAGCATTTCACGATCGGCGTTAACACTCCACTCCATCAACACCTCTTAGCGGACTGCAGCTTCGTGACCGAGCTTAGTCAAAAGTTCCACGGCTTCCTTCGCTTCGCGTTCCGTCTTGAACGCAAGCAACAGCGTACCCGAAACATTTTCGCGAACCTTCATAAGTTCAATGTCGCGCACGTTCAAACCGGCATCGGCAATCGGCTTCATCACATCGAGGATTGTACCCGGCTTGTCTTCAAGGGCAACAGTCACGTCAAAGAATGCATGGCCAGCGCTACGGCCCGGAGCAAAGAGCGAAGCGCGCCCCTTGTTGCCAGCTTCAAAAACGTTATGCACACGTTCATCACAATTTTCCGCTGCACTTGCAAGTTCATCAACCGCCTTGCGGGTTTCTTCAATGCCGTTTGCAAAATCGGTCAAAGCTTTAGAAATTGCCTCGCGGTTTGTAACAAGGATATCGTGCCACATGTTCCAACCGCTGGCGGCAATGCGGGTCATGTCACGGAAACCGCGGCCGGCAAAGTGCTGGTAATTGTTATCGAGCAAATCCTTTGGCAGGTTACCTGCAAGCGTAGAACTGACCATTTGCGGCATGTGGCTGAGCCATGCAATCGTGCGGTCATGGATTTCTGGCGGGAACACAACTTCCTGCGCGCCAAGGAATGCAATCAATTCAGAAAGGCAAGCATACTGTTCCGGTTCCACGCCTTCTGGCGGGCAAACAAACCAATAGGCATTCTCAAAGAGCGACGGATCGTTGTATTCAAGCGTGCGCTTTTCGGAGCCGGCCATCGGGTGGCCGCCCACAAACAGGAACGGGCTATTCAGCTTGGAGCCAGCCTTGCAGATTACGGACTTTGTGCTGCCGATATCGCTCACGAGCACAGGGCTATCAAGTTTCACAGTCGAAAGCTTTTCAAGCATATCCAGAATGTGGAGGATTGGCGAGCAGAGCAAAATAAGTTCTGTGCCACGCGCCCAGTTTTCAACATCGTCGTATGCAAAGAATTCATCGGCAATTCCAAGTTCCTTGGCCCTGTCGAGAGTCTTCTGCGAACTTACCACGCGGATTGTTACCGGGAGCTTCGATTCCCTGATAGCAACGGCAATGGAACTAGCCAAAAGGCCAAAGCCAACAAAGGTAACACTCTTCAAGCGCATACTATTCCTCGATCTTGCGAGTTTCACGCATAAGTACGGCAAAAATTTCGCTAACGGATTCCGGGTGAAGCGGGCCTTTTGACTTAGAGGCCACGCGGTCAAGAATCTCCTGTTCGCGGCTTGCGTCAAAAACAGGCAAGCCCTTTTCTTTTTTGATTTTACCAATTTCTACAGCATAGGAAGCCCTTTCGTTCAAAAGGGAAATAAGCTGATCTTCCAATGCATCAATCTTTTTGCGCCAATCTGAAATTTCCATATAGAATAACATAGAAAAAATGCCCCAAGGGAACAAAACCCTGGGGCTAATTTTCTCAATTTTCAAGGACACCGAGTCTGCACTGGCTTTGTAGTTACGCGTTCTGAAGTTCCTGCTGGATTTCAAGAACCTGCGAAAGAGGAATGTCAAGAAAATCAGAAACATCTTCGGGAGTTTTGCCCTTCTGAAGATTTTTCTTGATCAAGTTCACTCGCTGTTCTTCTTGCAGCTTGCGTTCTTCCTCGCGGCCCTTGCTGAAGGCGTCGTCAATGCAGCAGTCAATGTCGAATTGTGTTACCATGCGGTCCTCCATCTTGGCAAGGATTTCTTTTGGGGTGCGTCGCACGCGGAGACGATCGTAAGCGGCAATGATCGCCTCGTTCTGCGTTTTCGGGACATCGTCCTTGTCCTTGCTGTTGCAAAGAAGGTCGAGCCACTCGCGTTCCTCTGCAGAAAGGCCGTGCTCCTTCTCGAACTTCGGCAAGTCAATCCAAATATAACTTAAAACATTGCTCTCGGGCAATACTCCAGGTTTGCCGACCTTGCTTTTGCAGTACATGGCCCATTCCTCGCGGTAGCCGTAGCTCGCGTCGATAGTCTCGTTCATAAGCCAGAGGCTGATCATCTTCGGCACATGGTAGCGCGCCGCCGTACTGATTTTCGCAAAATCCTTGCGGTAGGCAAGCAACGCCTCGCGGTGCGCCTCGGCAGCAACAACTGCCCCATAGAGAATCGCACGATCCTTGATGCCCGTGTGGCTAAAGCGCTGCATCTCAATATCAAACCATTCATCGCGACCGTTCTGCGCATGAATGTCGATGCGCACAAGGTCATCGGAAGCCTGGATGAGGCTAAGGTCCGTTTGGCGAAGCCGCAGCGCCTTGATTTTTTCCTCGCCTTCAAGCCTCAAGATGGTGTTCAAGAAATCCTGCAAGATTGCGACATCGGCAAAGAGCCACTTGAACGAGATGTCAAACCTCGCGTCCATGAAGACGTTCTTGCGGAAAAGTTCCGGGACCTCGCTTTCGGGAAGATCCTGCGAAAGGATTTTGTAGTTGGAGAAAAACGCCTGCCAATCAGTGAAAAGTGTTTGCAGTTCCATAAGCGTATTTTAGTACCGCCGGCAGAATTGCCGAACGGGGCCAAGCGACAGTCCGCTTAACCATATGTATTAAAACGCGAATAAGCCGAGTGTTGCGACAGCAAGCTTGCTTGCTGGCATTACCGAGGCGCATGAGCCTGGCTTCCGTTAGGAAGCCCAACGCTTTTTGCAGCAATATTCGGCACAAAAAGATTGTAAAATTTTAGAGACGAAACGCCCCAAGGGATTGGAACCCTGGGGCGAGCGTTTCAAGGTCACCGAGCTTGCCGAGGTGACCTTTAGTCCTGGAGACAACGAACTGAATAACGGAAGCCCTTGCCACAGCTTTGAATGAGGCCATAGTCGTCGTTTATGTGCAGGCAATATGCATCAGCGAATGTATATCCCTTTTCTGAACCGACATCTACTTGATAGCTAGTTTCTTCCGTAGAAGTCCAGAAGTAAGCTTCACTGCCAAGGTCATTGTACTTCAAGTCGACGTAGTAACCAGCAGGGAGTGCAGAAAAGCCAATCGTGTTAAATCCACCTTCCCAGCTAACATCACGCAGATGGTTGAACCATTCCTCTTCTCCCTCTTGGTATAAAGAGTTGACATTTTCCAAAGTCGCACTCAATCCTTTTTGATACAAAATCTCTTTTACCCTTACTTTTACAGTATCAATAAAGGTTTCCATTTCATCCTTACCAGGCAAGTGCCAACCGCTAGGGCAAGCCTTCATTGCCTCCTCCCAGCTATACAGGATACCATACTTTTCACAATTGACAGGATCACCATCGTAGCAATACGAATATGCGTTTTTATTTTTCGCATTTAGGTTCGCAGCCATCCAAACTTGATTGCCTATCGTTACTGTGGGATAACTGATTTTTTCAACATTTCCAGCCCCCACACTATCGGAATCTGAACCGCACCCAATCAGGCCAAAAGAAACCAAGGCAAGAGCAGTTTCCATAATCTTCATCATTTTTTCCTTTTTTAAAAGTGTCCATGGGATCAGAACCCTGGGGCATTTGTTTCAAGGCTTTGCTAAGCCTTGGCTAGGCGCTATTGCCACTGAACACAACGAACCGAGAATGCGAAGGACTTGTCTTCAACACGATCTTCCACATAGTCGCCGCCACCGCGCAATGAGAAAGCAAAGAACTCATTGGTGTACTCCGTAGAAGACCATAAGCGAACCGTGATGCCAAGGTTTTTGAAATTTTCCCAGTCGTAGAAACCACCAGCAACACGAGCAAAAAAATCAATAGAATCAGATTTTTTCAAAAAATCAGTCCCTATACGGGTTTCCATATCATATTTGCTAGGCAAAAACCAATCGCTAGGGCAGGCATCCATTGCGGCTTTCCATGTGTAAAGGTGACCGTACTTTTCGCAATAGGAAAGATCGTTATTATAGCAAAACGCCCCTTCACCATAATCATAATTCAAATTTTCAGCCATCCATACCAGATTACCAATCTTCACCGTCTTGTAGGTTTGTCCGTCGCGTTCATCCACAAGTGTACCATAGTAAACTTCGCCACTACCAGGGCGATTTGTACCCCCCTGTTCAGACAACTCGTTTGCCTGTGTTGACGAGTCATCGCCACATGCCACAAAGAATGCGGCAGCAAAAGACAAGGTCATGATTATTTTTTTGTTCATATTTTTCTCCGATGAATTTATTTTTTCAACTTAAAATGTGAAACTGAATCATAAAGACGAGATTTCGTAATTCTTAGTTCTTTTTTGAAGTGAGAGACCAGCACATCCTTCACTATATCCTCGCTTGACACAAATGCCGTAAAATCCGGCTTGGGGCAGACCTTCATTTCCTTAACTAAGCGCCCCTTATAAGGAATACTCAAGAAGTTTCCTACAAAGGGCAGGTTTTCACCATAGACAAAGAAACGCAGTTCCTTTTCCGACGCGAAGGCCCGTCTTTTTAGGCTCATCAACTCGATAAAGTCTTCTTCATCAAATTTTTTCCTGTCTTTCAAAAAAGAGCCTTTTCCAGAACTTTTCAGATCCTCGGATGTGAATTCATAGTTGCAAGATTTCACATATACGGTGGCATTATTCTTTTTTGCGAAATCATTCAGCGCCTTTAGCAAGATGCTAAAATCCAAGGTCAGCTGAACCAAATCGTGTTTACCATCCGGGTCGAACATTCGCCAAAACGCGGCTTCATTTTCGCCATGCTCGGTGGTTACACACATGCAAGCCAATTCCTTCGGCGAGAAACCTAGCGACTTGTAATCTCCACACGCAAACCTTTTTTCAAACGGGTCTTCCCAAGTTCTTGGGTCGGTAAAAGAAATTTCCTTGGACTCAATAATGTCCTTCGCCCTAGCATAGCGCATATAGCGATACACAGTCAGCCTATTTTCACTGAATTGATCAACCTTGAAATCGCCCAGAAACTTTACATTGTTCAATGACTTAAAGATTTCTTTGATTTTTTTTGAGTCGACAAACGCTCTATCTTTTTTGGACATAATTTCAGTGACCATTTTAGAGTTGCTTCTTTTTTATTTTCTCGCGCTTAAATGTAAACAAAAAAAAACAATGTCAAGTATTTTTTAGAAAATTGTTGTTTACAGACAAAGAAAACGCGACATTCTAAAGCTTCAATTGTCAATGCAGGTAATGACACCCCAGAATAGTTAGGCTAACCTAACAAAAGTTTCACAAAAGGCTACTTTTTTACTACAAAACATTTCAATTAAGTTCAAAAGTGCTATATTATATTGTCAAGACAAAGGGATTAAACATGGCCGACATGATTATCGCAACAGAAAAGACTTTCGACAAGGATGTAAAAGAATCAGGCGAAATGTACCTGGAAACAATCCTCCGTTTGCAAGAAGGCGGAGTCCCGGTCCGTTCTGTAGATATTGCCGAAGCCATGAATTTTTCTAAGCCAAGCGTTTCCCGCGCGGTCAAGATTTTGCTAGAGAAGAACTACATTTCCCTTGACAAGCACAAGAACATACTCCTTACAGAAACGGGCCGAGCCATTGCAACCGCAGTGTTCAAGCGCCACAGCGTGCTTACCAAGTTCTTCCTTTCCCTCGGAGTTACTCCAGAAACCGCCGAAAACGACGCCTGCCGCATAGAGCATATCATTAGCGACGAAACATTCGAAAAACTCTGCGAAAAGTTCGACACGCCGGCTATGTAGAAGTTTCTGCCGTTCAAGTAGGCCAAAAAGAACTTAATATGGCCTTCGGCAGATAAAAAAGAAAGATTTTTCAATTTTACCCGCCGTAAATGACAATTTTTGAGATTGTTTCAAAAACAATACACCCCCAATTCATAATTCGGCAGATAAAAGCACGCGGTCATTCACGTTTTATCCGCCATTTTTTATTGCAAACTAAATTACAGGCTAATTTTTCTTGGGAAGCGGGCCTTTTCGGCAGATAAATCGCTCAAGTTTACCGGATTTACCCGTACTTTTGCCATTTTCAAGCCACCAAAATACCGTAATCGGCAAACAAATCTCTCGTCTCTCGTCTTTCGTCTCTCGTCTATTTTGTATCTTTATAAAAAACTCAACCCTACAAACAGGATTATTATGGACTCTATTACTCAAATTTGGAAACAGATTCAGGCTCCAGGCTTTGACCCAGTTGCAGGCAAGGCCCTCATCGACCAGGTTAAGAACGTCGCAATGACTTCTGAAGCACCGGCCAAGGTTAGCTTTGGTACAAGCGGCTGGCGTGGAGAAATCGGTTCCGAATTCACCCTTCGCAACCTCCAGGTTGTAGGCGCTGCAATCGTTCGCCTCTACAAGGAAGCCGATGCCAAGACTTTTGAAGCTCTCGGCATCAAGAGCTTCGACGAATTGAAGACCAAGGGTTTGGTAATCGGCCACGACAACCGTTTGCTCGGTCACGAATTCTGCCAGATCGTTGCTGGCCAGTTCGCAAAGGAAGGCGTAAAGATTTTCTACGGTGGCGAAATGTCCACACCGGAATTTTCTGCAGTTGTCGAAATGCTTGGCGCAGCCTGCTCCATCAACATGACCCCGAGCCACAACCCGAGCCACTACAACGGCATCAAGTTCAACCCGGCTGACGGCGGTCCTGCTGGTCCGGAAATCACCAACATCATCACCGCCCTTTCTAACGAAATGATCGCTGACTGGAAGTTCGAACCACTTACCGAAGTCAAGTGGGAACTTATCGACTCCCTCAAGATCTATACCGAATTCCTTCACAAGCAGGGCACAATCAAGTTCGACGAAATCAAGAAGCTCTTGAACTCCGGCGACTTGACCCTCGTTTGCGACTACGTTCACGGTTCTACACGCCGTCGTCCGGCCGCAACTCTCGAAAATCCGGCTTGCCTCACAAGCCTCCGTACCGAAGACGATCCACTCTTCGGTGGCGTTGCCCCGGAACCATCTTCCAAGAACCTGGAAGGCGTTCGCAACGTTTTGGACAAGGCAACAACCAAGTTCCGTCTTGGCTGCATCATGGACCCGGATGGCGACCGTATCCGTTTCTACGACGGCACTCGCGAAATCGACATGAACAGCTTCGGTGCAATTGCTTTCCACTACATGTATGCAGTCCGCAAGGAAAACGGCTGCGTAGCAAAGTCCGTTGCAACATCTAACTTTGTAAACATCATCGCAGAAAAGCTCGGTGCTCCGATCATGGAAACCGCAGTTGGCTTCAAGAACTTCCGCCCGTACCTCAGCCGCAACGCAAGCCAGAAGGCTCTCATTGCATTCGAAGAATCCGACGGTATTTCTGGCCTTAACAACACCCTCGAAAAGGACGCCCAGTTCGGCCTTCTCCTTGCCCTCGAAATCATGGCAACAACAGGCAAGAACCTTGGCGAATACCTCGACGGTCTCTACAAGGACTTTGGCCGCCTCTACCCGACACGTTCCGGCTTCGAAGTAGATAAGTCCCTCGTTGGCGCTCCGCTCAAGGCAAAGGTTGACGCAATTGCAAAGATCGGCGTTCCGGGAGCCAAGGTCAAGATCGGCGACTCCGAAAAGGAAGTCAAGAGCCTCCTTACTCTCGATGGCGTAAAACTCATTTTCACAGACGATTCCTGGATGCTCATCCGTCCGTCCGGTACAGAACCGAAGGTTCGCATTTACACAGAATGCCGTGCCGAATCTGAAAAGGACGCCATGTTTGAAGCAGCCAAGGCACTCTTCTTCAAGGAATAATCTAACACGAGGTTCTTTCTTATGAAAAAACTGATTCTTTTACTCTGCATGTTGGCTACAGCATTTGCCTTTGCCGGTGACAAGCCCGTATTCCAGGCTTTTGCAGGCAGCAAGGACATGTTGAAGATTGGCAATGCAAAGGGTGGCATGCATCCATTCATGCTCCAGGTAAAAGGCCAGGAATGGGCATTCCAGGCTCAGGGCATGGTTGCAGCACCGAACGGTGACGCCAACTTGCTGCTTGACTCCTATCTCGATGGAAACGTGTATGTAGTCGTTGCCTACATTCCGACTCTTGCAGGCGGCTCTGACGGCAAGGATTACCAGGTCGGCATGTTCGACGCAAGGCTTTACCTTGAAGACGAAGCTCTCGACACACGCGCCGTCAAGTTCAAGCTTTTGCCGCCGGCAAACGATGACTGGGCAGCAGGCATGGCTGCAGAAGCTGTGTCTACAGGCGCTCCGCTCAAGAGCACTCTTTGGGACGGTTCCCGCGATGTGGAAATCACACGCACCGCAGCGACCCCGCTCACAAAGGATGATCTGAATCCGAAGCCAAAGGCCAAGCGCGTTGTGAAGGCTGCTGAACCGGAACCGGCTCCGGCACCAGTCGTGAAGAGACGCGTAGTGAAAAAGGCTCCAGTTGAAGAAGAGGAAGAAGAACCGGTAGTCAGAAAGCGCGTTATAAAGAAGAAGCGTGTTGCTGATGAAGACGAAGCTCCTGCTACAAGAAAGGTTGTAAAGAAGCGCAAAGTCGTCGTTGAAGAAGACGATGACGAAGATGAAGGTCTTTCCATCAAGGAAAAACGCCGTCGTGCAGCAGCTCGCAAGAATGCAGCATACTAGTTCTTAGCATTCCTAAAAAGCAGAAAGTTCCGAAGATTTCATCTTCGGAACTTTTTTGTTTTTACAAGCCTGGGCCGTTAAAAATGGATTACGGTTCCTGCGTAGCCCGGAGCGGCAACAAAGGAAACTCGGCTGTCAAACAGCCTATGCATTTGAATGATCGCAAGGGAAATGGATGTGCCGGCAAGAGCGCCGACAACAACATCAGTCGGATAATGCTTGCCTGCACCGACGCGCAAAACCGCCGTTGCCGTAGCTGCAGAAAAACTGCCTAGAGCTACCGGCCAAAAATATCTGGATTCCGGATAGAGCGCATCGAATGCATAAGTGCTAAACACAGCCGAGGTGAACATGGCAGAAACATGGCCAGAATAGAAGGAGCCATAAGCCTCCCCTTTTTTGCCATCACGATGATGGCTGCCATACATATACGGGCGAGGCCAAACCAGCTCGGAACGCACAACCAAATTTACGCCGCTCTGCAGTGCTAGCGCTTCGGCATACATCACCACGACACTAAGCAAATCGTCCCCGTTCGCATGGTCCTGTGCATAAGCGACACCACCGATAACTAGCGGAAGCCCCAAGCCGACATTCAAAATGTCGCTAGCCAAATCTGCCTTGCCAGAATACGAACCGGCAAAAGGCTTGTCCCAGGCATAAAGGTCTTCTTTGGAGCGCATTGAATCTGGCACATCGGTGTTATTTAATTTGTACGCACCGTACAGGCCGGTTCCGGCAGCGATTCCAAGCAAGGGCAAATCTAAAGCGAGAGATACTTTGGGCAAGTCACATGCCCAAATAGCCTGTACGCCAAAGAAAATTGCCAAACACAACTTGCGCATAGATTTTAGCAGAATTGCTTAAAAACATCCAATTGATTTGTAGCCAAGGCAAGTTTCAAAAGAACGGCGGCTTTTTGCGGTGGGTAGAAGCCTGCGCAAAGTGCATTTGGGGCGAGCTGCGTATTCAAAGTTACCATGCCATGGTTCGTTCGCGTGGCGACAACTACCGGAATTTTGACTTTGGCAAGAGCTTCTGCAAACTTCTGGCTGAATTCGCCGGAGCCTGCTCCGGCGATAACGACGCCGTCAGAAATGTTAGCAGCGCACTCAAGCATTCTTGGGTCGGAATCTACTGCGAAAAAGACAATGTTCACCTTCGGTAGCTCGGTACAGGCAGAAACATTGAAGAATGGAACCGGGCTTGCAAACGGGAACACCAAGGCGCCGTTCCCAGGGTAGCAATTTCCAAAAGGCTGCAAGTCGCTTGCACTATTTTTTTGCACAAGCTTTGCATCAAAAAGCTGCCTGCCAAAATAGACAAACACTCCCCCGTTCCGACTTGCGCTAGCCACTTCTACAGCTCCGCACAAATTGGCCGGACCATCGGGTTCATCGGCCGTAGCCGGGCGCATAGCGCCTGTCAAAACAATCGGCTTGTCAGTTTTAATTGTCAGTGCCAAAAAGAACGCGGTTTCGTCCATAGTGTCGGTGCCGTGCGTGACCACGATGCCATCAACATGTGGCAACAGCTCGGCAATACGTTTGCGCAACTGCAGCCAGATTGCACCGGTAATATCGTCGGAATTCACATTGCAAACCTGCTCTACGCTGATATTTGCAATCGAGTTCAGTTCGGGAATAGCAGAAACGAGTTCTGTCGCAGAAATTTGTCCAGAAACATAGCCTGTATTTTTACCCGGCTCGCCGACCCCAGCGATTGTGCCTCCCGTAGCGAGTATTACGATATTTTTTTTATTCACAGAAAAATCCTATTTTATACCTCCCTCAAAATAGATAATTATTCGATATTTCTATATTACGCTCCATGGAAAACCTTGAAATTTACGCAAATGAACTTGCCGCTAAGGCTCGCGCAGCTTCCAGCGAAATCCGTACACTCACTAATGAACAGCGCAGCGCTATATTGCGTTCCGTGGCAGCAAAGCTCCGCGCCCAAAAGGCAGAAATATTTGCTGCAAATAAATTGGACGTTGACGCTGCCCGCGGTAAAATCAGCGACGCCATGCTAGACCGCTTGACTTTGAATGAAGCCCGCCTTGAAACCATGGCTAAGGGCGCCGAAGAAATTGCCGACTTTGCAGACCCGCTCGCCCGCACACTCGAAAAGCGCACACTCCCGAACGGTGTAGAAATTTCAAGAGTTGCAGTTCCTATCGGTTCCGTATTCTTTATTTTTGAAAGCCGCCCGAATGTCACAATCGACGGCGCATGCCTTTGCTTCAAGTCCGGCAACGCAGTGATACTCCGTGGCGGCAAGGAATCCATAAACTCAGGCAAGATTCTTGCAGAGGTATTCCGCAGTGCGCTCCGCGAACAGGGCCTTGCCGAAGATGCCGTGCAGCTTGTAGAAAATCCATCGCACGATCTGGTCACGCTCCTTTTGCAGAAGAACGATTCCATAGACCTCGTGATTCCGCGTGGTGGCGAGCGCTTGATTCGCGCAGTCACCGAACAGAGCAGAATCCCAGTCATCAAGCACTTCAACGGCATCTGCCATATTTACGTAGACAAGTCCGCAAACATCGACATGGCTACAAGCATTGTCGAAAACGCAAAGACACAGCGTCCGAGCACTTGCAACACCATGGAAACATTGCTCCTGGACAGCCATTTGAGCGATGAAAGCGTTGCAAAAATCTTGAAGCCGCTCCGCGACAAGAATGTGGAAATGTTTGGTGACAAGGTCGCTATGGCTCGCGTTGAAGGCGTAAAGGACATTGGTGAAGATTCCAATTACCATCACGAATACCTGGCACTTGCCATGAGCCTCAAGTTCGTTGACAATGTGGAAGAAGCTGCTGACCATATCGAAAAATACTCCAGCCGCCACACAGAAGCCGTGATTGCAGAAGACAAGGCTATCCAGGAATACTTCCTTAGCCATGTGGATTCCAGCAGCGTCATGGTAAACGCAAGTACACGCCTTGCTGACGGCGGCGTTTACGGCCTTGGCGCAGAAGTTGGAATCTCTACAGACAAGCTCCATGCCCGCGGCCCGATGGGCGTCGAAAGCCTCTGCACCTACAAGTGGATTTTGAAGGGCGAAGGCCAGGTGAGAACCTAATCTTGTCTCTTGCATCAGGCTCTTGCATCTTAACTATGGAGAAAAATCATGACCGCACAAGAAATTATTGATGAAGTAAAGTTTGAAGTTGAAGTCGATGGCGTTATGCTTGCTCCGGCAATCGTGCAAGACGCAGACAAGCTCGACGTTCTGATGATTGCATGGATGGACAAGGAAGCGCTCCGTCGCACCGTTGAATGTGGTGAAATGGTGTTCTGGAGCCGCAGCCGCAAGGAATACTGGCACAAGGGCGACACCAGCGGAAATGTTATGACCGTTGTGGAATGGGCAGCCGACTGCGACAGCGATGCCCTCCTTTTCAAGGTCCGCATGCAGGGCCCGCAGGTAGCTTGCCACACAGGCGCCCGCAGCTGTTTCTTCAAGAAGCCAGAATAAAAAAGAGGCTCTACTGGAGTCCGTTTGGCTCAAAATTAAACAAAAGGATTTTTTATGAAGAAAATCAATTTCATTGCTAAAACACTCATGGCAGCAGCTCTTACAACAACCATATTTGCTTGCGGTGACGATTCCAGTTCTGGAGCCGACCAATGCTGCACTGATTTGGAGAACATATCCAGTTCTTCCCTTGAAAACTCCAGTTCCCCTTCTTCTGAAGAAAGTTCGTCATCTGCAGAAGGTTCTACGATAGAAAATACGTCATCTTCGTCTGTTGAAGATCCCTCCTCGTCATCTATAGAAGAAAGCTCATCTTCTTTCGTTGAAAGTTCTTCCTCTGCTAATATTACAGTATCTTCTAGCAGCACGCAAACAGACATTGCAGACGGAGAATCCTATACGCTTCGTTTTGCAGCAACCTATGAAGAAAAAGATGGCTACACATTCCTTTCTTACTATACTGGAGCCTGCGTCGTAAAAAATGATGTTTACACTTGGGAACCAAAGCATCTCTTGAATACCAGAGTCCTGGAATTGTCTAAAGATTCCTTGACCGATTTCTCTTCATTTAATGGTTCCGTTTTAAAAGACTCCTATAACGCCTATAAAGGGAACAATTCCAGCATATATGGCATCTGGGAAGATTGCAAATCAAGCACGATGGCAAACAGAATGGAACTTACCAAAGACTCCATAGTCACAACTACTTACCTCAATAAAGAAAAGATACCCGCTCTCGCAGAAATGGGCAGCGTCAATGAATTGCTTAAATACACCTTTGACCGAACCGGGCTAAACTACGATCCTGAATTAAAAGACCGATACAGACTTGAAGACATTCCTAAATACGGCATTACATTTTCAAACAAGCAGATGACTTCTGTGACCATGGACATTCACGGTCAAAAATTTGAAATCAATATGGAAGATAGAATCTCGTCAAAGGGATTCCATGCCCTGCAATCCGTAGAATCAAATGGTAAAACTTGTGAACAGAAAAGCGTATTTTCTTATTTGCAAGACGGTTCTACCTGCAATGCGGAACATTATTCCGCTCTATACGGTTATCGTGACAACGGTGAACACGAATCGAACTTCACGACAGAAAGCATGGAAGAATTTGACATAGACAACGCCACTTTCTATGCTTGCGTTTTTGAATTGATTGAAAAAGACAATCCAATTCACGAAGAATTAAAATGAGTTCGTTTCTGGCCCCATTTTACCGGTACTTTTCATAAAAACATACCCTCAGCAGTTTCAAAAATGTACTCATCGGCAAACAAAACACCCAAGCGACGCAAAATTCAACATAACTTTCGTCTTTCGTCTCTCGTCTTTCGTCTTTAATTAACTATCTTTGCCACCGAAAAAAGTTTTTTTCGAGGATTAATCATTATGATGAAACGTACACATAACTGCGGCGAACTCCGCGCAGCAAATGTTGGTGAAACAATCACCCTCAATGGTTGGGTGGACCGTCGCCGTGACCACGGTGGTGTTATTTTCGTAGACCTCCGCGACAAGTATGGCAAGACACAGATCGTTTTCAACCCGGACTACAACGCAGACGTTATCAAGGATGCAGAAACGCTCCGTAACGAATATGTCATCGCTGTTACCGGTAAGGTCTATGCTCGTGAAGACGGCAACACAAACGACAAGCTTGCTACAGGTGAAATCGAAGTCAAGATCGACAAGCTCGAAATCTTGAACGCAGCCCTTACTTCCCCGCTCGCAATCAACGACCCGAACGAAGAATGCAAGGAAAACGACGACCTCCGCCTGCAGTACCGCTACCTCGACCTCCGTCGCCCATGGATCCAGAGAAACTTGATCCTCAAGAGCCAGTTCTTGAAGGCCGTGTACGAATTCTTCTACAACAACGGTTTTGAAAACGTTGAAACTCCGGTGCTTTGCAAGTCCACTCCGGAAGGCGCACGTGACTACCTCGTGCCGAGCCGCGTGAACGCAGGCAAGTTCTACGCACTCCCGCAGAGCCCGCAGCAGTACAAGCAGCTTCTCATGATCGCCGGCATGGACCGCTACTTCCAGATCGCAAAGTGCTTCCGTGACGAAGACCTTCGCGCTGACCGCCAGCCGGAATTCACGCAGATTGACGTTGAAATGTCTTTCGTGGACCAGAACGACGTGATGGGCATGTTCGACAAGTTCGTTACCGAAGTTCTCGGCAAGGTTTGGAACTTTGAACCACCTAAGCAGATCCGCCGCATGAAGTGGGCAGAAGCTATGCTCAAGTACGGTTCCGACAAGCCGGACCTCCGCTTCGACCTCGAAATCCACGATGTTTCTGAACTTGGCGCAGAAAGCAACTTCGGCGTGTTCAAGAACGCCGTTGCAGCAGGCGGCAAGATCCGTGGTCTCGCAGCAAAGGGCTGCCTCGACTTTACCCGCAAGCAGATTGATGACTTGACTGCATACGTCGGCAAGTACGGTGCCAAGGGCCTCGTCTGGATGCGCGTCAAGGAAAACGACGAAGTGGAAACCCAGGTCGGCAAGTTCTTCACTACAGAACAGCTCAATGCTCTTCGCGACGCTGTCGGCGCAAAGAACGGCGACATGATGTTCTTCATTGCAGGTCCTGAAAAGGTTGCTGCAACCGCCATGGGCCAGCTCCGCTTGGAAGTTGCCCGCATCAAGGGTCTCCGCGATCCGAAGAAGCGCGAATTCGTTTGGATTACCGAATTCCCGATGTTCGAATACAGCGACACCGAAGGCCGCTACATGGCTATGCACCACCCGTTCACCAACCCGCTCCCGGAACATCTCGACATGATGCTCAGCGGCAACCTCAAGGATTGCAACGCAGAAGCATACGACCTTGTTTTGAACGGTGTTGAAATCGGTGGCGGTTCCGTTCGTATCCACAACCCGGAAGTCCAGGAAAAGGTATTCCGCCTGCTCGGCCTTAGCGAAGAACAGGTTAAGGAAAAGTTCGGCTTCTTCGTCGATGCATTCAAGTTCGGCGCTCCTCCGCACGGCGGTCTCGCCTTCGGTCTCGACCGCGTTGTCGCAACCATGGAAGGCCAGGAATCCATCCGTGACTTCATTGCATTCCCGAAGAACACAAGCGCATCTAGCCCGATGGACCAGTGCCCGAGCGATGTAGACTTGCAGCAGTTGCAGGATATCCATATCTCTGTGAACATTGCAAAGAAGTAAATGCAAAATGGGGAGCGTAAACGCTCCCCCTCTTGCCTCTAGTGCCTAGCAGCATTCACGGCATTGCATAAAAGAAAAGCTCCTAGTTCAACTAGGAGCTTTTCTTGTTTTTAGCGCAAGCTTTGTATTAGAGGCCACGACGTTCTGCATCGAGGAGCAAGGACTGCAGGGAATCTTCGACGGTGGAATTGAAATCGCCAGCACCGAGAGAGCAGTTGGAAACAACCTTGCCGTCACGGCTCAAACGGATAATGGAAAAACCACCTTCTTCAGAAAAAGATACAGTCAAGCCCATCTTCAAGGCCTTGGAAAGCAATTCACGCATAAGTACTCCTATGTGAATAGAAAAATGTTGTAACGGCCTAAAACTATCCTTTTCTTTTTGAAAAAGCAACACTGTTTTTAGAAAAGTTTTCTACTTTTAGTGAACAAAAGAGTAGTTATTGTTAAATTTCGTTCAAAATAGGTCTGCACAACAGAAGGTAAAATCAACAAATAGCTACATTTGGGCAAAAACTAGGTAAATCGTGGCAGAGAACAGATTCATTCACAATGCCTTAAAGCAAGCCAGAATCAAGGAAAAATCATACACCTTGAGCGGCTTTTCCATTTCTGGCCTCGCCACGTACCACCAGATGCCGGAACTCGACTTTATCGTGGATCTGGGAGAATGCCCGCTGTCGGCAATTCCGCTCGACCATGTATTTTTGACCCACGCTCACGGCGATCACAGCCGCTGCATTATGCGGCACAATAGCCTTCGCAAAATGACAGGCATAGAACGCGACGCAGTCTATTACATGCCCGAAGAAATCTGCGAAGGGGCAAAAGCCTGGATCAAGGCCGAGGCAATGTTCGAAAACGTTCCGGAGCACAAGTTCCGTCACCCGGAAATTGTCGCCATGAAGCCGAAGGAACGCGTTACACTCGCCTACCGCAAGGACCTCGTTCTCGAAGCATTCCCGGTCAAACACTCGATTCCGACAATGGGCTGCACGCTCTACAATTTCAAGAAGAAGCTGAAGGACGAATACCTTGGCGCAACGCCAGCCGAGCTGATTGAATTGCAGAAGAACAAGGTCCAGATTACACGCGATGTGTACGAACCGGCAATCACGTTCATGGGCGACTGCCGCACGGAAAGTTTAAAAGACAACGCTCACGTTTTCGATTCCAAGGTCCTGGTGACGGAATGCACATTCATGGACGACGGAGAAGAAGACATGGCTCACGCCAAGTCGCACAGCCACTTGAATGAAATCGTGAAGGTTTTTGAAGAAATGGGCGATGCAATCAAATGCGAGTCTATAATTTTGACCCATTTCTCGATGAAGTATTCAGAACAACATATTCTGGGAACACTCGAAAAGAAGCTCCCGGCAAACATCAAAAACAAAGTCAAGGTTTTACTATGAGCGAAGAAGCCGTAGAAAAAGAAGAACGCGAAGTCGTAGTTCCTGAATTTTATCGCGACATTACGAAGAACGACAGCATCGACATGCTGTGGCATTTTTTGCACCGTCACGATCCTGAAAATCCTAGAAAGCCGGTTCGCACTCCAGACGGCCTCCCGCACAAGGCACCCTTTGACTGGAAGGAATTCTTCCCGAACCATAACGGCCACATCGAAATCGAGGTCGGTTCCGGCCGCGGCGCATTCCTTGCCGACTATGCAAAGATCCATCCGGAACTTTCGATTCTCGGTAGCGAATGGGATTATACCTGGGCCGCTTTTGCAATGCGCAAGGTTTTGAAGGATACAAACGGCAATGCGGGCATGCTCGCTGGCGACATTTTCTACTTCCTCCGTGACCGCGTTCCAGACAATACCGTGGATGCGTTCCACATGTACTTCCCGGATCCGTGGCCAAAGGAACGCCACCACAAGAACCGCCTGCTCCGCCCAGACTTTTTGACAGAAGTCGCACGCACGCTCAAGCCGGGCAAGCGCATGTTCTACTGGGGCACGGACCACAAGGAATACAACGAATCTGCGCTCGAGACGTTCGACGCATTCCCTGGCTGCACCGTGATCGAACGCAATACGGCTCAGCCGACCGACGGCATCATGACCGGTTTTGAAATCAAGTACCGCAAGGAAGGCCGCCCAATCTATAGAAGCCTCGTAGTTTTTGAAAAATAGCAGAGGCAATTCTACAGAATTTTTGCTACATCAGCTTACGACCATAAACCAGTAACTAACAAATGCTCAAGCAAATTTCCATTCAGAACTTCACCCTGATCTCTGAAGCAACAATCGACTTTAACGCAGGCTTCACAGCCATTACCGGTGAAACCGGTGCTGGCAAATCAGTGCTGCTCAAATCGCTCCGCGCCGTATGCGGCGACAAGACGCCATCCTCCGTGGTAAGGACTGGAGCGGAAAAGGCTGTCGTTGAGGCGGAGTTCGATGTGCGCGGCAACGAAAACGTAAAGCGCATCCTTGAAAACTTGGGCATTGACTACGAAGACGATCTGGTGCTCCGCCGCGACATTGCGCTTACAGGCAATGGCCGCGCACGCGTGAACGGAGTGCTCGTGAAGCTTGCCGACTTGCAGGAATTGGGTGAAGAACTTTTACAGATGCACGGCCAGAGCGAACAGCTCATGCTGCGCGATGTGCGCACGCACGCCGCGATGCTCGACGCCTATTGCGAAAACGGCAGCCTGCTTGCCGACTATGCAAAGGCCTACCAGGAATGGGTCGCTGCAAAGCGAGCCATTGAAGAAACGAAGGAACGCGCAGAAAAGCTCGCCCAGGAAAAGGACTTTTTCAAGTTCCAGTTTGAGGAACTGAAGGAAGCGGCGCTTCGCGAAGGCGAAGAAGAGGAACTTGAAGAAAAGACAAGTTCAGCAGCCAAGGGCGAAACGGAACGACGCTACCTGGACGAAATCAACGGCATGCTGGACGGCGAAACAGGCATTTTGGACCAGATGAACATTCTGGAAGTCAAGCTCCGCCAGCTTGCAGCAAAGATTCCAAGCTACGAAGACTGGCATGTGCAGTTGAAAGATGCCATGGACCCGTTCGAGACAGTTCTGCGCGAAATTTCGCGCATCAAGCCGGAAGCGGCCATGAGCGAAGCAGAACTGAACAGGGCAAACGCGCGCCTCGCAAAGATCCAGCGCCTAAAGCGCAAGTACCGTACGGACGTTTCCGGCTTGATTGCTCTTCGCGACAAGCGCGAAGAGGAACTGTCTAGCCTCGAAAACCTGGACAGCGACCTGGAAGAGCTCGGGAAAGCGGAGCGCCGTGCAAAGGCTGAACTTGACAAGGTTGGCGCTGCGCTTTCTGCGCGCCGCACCGAAGGGGCCGCGCGCCTCGACGTGGCCGTCGAGACCGAGCTCCACACGCTTGGCATGGCCGCGGCAAAGTTCAAGACCTCCATTGCAAGCGCCGAGCCTTCGCCAAACGGAGCAGACCGCATTGAATTCCTGCTCGCCCCGAACCAGGGCGAAGGCGAACGCTCCCTGCAGAAGGCCGTTTCTGGCGGTGAACTTTCCCGCGTACTCCTTGCGTTCAAGACGGTCACCGCAGCAACCGACCAGGTGCCGCTCCTCATCTTTGACGAAGTGGACTCCGGCATTTCCGGTGAAATCGGAAACAAGATCGGTGACGCACTCCGCAAGCTGGGGCTTAGCCACCAGGTGCTCACCATTACGCACCTGCACCAGGTCGCAAGCCGAGCCACGACGCAGCTTGCCGTAAAGAAAGAAGAAATTGAAGGCCGTACCTACACGCGCATCACGAACCTTGACCGCGAAGGCCGCATTACAGAATTGGTACGCATGCTAGGCGAAAGCAATTCCCCGGAAGCACGCGAACACGCAAAGCAATTATTGGAGAACAACAATGACTGATGTCTCTGAAAGCAAAGAATCTCTCCGCCACCGCGGACGCGCATGGAACATTGTGCAGTTTGCATTCCTGCTCGCCGTAATCGGCTTCATTTGGGCAGGCATGATGCATACGGCAACAGCCCTCACCTGCTGCGTGCTCGTCATTGGCTGGGTCAAGCTCTACAAGCTGCATTCCCAGGAAATCGAAAAGCCATATTACAGGCTTTGGCTGAACTTTGTCGATGGATTGCTTTCGTTCTCCGTGCTCGGCAGCATCTTCCTGTACGACTACAAGCAGACCGGAGAATTTGAGATTCTTCTTGGCGTAGGCAGCCTTTGCATGCTGTTCCGCCTTGCGGCCCACACGCTCTTCTCTCTTGGCATTTTGCGCGAAGGAAAGTCGCTTGTTCGAAGCGGCAACTGGGGCAAGCTTTGCAAGCTAGCCATCATCATCACGATGGCCGTTTACCTTTTGGACCTCGAACACTACAAGCAAATTTGCATGGTGGCAACGATCCTTTTGATGGGAGCAGCCTCTGCAGCCTACATGTATTGGTACTACCGCGACGCGGAACACCGCAAGCCGCTTTCGATCGCGAGCCAGCTCACCATGAGCCGCATCATCTTGACTCCGTTCTTTTTGTGGGTGTTCTTCTACGACGGCGACCTCGACTATTCCAACAACAATGTCGTCTTCAAGATTCTTGCCCTCGTCATGGTGCTTGGATTCATGCTTACCGACTACCTTGACGGCCATCTTGCCCGCAAGATGCACGAAGTGAGCACGCTCGGCAAATATCTTGACCCATTCTCCGACAAAATTTCGAACATGACGATTTTCATGAGCTTCATCGCGACTGGCTATGCCCCGGTCTGGATGGTCGCCATCATCTACTTCCGTGAAGCAAGCGTCGAAACGCTCCGCACCTTGGCAGCCGCAGAAAACGTGATCATGCCGGCCCGCCGCAGCGGCAAGTGGAAGACCGCATTGCAGGGCATTGGCATTGTGTTCATTTTAATCGGGGCGCTCGACCCGATTCAAGCCGCATGGCCAGCCCTTGCTTCTGTCTGGGGCACCGTTCCGCAAATCATCATGGGCGTGATTACCGCAGTCACCATTCTCAGCGGCATTGACTATTTCGTTTCTTCGCAGAACGTACTGAAGAAGTATATTTAGAGAAGACAGAATACAGAAGACAGAGAACAGGCAAAGGGTCGCTTCGCTTTGAGGTCTGGGCTTTGAATAACGTTTTACGTATAATTCTTAATTAAATTTAGCCTATGCTTTTTAACCCGGTTTACCAGTCTTTAGAGAAGCGCTTGAAGCGGCAAGTGTGCGGCGTGCCGCACAACTTTCGCGTGCTTTCGCACCTTGGGTTTGAAGGCGTACTTTCTAGCGAGCTCAGCAGACTCGGTTTCAATACGACATCAAGTTTTGTAGGCGGCATTACCATTCAGGCCAAATGGGCGGACTCCTGGAAGATTCTTGCGTTTGCCCGCACGGCGCGACGCCTGGACATGGAAATTGCAAAGTTCCATGCAGAGAACTTTGGCAAGCTGGAACGGGAATTCGAAAAAGTTCCATGGGAGCTCTACTACCCTGCCGGCTACATTCCAGAAATCAAGGTAAAGTGCAAAAAGTCAAGGCTCTACCACTCCGATGCAATCGCCGAACGCCTGAAGCCAATTCTCGAAAAGCATCTGCTTTCGCTCGGTTTCACAGCACCGGAACCGACAACGCTCCAGCGCATTATCATAGACTTCGAAAACGATGTATGCACGGTCTATGTCGATATGGCGGGAGTAGCCCTGTACCGTAGAGGCCACGAGCGCTTCGTTGACGAAGCGCCCCTGCAAGAGACTCTTGCGGCAAGCATTCTGCTTGCGGGTGGCCTCCCCCAGGCACCCATGCTTTTGGACCCGATGTGCGGCTCCGCCACGTTTTCGCTCGAAGCCGCAGCCTATGCACAGGGCCAGACACAGGGCGCGTTCCGCAAGTTCGCCATCCACGAACAGCCGGCCTTTGGCGACGCTTCGTACCAGAACATGCTGAAGCATGCTCCGCAAACAGAAACAATTCCAGATTTTACAATCTACACGGCTGACAAATCCAAAAAGTCAGTCGCGACGGCAACGCACAACGCCGAAGTCTGCAATGCAGCGGGCCTCGTGAAGCCGGTCCATGCGGACTTTTTCAAGGGCGTTGTTCCGCACAAGCCGGGCGCCCTCATTGCGCTCAACCCACCGTACGGTATTCGCCTGCAGACGGATACGCAAAAGCTCTACCAGGAAATCGGCAAAAAGGTCCGCACAGACTACCGCGACTGCAAAATCGCCCTTCTATGCCCCGACCACACCACTTTGCATTCCTTTGCTCCTGGCGTGGTAAATGCAATCCGCACCGACCACGGCGGGCTGAGCATATTCGCAATTTTTGCCGACATTCGCAAACTTTAATCCAGCATCGCATTTATAATTCAACAAAATTGTAACTTTTTAAAATTTATTTTCAAAGAGTTCAGAAATTCAACTCCAAAGACCCCTAGCAAAAAGGGGCCTTTTGTATTTTTCACTCCGTATAAAGCAAAGGATACCAATTATGTTCCATTTTACAAAAATGCAAGGCGCTGGAAACGACTACATCTACATTGACAACAGCGAAGAAATCATCAAGAACCCGGCCGAACTTTCCCCGAAAATGTCCGACCGCCATTTTGGCGTCGGCTCCGACGGCATCGTTCTGATCTGCAAGTCAGATGTTGCCATGGCCCGCATGCGCATGTTCAACCCGGACGGCTCCGAAGCGGAAATGTGCGGCAACGCCAGCCGCTGCGTGGCTCGCTTTGTTTGGGAACGCTGGTTCCAGAAGAAAACGGACACACTCACGCTCGAAACAGGCGCCGGCATCAAGACAATCCAGATTGCCCACGACGCAGCTGGCAACTTCATTTCTGCAACGGTCGACATGGGCGAACCAATCCTTGAACCGGCAAAGATTCCAGTGGCATCTGCAACGAACAAGATCGAAATCGGCGGCACGGAATTCACATGCGTATCCATGGGCAACCCGCATGCGGTAACATTTGTCGAAAGCACGGAAGACGCTCCGGTGCATACGAAGGGCCCGGGCTTTGAAGTCGACGGCATTTTCCCACGCAAGTCGAACATTGAATTTTGCCAGGTCGTAAACAAAGACAAAGTAAAGATGCGCGTCTGGGAACGCGGCACCGGCGAAACACTAGCCTGCGGCACAGGAGCCTGTGCAACTGGCGTTGCCTGCGTATTGAACGGCAAGACTAACCGCAAGGTCGAAATGGAATTGCTCGGAGGAACGCTCACCATCGAATGGCGCGAATCGGACAATCACGTGCTGATGACCGGCCCCGCCGAATTTTCGTTCGAAGGCGAATGGTCTAAAGCCTAATACGCCCAGTTCCGCTTTTCGTCCCTGAGTTCAATGTGCAAGTGCTCCATTTCGCCACCGGGGAATTCGTGCTGCACAAAGAACCGGCGACCTAGAGCTTCTTTCGCCTTTTTAGTAATGAGCTGCTTTTTGTAGCCAGGTATGCCCTTGATTCTAAAATCGAGGGCCATATTTCTATAATGCGCCGAAGTCTTCTTGTGATGCGCGTAGTCGTTCGCGCTCGTAATCCAGGGCTTATAGTCATCGCCCATGACTTCATGAAAAACGCTAACCACAATTACGCCTGCAGTGTCAAGTTCCGGGCGCAGCTGGTCTAGGTAGATTTCCTTTTTCTGGTGCGTGATGACGCACAGCAGGCGGTGCACGTCGGAAACGGTAAAGGGCTTTACCGGTTCGCGATGCTCTTCGACTATCGGCAAAGTTTCTTCGACAACTTCGGCGACAATGCGTTCAACATCTTGGCGCGCCTGGTGTTCCTTTACGCCCATGCCGATTTTGACTGCAAAAAAAAGTATTGCAGCGGAACAAACGGCGATGAGTATTTTAAAGAGCATAAAAATCGATTTATGTTGTTATGGTTGGTGAAATTTAACTTTTTTTCTGGGAATCAACTATTTTAGACCTTATTTTCTTTCTATATTCTTCGTAAAGAATACTACGGAGATTTTTATGAAGAAACTTGCATTGCTCGCTCTTGCTATCGCAGCGCTCGTCGTTGGTTGTGGTTCCAAGTCAGAAAACTTCTACGGCACATGGACTGGTGAAGCCATGACCTTCGAAGTGACCTCCGAAGGCGGCAACAAGGTAAAGATCTCAAATGAAAACGGTTCCTTGATGGGTGAAATCAAGAATGGCAAAATTGTTGGCAAGAACGATCTGAACATGGATTTCCAGATGGTCGTGAGAGGGGACTCCGCATTCTACACCTTTGCAGAAATCATGACAACCTACGTTCGCGTTAAATAGTATAAAAAATAAAGTTTTTACGTATAGCAAAGGCGCCGCATCGCGGCGCCTTTTACATAAATCGCATAAAACATTTGCGTTAGACTATTCCGGGAAAACGTTTTCGACCTTGTACGGTTCCTCGGGTGCAAGCAGCTGGTTCAGGCCATCTACGATTTTGAGCTTTGCCTTCTTGGAAATGTCACGGGTGCCAAGCCTTGCCTTTTGCACGGTCTTGTGGGAAAGCGTTCCTGGGAAAAGTTCCACGAGGGCGTGGTTTTTGAGATCGGCTTCGTCGAGAATTTGCTGTAGTATGGTCATACGGATAGATGCTAAGTTAAAGTATTTTTCGTTATAACAAAAAAGCTTCGGAAGATTCCGAAGCTTTTTAGTGCGGGTGCCAGGACTCGAACCTGGAGCCTTTTGGTTCGTAGCCAAACGCTCTATCCAGTTGGGCTACATCCGCATTAGTCGTTGATTTCTCATCGACGGGCACAATTATAGAAAAACGAAATCATTTGGCAAGGGTAAATCGTAAAAAAAATTGTTTTTTTTTAATTTTTTAGGGGCGTTGCGGGGTTTCCCCGCTTTCCCCCTACCCACTACAAGACAATCAAGCTGAAAAAAGCTACATTTGCGCGCGAATTTACTTTACCAAAGTTGCATTATGAAGACTCTTCTGCTTTCGTTTTTGGCGTCAATCCTTAAAGACAAGAAGGTTTGGCTCTGGACGGCGATTTTTTTGCTCCCGGTCATAGCCGTAATCGTCACGACCGTTGTCGTCTACAAGCACTATCTGCCGGAACTTCCGTCACTTACGCAGCTCGAAAACATTTCTCCGAAGCTCGTGACGAACATATACGACAAGAACGGAAAGATAAGCCATGAATACTATGTGGAACGCCGTGAATGGACTCCGTTCGACTCCCTGCCGGAAATGGCGAAGATGGCAATCATGGCCACGGAAGACCGAAAGTTCTTTGACCACTGGGGCGTAAATGTCTGGGCTATCCCGTCAGCAATCGTTGAAAGCGCTACAAAGGGCAACAAGCTCCGCGGTGCTTCCACGCTCAGCCAGCAGCTCACGAAGCTTTTGTTCCTTACGCCGGAACGCTCCATCGCCCGTAAAATCAAGGAAGCGATGACAGCAATCCGCATCGAACAGACATATACCAAGGAAGAAATCCTTGAATTCTACATGAACGAAGTGTATCTTGGCGGTGGCAACTATGGTTTCCAGTCGGCCGGCAAGTTCTACTTTGGCAAGCCGCTCGACAGTTTGACGATCCCGGAATACGCCGTGCTCGCCGGCATGCTCCAGCGTCCGGAAGGCTACCGCCCGGACCGCCATCCGGATCTTGCACTTGAACGCAGAAACACTGTTCTCTACGCAATGTACGATGCAGGCGTCATTACCAAGGAACAGTACCACGAATATGTAAACACCCCGCTCGAAACGGTAGGCACAAAGCAGGGCGGCACTAAACCAGGCCTCTACTTCTATGAAGAAATCCGCAAATACATGGAAAAGAAGTATGGCGAAAAGTCACTCTACTCCGACGGCGTGCAGGTTTACAGTACGATCGACCCAAAAATCCAGACTTTTGCAGAAGAGGCTGCCGTAAAGCAGGTTGAAAAGGTCCGACGCAAAATCAAATACCGCGCTACACGCCGACTCGGCCTCGTCAAAAAGTATAGCATGCCGGAAGATTCCATCGTGGCGCACTTCGACAGCGTCTATACGCTTTTCAAGAAGGACTACCTGGCAGCAGACACCGCTAAAGACCAGAAGAAATGGCGCTTCCCGGATACTATCCGCTACCACCAGGCAGAAATCGCCGCGATTTTGATTGAAAACGAAACCGGCGCGGTACGCGCGATGGTCGGCGGTAGCGACTTCAACAAGTCCCGCTGGAATAGAACCGTGCAATCCCTGCGTCAGCCGGGTTCTTCATTCAAGCCGTTCGTTTATGCAACCGCCATGGATAACGGCGCAAGCCCTTGCGACTCCGTGAACGACCAGCCGATTACCATCGAAGACCCGAACGACCCGTCCAAGACCTGGCGTCCACAGAACTTCGAAAAGGAATTCGAGGGCATGACGACGATCCGTCGCGCTCTCTACCATTCCATGAACATTCCGGCTATCGAAGTCGGCATGAAGTATGGTTTGAACAATGTCGTGAACTACGCCCGCAAGTTCGGCGTGCAGAAGGCTCCGCTCCTTGCCGTGCCAAGCCTTGCGCTCGGCTCCGTCGGTGCAACTCTCATGGAAATGACCTCTGCATACACCGTGTTCCCGAACGGCGGAACGCGCATCGAGCCGTACATGATAGATTCCATCGTTGACAAGAGCGGCGAAATCATCGAAAAGAACGCCAAGGTGGAACACGAAGTGATCCGCCCGGCATCTGCCTACTTGATGGTTGACATTCTGAAGGACGTGAACATTCGCGGTACGGGAGCACGCATCTACAACGGCGGCTTCCACCACCCGAGCGGCGGCAAGACCGGTACGACAAACGACTACACCGACGCATGGTACATCGGCTTTACCAAGCAATATACTCTCGGCGTTTGGGTTGGCACCGACTCCCCCAGCTCCATGGGCCCGGGCCACACCGGTTCCGACGATGCAGTGCCGCTCTGGTTCAACATCATGACCGAGCTCCACAAGGATTTGCCGATGCTGCAGTTCCCAGTGCCGCCTGGCGTCGTGAGCCGCAGCGTATGTAACTATACAGGCAACCGTGCAGGCGAATTCTGCTCTGCCTCCACATACTGCCTATATACGGCTGGCTATGCTCCGGAAGAAACTTGCGACGGCAACCACAATGCCCAGAAGAAGGTGAACGGCAGCGCTACAATCTTCAGCAGCAAGGGAGCAGAAAGCGCTCCGGCACCAGCCAAGAAGGGTGAAACGCCAAAGCCGACCCAGACTAGAAAGATGTTCTAGGATTTAGGGGTTAGGATCTAGGATCTAGGGGCTAGGGGCTAGGGGTTAGACGAAAGACCGCTTCGCTGGTAGACGAAAGACGAAAGAGGATTGTTAAATTCCATTGTTTTAGAGGATAGGGTTCAGGGTCTAGGGTATAGTGAATGTTGATTTCCAGTGTTGTCGGCTGTAGGCTGATGTCCGAATT
>JAZLFR010000056.1:0-7345 GCA_045615885.1 Fibrobacteraceae bacterium
CTTGTAGCCGTCTCGTTCAGGTTCTGCAGGAGCGGTAGCGGCGGTGCCGTACTTCACATTCTGAGACTTGAGTGTGGAACCGTCATAATCCAGGAAGGTTACCTTATAAGCGTTCAGCACGCTATTGTAAGAAGCTTTATAGGTGGCATCGCCTGTTACCCTGACAAGTTCCGGAGTCCAGCCTGCAAATTCGTAACTGTACTGGGCCGTAGAAGCCTTGGTCGGTTCCGCCGGAGCAACAGGAGTCTTGCCGTAAGCTACCGTACTCTTGGAAATTTCAGTGCCGTCTTCGTCTACGAAGGTGACTGTGTAGTTCTTTGCCACAGCGTTATAGGTTGCTGTGTAAGTAGCCTTACCCTTGACCGTTGTAATTTCAGGCGTCCAGCCAGCAAACTCATAGCTGTACTGGGCTGTAGAAGCCTTGGTCGGTTCCGTTGGTGCCACAGGAGATTCGCCGTAGGCAACAGCACTCTTGGAAATTTCAGTGCCGTCTTCATCTACGAAGGTGATTTCGTAGGTCCTTACCTTAGAGGTATAGGTTGCCGTATAAGTTGCATTGCTACTGACAGCAGTCACAGCCGGAGACCAGCCTGCAAATTCGTAGCTGTACTGGGCAGTAGAAGTCCTGGTCGGTTCTGCCGGTGCAACAGGAGTTTTTCCATAAGCGACTGTACTCTTGGAAATTTCGGTGCCGTCTTCATCTACGAAGGTGATGGTGTAGTTTCTCAAGGCAGAAGTAAATGTAGCCTTGTACGTTGCATCACCTGTCACCTTTACAAGCTCAGGAGTCCAACCAGCGAAAGTGTAGTTGTACTGGACTGTTGCAGCCTTTGTCGGTTCAGTTGCCGGAGCTGTAGGAATTTTGCCATAGGCCACACTGGAACTAGAAAGAGCCTTGCCATTTTCGTCTGCGAATGTAACGGTGTAATTTCTAACAACAGCATTATAAGTTGCTGTATAAATAGCATTGCCCTTGACAGTTGCTATTTTTGGAGACCAGTCGACAAACTCGTAAGTGTACTGGGCCGTAGAAGCCTTGGTCGGTTCCGTTGGTGCCACAGGAGATTCGCCGTAGGCAACTGCACTCTTGGAAATTTCAGTGCCATCTTCGTCAACAAATGCAATTTCATAGGTCCTTACCTTAGATGTATAAGTTGCCGTATAAATTGCATTGCCGCTGACTGCAGTCACTGCCGGCGACCAGCCTGCAAATTCATAGCTATGCTGAATTGTAGAAGCCTTGGACGGATCGGCAGGTGCCGAAGGAGTCTTGCCGTAGGCGACTGTACTCTTGGAAATTTCAGCACCGTCTTCATCTACGAAGGTGATGGTGTAATTTCTCAAGGTTGAAGTAAATGTAGCCTTGTACGTTGCATCGTCTATCACCTTCACAAGTTCAGGAGACCAGCCGGCGAAAGTGTAGTTGTACTGGGCTGTTGCAGCCTTTGTCGGTTCAGTTGCAGGAACGATAGGCATTTTGCCATAAGCCACACTGGAACTAGAAAGAGCCTTGCCATTTTCGTCTGCGAATGTAACGGTGTAATTTCTAACAACAGCATTATAAGTTGCAGTATAAATAGCATTGCCAGAAACAGCGACAAATTCCGGAGTCCAGCCAGCAAACTCGTAGGTGTATTGGGCGGTAGAAGCCTTGGTCAGATCTTTCGGAGCTGTGGGCATGGAACCATACTCAACAGAACCAGATTCTATTACAGAGCCGTCTTCATCGACAAAGGTAATGGTGTAAGAAAGAATACTATAGCGAGCTTCAATGGAAATGTCTGCCGAAATCGTAATGACGTCTCCAGGCTGGCCAAGGCAATTTCCCTTACTGTCGTACCAGCCGTCAAATTTGTAGCCAGTTTTCTCCGCGGCAGAAGGCAGGGTAAATTTTCCGTTTTCTTCAACATCAACATTATCTATGATTTCGCCATTTTCTTCCTTAATAGAAACAGTACGGTAAACAAGTTCTTCAAACATAGCCTTAACGGTCAGATCAGCCGTAATGTTGCCAAATTTTGGTGACCACCCAATAAATTTATAACCAACTCGTGTCGGTGTTACAGAAGGTGTTGCAGCAGAACCATACGGAACCTTCAAGGTTTCCAAGACCTCCGTACCATTCATAAAGGTAACAGTATACTCAACCTTACTTGAATCATAAACAGCAGTATAAACGGCTTCTTCTGTAACAGCGGTAATTGCAGGATCCCACCCGACATGCGAGTAATTCCATTCAACAGAGGATGCTCTAGTCAATTTCTCTGAGAAACGCGGTGTTGCGCCATATTCGTATGTTAAAGACTTCAATTCCTTCTTATCATAATCCTGGAATACAACCTTATAGGAATTCATGACGGAATCATAAACCGCATAGTAATCAAAATTCTCTGTTGCGTTGGTCGGCTCAACATTCCAGCCAGCGAATATATAAGTGTACTTAGCCGTGGCAGGGATAGAAGGTGTTTCACCGTGATAATCCACAATACTTCCATGTTGTAAAGTTTGGCTGCTCAACAACGTGGAATCTGCATTATAAAAGTTTATATTCCAGAAGACATCAGATGCATCTGTATATACAGCATTAATGGTTTGATCCATAACAAACACCATAGAAGGCTTCACCTTCACATCTTCACTATTAAACCAACCACTAAATATGCTACCTTCAGCAGGTTCCGGATCTTCAGGGAAAACTACAAATCCTTGATAATTGGTATATCTATTGTATGTTATCCCCTCATCATTGAAAACGACTCTATAGATCGGCAGGGAATCAGCATTGGCAAATGTCGGATACCCTTCGGTACCTCGGGTCCAGACACCACTATTTTCTTCCGTGCCATTGCTAGTATTGAGCATCCATGCGAACTGTGCGTTTTGCATGTTTGTTGCAACGCCAGAGTATTTTGTATTATTAAGCCAATATTCAAATTTTACAATGTCAAAAGAACTATATACCGATTCATTATTGAAGCCAACGATGCCATCTGAATAAGCTCTAGAAACCTCTTTTGCTGTAACGGGATTACCCGACGCATTAAAATACCCGGCAGAAGAGGTTGATTCTACATGCACCATTCCTCTATTTTGACTATTTGATACGTACCCCAAACCATTATAACCAACAATACCACCAGAGAAGGCGTATGAGTAAGCCGTTGTAGCAGAAGAACCCACATTAAGAGTTTCTTTAACTTTCTCGCCAGAAAGATCATACATATGAATTCCAGATTGTGCTATCGCCTTCGATGTTGATTCAATTATTCCATCATTGCGAACTTTAGAAACAACACCATCATTATAACCAGTAATTCCTCCAGAATAAGAAAAAGAATTTGCTATTGCCTTTGCTCCACTGGTATAGTTCTTATATTGACTTGATAAAGAGGAAACAGGTCCTAGATTGACACACATAGAAATTTCGTTTTTATTATACCCTGCGATTCCACCTGAGTAGGCAACGGAAGAATCAGCGTTTTTAGTAGTATCATTGGAGTATACATATCCAGAATTTTCGCAATCAGAAATAACCCCAGTGTTATACCCAGCAATTCCGCCCGAATAAGTAGCTCGTCTATTCGTCGATTTATTAGAATAAACATTTCCTTTATTAGAGCTATTTAAAATTTTTCCTTTATTAAATCCAACCAAGGCACCGGCATAGGCGACATACCCATTTGTTCTCAAGATTAAAGAATCTTTGTTTTCTACATTTTTTATTGTACCGTTATTTACAGCCACTATATTCCCAGCATAAACACCTGAATAATTTTGTTGATTAATAGTTCCTGCAGACATTTTTAAATTGTTGACAATACCATTTTCCGAGAGATATCCAATAAGGCCCGAATACTCTAAATTCTTTACATACAATCCATAAATTGTATGACCAGCACCATCCAGCGTTCCCGCAAATTGGTTTGTAGAATTTTTTCCTATGGGAGTCCAACTGACCGTACTTGCATTTTTTTCACTAGAACCAAATACAATATCGTTGGCGAGCACCGCATTTATGTCACTACGGCCACCATTCACCTGCTCAGCAAACCAAGCAAGTTCATCGGCACTAGTAATCACATAAAAGCCCTTCCCTTCAATTTTCCTCACATTTTCCGGTTCGCTAGTAGAACCAGTCCAAGCCGCTGCAAAACAGCAACTTGCAGCCATCAGCAGCATCGCTAGAATTTTCGTTAGTTTTGTCATATCGTCCCCTTTATTTTAATGTCACCTTTTGAATTTCTAAAGGCTGTTCTGGATTATATTTGTTCTTGTCAAAATCGTCCTTTAGTTCCACAATTACCTTTTGATGATTTACCTTCGCGGCAACAAGCATCTGGTATTCCCACTGATGCCAGTCATTAGGCATTTTCAGCAAACCAGAAAAATCACAAACAAATACATCAATGTTTGCTTTATCATCTTTGGATTCATCATTCCAAAATACATTGTACTTCTTGCCGTCCTTTTCCAAGGAGTATCCATCCCCGCCCCGGATTGTAAAATATCCATCCGAAGAGATTGTCTCCACATAACCTTCAATCTTAAACATCACATCTCCTTCAAAAATTCTTTTGAATCCAGTCTTTGCTTTGTTCCTTTCCAATCGGGATAGACCACATCAATGGTCACGCCCAGCATCTGCAACTCCTTGAGCAACGGCTTCTTGGCTTCTGCCGGGATTCTGATTTTTCGGCGAATCATTCCGTTACGAGGGGCATCCTTCCATTGGGCGAGTTTGGTACGATCTCCATCAATGCCATAAATCATAAACGCACCTTGCTGCGCCCGAATCCGGGGGTTGTTCAGCAAAGGATGAACACAGAATACGCCTTCCATATCTTGCTTTTTTATCCATCCCACAAAATGAGGTTTTTCGGCCTTAATTTCATGGAGCAGGTACTTTATAGGTCCACTTTCATTGAACCTTTTGCGGTCATGTTCCTCGTCAGCATCAAGATTGCGAATGTCTAGATGTTGCATCAAGACAAGTTTTTCAAAAGTTGACCTGCATGCAGCAAATTCGTCGGGCAGGTGGCGTTCCGTCTCGCGGAAATTCTCCGCTTCCTTTTTCAGACGACCATTTCTTGCAATACAAGGGGTCGCTCCCGTCGGGCCATAGTCCTCCGCTTCACCTCGGTAATAATAACAGACATTTTCACGATGGCCCTCCAGGCCCTCGCGTTCAATCTGTTTCAGGCAGTCCAAAAGTTCTGCGATGGAATGAATCGTGCGCACGATTTGAATGTAAAAAAAAAAAACAATGTCAAGTATTTTTTAGAAAAATGTTGTTAACAAGGGAATTTTGGAGAAAAAAAAGCCCGATTGCAAAAAACAATCAGGCCACAAAAAACGAAATGAGCTACAGAACCTAGAACCTATCAGGAGGGGAGCAATGATAAAGTTGTTTCAGGATTTACCTTTCGCTCATTTCACCAGCCAATATAGCAAAACAAGCTAAAAAAACATAGAAGCCAGGCTATACATTTTCATTACAAAAAAGTCCACTTTTTATACAAAAAGTAGACTTTTCAATGCCCTAACGCAAAGCAAAAGCAATGCAGCCTGGCTGCCCTACCCTTCTTCGCGGAAGTTGATTCTGCACTTGGCAACGAATCGGAAACCGCCGCGGCGGTGGCGTTCAATTTCAAACAAGTTGGAAACCTTTTCCATGTGGGCGACAACGCGGTTCAGGCGGCTTTCAAAGTTCGGGCGGAGCGGATCCATGCAGATTTCCGGGTCGCGCTTGAATTCACGGTTTTCAAATTCTTCACGGCCGGTCGCTACATATTCGCGCAAGATATTGCGGAGGATTCTTGCCGGAACATTGCGCATCAAGTGCTTGGTGTTCACAGAAATGGAATCATCGCTCTTGTAGTAAATGACCGTGACGGAGTCGTTCAATGCGCCAAGCAAATCTTCATGGGCATTCTGGAGCGGCTTCCATACGTCAAATTCCTGGCGAACGACGGAAGAAAGGAGGCGAGCCATAGGGTCTGCGACCTTCACGCCGCTCTTGTAGCTGACATTGGTAATGTTTACCGGAGCGCCATAGTAGCAATCCTTGTAAAGCAGAACTCCACCGGTCTTTTCGTCAACATAATCTTCCTTGATACGGATGCACTCCATATTGCGTTCGTATTCGTTATCCCATTCAATTTCGTTGCGGGCAAGGCATTCCGAGAACGGAACAACTTCACCGATTACCTTGCCGTTCACACTGAATTTTTTGCCATCGAGATCTGCAGTTGCACGGCCATCAAGCGTGATGAATGCAGAGTTCTGGGAAGCGCAAAGGTTAACGTTTTCGTATGCCGGAGCAGAGAGGAATGCCGGAGAATACTTGATATAGAAATTCACCCAAGGCATGTAGTTTGTTGCCATGCGTTCTTCGTCCCTCGTCTTGATTACGAAGAAGTCGTTGCGCATGTCACCCTTTTCCTTGCCTTCAATAATGGAAGCATTTCCAAAGAAGGACTGGCGCTTGGAGAGCAATTCAAGGCAAAGCTTGCGAATGTCCTGAGCGGCGTAAAGCTGCGGAACATAGCCGAGGTAGGAACGTAAAACTGGGCGTGCAGGAATGATTTCGGACTTTTCGGCACGCTTCATCATGGTTTCAAGGAACTTCGCCGTATTGATGCCCTTGGAATAGAACCAACGGACGAGACCATCGATCCATACGCGATGCGTAGAAACTGGCAACATGCCTTCTTCAAACCAAATCTGATCCCATTCCGTAGAATCATATTTATCGAAAGAATGGATAAAATCCATAATTTCTCTGGTCTGGAATGAAGAGAGCATTTCGATATGCACCATTCGAAGGATAATATTCGATACCATTTCTATACCTCGCACCCAAAAATTTTGCGTATTTACTGAATCAAGAATAGTAGCAAAGTACTAAAAATTCGCTAAAAACGCATCAATTTAACCATTTCGCCGATAAAAAGCATCATTTTGGAGATAACTGCCAAACGAAATAACTTTTTATTACAAGCGACAAGTTACAAAAATGCTTACCTTCTGTCAATCAAATTGTAAGTTTCGCATACTGCAATATAGAATACTGCTCATTAGAATAGGATTTAGTGATTAGGATCTATATTAGACGAAAGACGATAGACGAAAGACGAAAGAGGATTGTTAAATTCCAATGTAGGGTATAGGGTTCAGGGGATAGGGTATAGTGAATGTAAATATTCAATGTGTCGGCTGTAGGCTAGCGTCTGTCGTCTGAGTTGTGTGAGGGCGCTACGCTTTGAGGTCGATGCTTCGCATCTAGAGGTATGAGGTGTTGTAATTACCGTTTCCTCTAGGCGCGCAGGCGCTGACCCCATACCTC
>JAZLFR010000057.1:0-152928 GCA_045615885.1 Fibrobacteraceae bacterium
CGCAGGGCCAGAGCCCTGCTCACCCTACGGGCGCCAAAGGCGCGTTAACTAAACTAACATTGTATGCTATCGCATACACGTTTAGTTAATGCTTCACTACGTTCGCAATGACATAGGAAGTTACAATTGCTTTCGTCTTCCATCTTCCGTCTTATGTCTTCCTACTGACTCCTGATTCCTGTCACTGATTCCTGTCACTGATTCCTGACTCCTTATTTCTTTACCCTCGTGTTGTTTGCCCAATAGTTGAAGATGACTGCAGCAACCTGCGTTGCAGGCTGCGAACGGATTTCCTTGTGAACCTGCATGATTACGAGAATAATCGCATCATCCGGATTATCTTTCTTTTGCGCAAAACCAGCAAACCATTCGTAACGGCCCTTCGGGTCGGAGCCGTCAAGCGAGCCGGTCTTGCCGCCTATGTAAAGTTCATCGTAGGACTTGCGAGACATGTTCTTTGTAGAAATCTGCTTGCGGGCCGTGCCGTGGGTAACGGAGCGGAGCATAGCCTGCTTCAAACCGTAGTAAGTGTTGTCAGAGAATTTTGTATTCTGCAGGGCGATTGCCTTTTCCGGGGCAAACGGTGCAATGCCCTTTGCATGCGGAATTTCAAGAGGACGCTTCATCAAAATTGCTCGAATCTGCGCTGCGGCAAGTAGCGGCGAAAGCGTCGTAAGTTCGTTAAAGCCAGAGGCGATTTCTGCAAGTGCGTAACCAGTGTCTGGCGGAGCGTAGTTTGCCTTGTTGGGAGCATTCTGCGGGAAGGCCTGGTTGTAACCAAGTTTTGCAGCGGCATTCTTGAGGGCACGAGCGCCGACCTTGTAGCCAACGAGCGCCATCGGCGGGTTGCTCGACTGGGCGTAGGCATCCTGCAGGGTAATCATCGGGTAGGTCTTGCCCTCCTTCGGATTCAGCTGGTTTTTGTAAAGCGTATGACTGCGGCCGATGAGCGGAATTTCGGTATTCAAGGCGTACTGCTTGCTTTCGAGAGCGGCGGCAACGGTAACCGTCTTGATGAGGGACGCAGCCGGGAATGTCGTCCTGGAAAGGTAATCAGGTGTCGTCTGGATTTCACCATCCTTGCGTTCACCCCACGCGAGAATTTCATTAGTCTTCGCATCTACAACAAGGTAAACTGCATAGTCCGGGCGGTAGGTGCGAAGCAAGTTGTCAAGCTTTTTAGAGAAGAACGGCGAGGCCTGGTTCAGCATGTAGGAACTGTCGATTGGCGCCTTAGCCTCTACAGCAGGTTCTTCAGTTTTTTCTTTAACTTCTTCGGCCTTAGCCTCCTGTTTCACATCCGTCTTTTCCTGCTTTTTTGCATCGGCAAGTTCTTCCTTGCTTGGGGCAATCAGTTCAGGGACTGCAGCCTGCATGGCCTCTTCGGCAGCAGCTTTTTTGTCGTCCTGCATGTAGGTTGCCGATTCTTCGGCGGGTTCCGGTGTAGAGCGCTCCCCGCCAGAAATGCAGTTACCCAAAAGCATGCCCGCAACAAAAATCGCGATACCCAAAAAAACGCGAACAATCAATCGTTGCTGCGTTGGCGTCAATCCCTGAAAGGTGACTTTGTTAAAGGACGGTGCTTTTTTCTTCTTGTACTTCATCTAAACTTTTTCTTTAAAAATCGTTTTGCGGTAATACTCAAGTTCTGCAATGCTTTCGCGAATGTCATCTAATGCCTGGTGACTTTTCTGTTTTTCAAATTCCGGCAAGTTCGGGTACCAGCGGAACGCGAGTTCCTTGAGGGAAGACACATCCACATTGCGATAGTTCAGCCAGGCAGAAAGGCGCGGCATGTATTTGTACAAAAAGCGCCTATCCTGCGTAATGGAATTGCCACAAAGAACATTACGCTGCGCAACCGTGTATGGCTTCAAAAAATTGAGAATCATCGTTTCGCAATCGGTCAAGGAATACGGCGACTTTTTGCATCGTTCCACGAGGCCGCTCTGCGTATGGTGGCGTGTATTCCAGTCATCCATGCCGTCAAAAATGTGCTGTGGCTGGTGGACTGCGAGTACCGGTCCTTCGGCAAGAACTTTCAAATGCGCATCGGTAACTATCGTGGCCAGTTCAAGAATGACATCCTTCTCGGGATCCAGGCCAGACATTTCCAGATCCATCCATACGAGGTTCGGATTAGACAAAGCCATACGCACTTCCTTATTACAAATTCTGGGAAGCCTTGGACCAGTTCCAAGGTCTGCGCCCCGATTTTGGCCACTCGCAAATTGCCCAAGTCAAGCTGTTTGCGCAAAGAATGATAGACCAGATACCAAACACGAGAAGCAGTAAAAGCGGGATAAAGGCGAGAGAACCGTAAAGCGTGGAATAACGCACAAACAACGTAGATTGAATCTGCGATATGATGAACGCATAAATGTAGACTGCGATTTCAGCGACAAGGGCCGAAAGCAGGCTCGTCAAAATCAACTTTTTTCTAGGATACTTTGCATCGCGGCTCGGCAACGCAAAAAGCATAAGGAAGAGCACTATGTAGAACACGCCGCTAATGGAACTGAGCCAGAATACACCTTGCAGAGCATCCATGAATTCCTGGCCGAAATGCAAATCATGAACGAGCAGACGCTCGCCAATGGAATGAGCCTGCTTTGCAAAGCCCGCGAAAATGCCAAAGAAACCAGCGCATACAACAAGAATCGGCGAATAGACAAGCGTCTGGTGCAAAAGTGTGCGCGATGTCTTGTTTTCCCAAACCACATTGAAGTTGATTTCAAGGGAACCGATGGCAAGCAGGAAAGTGACAAATAGACCGCTCACACCGATAATGCCAAGCTGCGTTACAGGAATATGCTCCGCGTTATCAAGAATCGGTTTGACTTTGTCGAATATGGAAGACAGATCGACGCCGACTTTGTTCAAGACAGTATCAATATACGGCCAATAATCTGTAATCAACGAACCGAAACCGACGTGCAACAATATGGTAGTCGTTAAAATGAGGAACGGGATTGCAGCGAGAAACGTCGTGTAAGTAAGGGAGGCCGCGCGCGTCATGCCATGATAGTAGAAGAAAGACTTGCCCGCGGCAACGCAAATGCGCACCCACGTAGGGCAATACGATGCAATAACATCGATAGTCTTTTCCCAACCATCTTTAAAAGGCGTTACCATAGGCCACAAAGATAGTTTATTTAGGATTTAGGATTTAGGATCTAGGGGCTAGTGAATGTTGATTTCCAGTGTGTAGGGAACAGGGGCTAGGGTGTAGGGTATAGAATAGACGAGAGAACGGCACTGCGTGCCTACAGACGAGAGACGAGAGGGGTTATTAGGATCTAGGGGTTAGTGGAATGTTGATTTCCAATGCGTCGGCTGTAGGCTGATGCCTGTCGACAGATAGTTCAATTAACAATTAAAAATGAATAATGGAATGTCATTGCGAAATCCGTAGGATTGAAGCAATCCAGAACATGGTAAGTTACTGTTCCTGACTCCTGTCACTGATTCCTGCTTCCGTCTTCCGTCTTCTGTCTTCCTACTGACTCCTGATTCCTGTCACTAACTCCTGATTCCTAATCCTTCAGGCAGCGGACACTGGCGCCGTGTTCGGCGTTGAACTTTTCAAAAGTCACAATGTCCTTGTTGTAATGGAACACGGCAACTTCGCCTTCGGCAGTCCATACGTAAGCCTTCTGGCCGGCATCCTTGAATTTACGATCCTTCACGGCAACATCGCTCTTTTCAAAATGGGCGCCACCAGCCTTGAAGCCAAGGCCAAAGTCATCCTTGCCATTGCCGTAGTTTGCCGTGCCCTTGAGCGGGTCCCAGCCATAGCCAGCCTTGAGTTTCAGGCCAGCCTTGTCGCCAACGAACTGCAACAGTTCATTCCATTCAGCCTTAGTCGGCAAGTGGAAACCTTCGAGGCAGGCGCTCTTTGCATTTTCAAAGTTGTAAAGACGGCCCCAGTTGTTGCACTGCTGGCATACAGAGCCAGTTGCAGTAGCGTAGTTCAGGTTTTCCGCAACCCAGAGCTGCTTGCCAACACGCACCCATTCATACGGCGTACCATCACGCGGATCCTTGTAGGAGCCACTCGTTGCAGGCTCGCCAGATTCGTCAAAGTATTCGCCAAAAGCCGCCTGCTTGTTCTGCTTGAATTCTGCACGGGAAGAGAGCTTGCCGTTCTTGTAATAACGGGAAACGATACCTTCGATATAGCCATTTTCGTACGGATATTCTGCAGCAAGAGTGCCGTCTTCGTAATACTCCTTAGAAAGGCCCTGGCGTCGATCCGCTTCATACGGAGTTTCACGCTTGATTGCGCCAGATTCGTAGTATTCCTTTTCGAGGCCCTGCTTCTGGTCGTTCACATACGGGACTTCAAAACGGGTCTTGCCGTTTGGGTAGGTTTCCTTGCGAATGTCATCGCAAGCAGTTAGAACAATTAGCAATGCTGAATTAAGAATGCAGAATTTTAGCAAGTTCATATTTAATCTCCTTTAATAAATAAAGCCTCGTTCAACAATCCAACAAAATACATACTTAAACATTTTCAAAACACCTTTACCACAACTTCCGTCTTCTCACACTTCAAACATAGCCAAATACCAGTCCAAAATTTCGTTTCCAAACAGGAAAATAATCGGGGCGGCTATGGCAAGGAACGGTCCAAAAGGGAACTCCCCCGCGCTCGTTTCTTCTTCTGTAGAAAAGGACTTCTTTTTAAAGGTGCGGGCAGGAACAATCACCAAAATTCCAAGGAAAGATCCAAGAATCAAAGTTTCTATGGCAAGCGGCGCACCCATAATGGCTCCAAAGCCTGCCAAAAGTTTTACATCGCCAAAGCCCATGGCCTCTTTGCCAAGCAATTTGGAGACTATTTTAGAAAACACATAAAGGCCGCCACCCGCGATAATTGCGCCAAGAACGCTCCACAAGGGAGAAACGCCGCCCTCCATGAACGAAAGCAGAACGCCAACAGCAATTCCGCCAATCGTCACGGTATCGGGGAGCAAATGGTACTTGAAATCAACGATGCAAACTGGCACCAAAGTCAAAACAAGCCATTCAAGGGCAAGCAAAAAATGAAGGCAACCAAGACAATTTTTGGTTGAGCATGCCCCAAGCATTAAAAATTCGGCTAAAAGAAAGGTCACTAGAGCAAGGATCGCGGTAACATATTCTATAACAATGCGTGATGTTTTTATTTTGCCACCACAGCAGCCATACTTGCCTCTTGAAAATACATAACCCAATATAGGGAAAAGCTTAAAAATGGAAACCGGCTTACCGCAATGAGGGCACACCTCCTGGGTACGCAGTGACTTGTCAAAAGGCATTCGTTCCACAAGGCGGTTCCAAAAAGCACCGACAAAAGCGCCAAAAACTACAAGGACTAGTGAAAATTGCCAAACCGGCAATCCCCAAAACGTATCAACTAACGAGAAATACATGCCTTAAATATATTAAATAGGCCAAATATTTTATCAAACAGCACTACCAAACATGCCAAAATCCAGAGAGTCAAGCATTTTTTCTTTTTTTTAAGCATTTACCCTTGCCAATACAATTTCAATTTCTATAATTGTGCGCGTCGGAAGAACGACCCCTTCCAAGTTCTTAAATGAACAGACATAAATGGATGATTAGCTCAGTTGGTAGAGCAGCTGACTCTTAATCAGCGGGTCGAAGGTTCGAGCCCTTCATCATCCACTTAAAAGACCTTCTCAATCGAGAAGGTCTTTTTTTTATTTCCAACCGTTTTTTTCAGCAAAAAGTCGGCATCTATAAGTTTTAGCCAAGCTTCATCTTGAAATATGCGGCAATCTGCAGCGCATGGTTCATTTCGCCGGAACGGATTTTTTCTTCCAGTTCCTCGGTCGAAAGCTCAAAGTGAGTAATGTTTTCCGTATCATCCTGCACGGCAGAACCACCAGGAGTCACGCCAACAGCAGAGTAAACAAAGAAGCGACCGCGGTGCCTATCCGGGTTCATCGGGAATTCACCGATAAACTTGTAGGTGCCCCCAAGGTATTCAGCCTCCTCTTCCAATTCACGGCGAGCAGCAACAAGCGGGTCTTCACCCTTTTCTACAATGCCTGCCGGGAACTCCATGGAAACTTTGCCTGTGCCATGGCGATACTGACGAGTCATGACCCACTTGCCGTTTACCGTCTGCGGAATAATCAGCACCCAATCCGGTTGCCAAATGGTATAGAAATCATCGATAACCTTGCCGTTCGGCAGCTCACAGGTTTCCTGGTCAATTTTTAACCAGCGGCTATCAAGCAAGCGCTTTGCAGAAAGAGTTTTCCAGGCGGGTAATTCGCGAGAATTATCAATTGCCATTTTTCACCTCCACTTTTACGGAATCCATAGCCTTTTGGACCGTTTCAGTAGCACTTGTATCTACAGCAACTTTCGCCGTATCTTCGACAATTTGCTTTTGAGCATACTGCTTCGTCATTATGGTAAGTTCCGGTTCCTTTTGCAAAGCGGCGTCACGCATAGACGAAAAAGTTTTCAGCTTGGAAGAATCCACAAAGAGAGTGTCGGCAAACATCAAATCCAGACGTGCAACAAAATTTGCAGCCATCTCGCGAAGCCACCATTTGCGGGCTTCCCGTTCCTGCAGCCAATTCGCAGGAGCAAACGAATGGGATTTTATATCTATAGTTTTGAAATACGGATGACCGCCACTCAACGAATTGAATAGGTAAGAAGCCCTGGCCGTTACTGGAGTTTCGGTAACGAGAAGCACCGTATCTGCATTTCTCACCTTCAACCATGGAATCACAGACACGGCTTCTTCCAAAGTCGATGGATCGTTGTGACAGAACAAGAAAACACGCGTACTATCAAGGTCCCCCGTCCGCATCATATCTTCGCCATAAAAATCGGCGTTGCATTTATCGCGGTAAACACGGCGACCAAGCACAAGCAAAGAATCCGCACGACGGCTTTTCAACAAACCGGCTGCAAAATCCGTACGTTCCATGTCGGCGCTCTGTCCATCAAGAACAACGACCCAGGACACATGTTCAAATTCGTCATCTTGAACAAGCCAGTAACCGCTGCGTGCTATGAGCACATAGCAAACAACAACAAGAGCAAAGGCTATTGCAGTCGCTGCCCACAGACGACGGGAACGGCGTTTTGCGCGCTGTTTTTTCGAGAGAGTCGGATTGTCAAGAATTTTACTCATCTTACATTCTACCCACAATTTAATTTATTTGTATAAAGGATGGCCGTTTCTCCATCGTGGTAATACCTGAGCCGCTTACCGCAAACGACAGCACCCTGGCGTTCATAGAAGGCACGCGCACTGGCGTTGCCTTCGCGCACTTCCAAGAACAAAGTTTGCGCGCCGAGTTTTTGCAGTTCCATTACGCTATCTTGATAGAGCCTTGAGGCAACGCCCTGCCTAGCCAATTCCGGAACAGTAGCAATGGCCAAAAGTTCCAGTTCATCGGCAATCAAATGATACAAGGCATAGCCCGCAAACACACCATCTTTTTTTGCAATGTAGCCATACGTGCAGGAACTTTTCAGCTCACTTTCAAACTGCTGCAAGTTCCAATTCAAAAATGAAAGACGCTCCGTAAGCGCAAACACTTGCGGCAAATCTGATTCAATCATTTTCGAAACTTCAACACCCATACAACCAGTCCGCTAAACCTTGCTTTGTTCCGCATAAGACGGCTGAATATAGTTCGCGTCTTGTACTGGGGACGGTTTCAAGCCCCAGTTGAAAATATCGTTGAACGATTCCAGTTTACCTTCGCTTTCGCGCACAACAGCAATGTTCTTCTTAGCAAGCACATCTGCAATTTCTGCGCAGGCCACTGCATTGTCGTCAAGCACTGCCTGTGAGCAGGCTGCATTTGCAAGAGCTTCCAAAACTTTTTCTGTCGGCCAAAAATATTCACCGTCGCCTTCGGTATAATACCAAAAGCCTGGGCGCGCCTTCGTAATCACAAGAGCCTTTTCGCTTGCAAATGTCGCAAAAGCCTTGAGCGAAGAAACACCGTATAGTTCACGATTGCCAGAAAAGCAAAGGCCTTCACAAAAGGCTACGCCAGTGCGAAGCCCGGTAAAAGAACCTGGTCCGCAAAGCACGAGAACACGTTTGATTTCGGCAAGAGCAATGTTTGCCCCGGCAAGGAGTTCATCGAGCAGGACTTCCAGTTTTTCGCCACGCGCATCAAGCTTTGCAAGTTCCTTCGCAAACTGCACGCCAGCAGAGCTTGTTCCGAACAAGCCAAGGCGAGCACCCTTACGCGAAGTATCAACGATCAAGTCCATTATGTTTCTCCATTCAAGAAATTTAAAATTGAGGCATGGGGGTGACAGACGTCAGAAATTGTAACTTACCATGTCATGGCGAGCAAAGCGCGGCCATCCAGGGCAATGTTCAGGATCACTTCGCGTTGTTCGTGATGACTGTTAAGACGCAAGAGCCAGATGCAAGATGCCAGAAATTGTAATTTCCTATGTCATTGTCAATTCTGAATTCTTAATTATCAAAGCCTACTGCCGACAACATTGGAAATCAACATTCACTAATCACTAGACCCTAACCACTAAATCCTATTCCCTACCTCTTTACCTTCAAGCTCTTTTCGATGATCAAGTCAATAAGCTGGGTGTAGCTGATGCCGTTGCAAGCAGCCTGCTGCGGCAAAAGCGATGTCGGAGTCATGCCCGGGAGCGTATTCGTTTCGATTGCCCAAGCCTTGTTGTTTGCATCGATGCGAACATCGGTGCGGCTATAGACTACGCCGCCAAGAGCGATCTGCGCATTCTTTGCAATTTCCTGGATTTGTTCTGTAAGGGCGGCATCGAACGGAGCCGGAGTGACTTCGCGGCATTCGCCATTGTACTTGGCTTCAAAGTCAAAGTATTCACGGGTGGTCATCTGCATTTCTGTCGGCGGGAACGGACGTTCGCCTTCCATGTAGCCGCAGCTTGCTTCACGACCCTTGATAAACTGTTCGCACAAAAGGCGGTCACTCATCTGGAACAGGCTTTCGCAAAGTTCAAGGGCTTCGTCCATGGTCTTTGCAATGCCGACACCAATGCTCGAGCCGCCGAGCGGGTCCTTCACGACAAGCGGAAAACCGAGAGCGTCAACAACGGCCTGCAAAGTATCGCCGTTAAAGTCGGCGCGATTCAAAACGCGGTAAGCCGGGGTCGGAATGCCGTTTGCGCTGTAAATTTCCTTGGTCTTGATCTTGTCCATGGCAAGGGCGCTAGCAAGAATGCCAAAGCCTGTGTACGGAATGTTCCAGTTTTCCATGAGGGCTTGGGCATGGCCGTCTTCGCCCCACTTGCCGTGCAAAGCCAGGAATGCCATGTCGCAATCCGGAAGTTCGGAGAGTGCCGGGTTCTTTACCTTGTGGACAGCCGGGCCTTCAATGCCGTAAAAGTAATTTTCGCCGAAGTTGTCTTTCTGGTATGGGGAAAGTTCGCGACTCGACCAAATCCAGGTTCCGTCCTTTTGAATGAGCACAGGATGAATGTTATACTTGCTTGCATCCATGGCACGAACAACGCCAGTGCCGCTAGAAACGGAAACATCGTGTTCCGTGGAATAACCGCCCATCAAAACGAGAACGCGTAAACGAGACATAAAACCGCCTTTGAATAAAAAACTTTGTCTAAAATATACCAAAATGAAAGCCGGGTGGCTAAACAAAATACAAATTTGATTCTCGTAAGTCGTTGATTTTCAATAAGTTACAAAAATCATGTACAAACATGTTAGTAAATCACATATTGCTATATTTGAGTATATGAAAAAATTTGCATGGCACCTGCTTGCTATATTCACAATCATCACCTGGGGCGTGAGTTTCGTTTCTACGAAGGTTCTTTTGAACCACGATTTTTCGGCCGTGCAGATTTTTGTAATTCGTTTCGTGTTTGTCTATGTTCTTTTGCTTGGAATTTTTCATAAAAAATTGTGGGCAGACAGCATAAAAGACGAACTAACGCTCGCTTTTGGAGGAATTTGCGGCTGCACGCTTTACTTTTGGGCAGAAAACACCGCACTAGCCCACTCTTTTGCCTCGAATGTATCGTTGATAGTGTGTTCCAACCCACTTTTAATCATGATTTTTGCAGGATTGCTCTATCAAAACGAAAGATTGAACAAAAGACAGGTTTTCGGTTCGCTAATCACGCTCGTCGGCATGGTTCTTGTGGTGCTAAACGGCAAATTCATACTCAACTTATCGCCTTTTGGCGATCTACTCGCATTCTGCGCCGCCATTGTGTGGGCTTTATACTCACTTGCGCTTAGGCGAATCAAAGGGAAATACACAGTTTTATTCGTAAACCGCAAAATTTTCTTTTACGGCATGCTCACATCACTCCCGCTTTTGGCTTTTGAAGGGCAAAGTATTCCCTGGGAGAGTTTTGCGCACCCTGTAGTTTGGGGGAATTTTGCATTTTTAGGCATAATCGCGTCATTGTTCGGCTACATTGTGTGGACAAAAGTGCTTGAAAAGCTCGGAACCGTATTTGCCTCGAACTACATTTACGGAATTCCGCTTGTAACAATGCTGTTTTCGGCACTTGCCTTGGACGAACGCATTACATGGGTCGCCATTTTGGGCGCTGCAGCTATCATTTTAGGGATGGTGATGGCCGAGAAAAAATGATTTTGGGCCGACGCCGACACGGCAAACTAATCAAACTCGAATACATCAGTTCGAATTCGAAATACAAACGAAAAGTCCCCCAACAAATGTTGGAGGACTTTTCGTCGGGATAACCAGATTCGAACTGATGACATTCTGCTCCCAAAGCAGACGCTCTACCAGACTGAGCTACATCCCGTTTGTGTGCCCACAATATAGGATTTTAGCGTACATTGTCAAGGGGGTGCGTCCATTTTTTGTTCTGTTTTATATTCTTATCTCACTTTTTATAGTGAAAACGCTAGTGGAACATTTTAGAACAACCTATAAGCAATTCAAAATCGGTTTTGCCGGTGCTTTTAAAACACGAGCCGAACCAATGAAAATTTTATTTTTTTGTATATTTCCGAAGAGGCCCCGTAGGCCATAAATTCAACCAATCAAGAGGAGTCCCTAATGACGCATACACGAGTTAAGGCTATCGCCATCAACTGCCCCTCCGAACTCGAAGAAGAGATCAACAACTTCATCAAGGATAAAGATGTTATTTCAATCAACCTTGCTGAAGGTTCCCGTGGAAAAATAGCTTTAATCCACTACAAAGACACGCTGTTTTCTACGCTAGGTTAATTTTCAAAAGCTTTAGCAGCCAAATCAAAATGCCCGTTCTTAAGAACGGGCATTTTTGCAACTAGTTTTGCTTAGGTCTTTGTTACAGACGCTTGAGCACTGCCTGGGCATGGTGGTAGAAACCTTCCGCCATGGCAACTTCGGCAATCGGCTTTGCATTCTTCAAGATAGCCTTCTGGGAGTAGCGAATAACGCTCATGCGCTTGAGGAAGTCATAAACGCCAAGAGGGCTAGAGAAGCGTGCCGTACCGTTCGTCGGGAGCACATGGTTCGGGCCGGCGAAGTAGTCGCCGACCGGTTCGCTGGACCACGGACCAACAAAGACAGCACCAGCGTTGTCGATGCGCTCCGCAAGAGCGTCCGCATCGCGGGTCATGACTTCAAGGTGTTCCGGGGCGATTGCGTTTGCAATGGCAACGCCGTCATTCCAGTTCTTTACAACCAAAATGCGACCAAAGTTAGCAAGCACCTTTTCAAGCTTTTCACGCTTCGGGGAGGCTTCAACCTGGGCATCGACGCAAGCAGAAATATCCTTTGCAGCAGACATGGAATCCGTGATGCAGATTGCAGCTTCAAAACCGGAGCCGTGCTCGGCCTGAGCAAGCAAGTCGGCAGCGACAAAGTCCGGGTCAGAAGTGTCGTCTGCCATCACGAGAACTTCAGACGGGCCTGCGATCATGTCGATATCGACAATGCCAAAAACTTCCTTCTTTGCAACTGCAGCAAAAACATTGCCTGGGCCAACAATTTTATCGACTCGTTCCACACCCTTTGCACCGTAAGCAAGAAGAGCTACAGCCTGTGCACCGCCGATGTGGTAAACTTCCTTGATGCCAAGTTCCTTGAGAACAAAGGCTACAGCCGGGTTCAGTCCGCCCTTGGCAGGTGTCACGACAACGATTTCAGAAACACCGGCCACGAGCGCAGGGACTGCGTTCATGATGACAGTGCTTGGGTAAACGCCTGCACCGCCTGGAACGTAAAGGCCCACGCGACGCATCGGGCGAATGCGCTGACCAAGAACGACGCCGTCATTACCTTTGATGTTCCAAGTCTTTTCCATTTGATGCTTATGGAATTCGCGAACATTACGGATTGCCGTGCGGCAAGCTGCTTGCAAAGAAGCAGGAGCCTTGGCAGCAGCGCGTTCGACAGCCTTCGGAGAAATTTTCAAGGAAGAACCTTCAAGACCGTCAAACTGCTTAGCGTACTTGACTGCAGCAGCCATGCCGTTTGTGCGCACATCATCAAGAATAGAAAGGACCTTGTCGTAAATTTCGCGACTCGGGGCAACGCTGCGAGAGCAGATGCGATCGATTTCTTTGGACTTCGGTGTTACTTTTACAATTTCCATTTTAGTATCCCTAATTCAAAATCCTATTTCTTACCCTTATTCTTTTTTACAGCAGGCTTTGTAATATCGGCAGCACGCTTCACTTGACGCTTCGTCAAACCCTGTTTTTTTACTTCAGGAATTTTTTCCATTTGCGAAGCACCAACTTCCAAGTGCTTGTAAGCTCCATTAATCACCTTGTTTTCAATAAGGATCTTGTAGCAAAGTCCATCGACAAGAGCTATCCAGCTAGCTTCGATAATATTGGAGCTAACACCAGCCATGTTCCAGTAACCCTTGTCGTCACCGAATGTAGTCCACACGCGAACAAGCGCGTCGGAAGCTACATTGGAGCCAAGCACACGCACCTTGAAGTCATCGAGGCGAACCTTGGACATGTAGGGGAAGAATGGGAGCAATGCCTTGCGGAGGGCTGCATCGAGAGCGTTCACCGGACCATCACCTTCAGATACCTGGTGGCTGATCTTATCGCCAATCTGGAGTTTAACGGAAGCCTGTGAAACAGAAACGCCTTGAACGGTCTTGTCTTCGATAACACGGTAATTCAAAACCTTGAACGGTTCTTCCACCATACCTAGATGGCGGTATACGAGCATCTTGAAGCTTGCTTCGGCAGAGTCAAAATGCCAGCCAGCGTTTTCGCGTTCCTTGATTTGAGTAAGGAGACTTGCAACGACAGGATCCTTCTTGTCGATACCAGGCTTGATAGCCTTGAGCTTTTCGACAACGAGGGAACCACCGGCCTGGTCGCTAGTTACAAACACGCGATCGTTGCCAACTGCATGCGGATCGATATGTTCAAAGCTGCGGCTGACCTTCATAACGCCATCGATATGGGCTCCACCCTTGTGAGCAAAAGCGGCATCGCCAACGTAAGGAGCTCGCACATCGCTAGGCAAGTTCACAATCTGATCTACATTGGAGCTCAACTGGCGAAGTCGTGAAATCTTCTTTGCAGCAAAGAAGCTCCTGTTCATTTTAAAATGCAAGTCAGCAGCGATTGTAGTGAGGTTTGCATTACCGCAGCGTTCACCATAGCCGTTCACAACGCCCTGAACCATGGTTGCGCCTTTCTTGACTGCATAGATACTGTTGCAAACTGCAAGGCCAGCATCGTTATGCACATGGATTCCAAGCGGAGTAGAAATTTTTTGAGAAACGTCTTCAATGATTTCTTCGAGTTCCCATGGCATTGTGCCGCCATTGGTATCGCAAAGAACAATAAAGTCTGCGTGGCCCTGTTCGGCAGCACGGAGAGTTTCAATTGCGTATTCCGGATTAGCCTTGTAACCGTCAAAGAAATGTTCTGCATCGTAAATCACTTCTTCGGAACATTCCTTGAGGAATTCCACAGAAGACTTGATCATGTCAAGGTTTTCTTCGAGAGTCGTATGGATAACTTCCGTTACATGCAAGTCCCAGCTCTTACCGAAAATTGTCTTGACTGGAGCGCCACTCTTGACAAGGGCAGCAAGGAGAGGATCCTTTTCAGGGAGGATTCCAGGGCGGCGGGTGCTACCGAATGCAGCAATCTTTGCATGCTTTAAACCAACTTCCTTAATTTTCTGGAAGAACTCTTCGTCAGTCGGGTTACTTGGGTTAGGCCAGCCACCTTCAATATAGTCAAAGCCAAAATGGTCCAAAATTCGTGCAATCTGGAGCTTGTCCGCCAGGGAGAGACTGATTTTACGATCCTGATTACCATCGCGAAGGGTGGTATCGTATAAGAACACTTTTTTAGCTGTATTTTTCATGGGCGTAAATGTAGTAAATAAGAAATAAGAGGACAGAGAACAGAGGACAGAAGACTGGTATGAGGAACGCTCCTTCGGTGCTTGAGGCATGAGGTCGTAAAACAGAATTCAGAAACGAGAAACCAGAGGACAGAAGAAAGTAGGAAGACATAAGACGGAAGCAGGAATCAGTGACAGGAGTCAGGAACAGTAACTTACCATGTTCTGGATTGCTTCAATCCTTCGGATTTCGCAATGACACTTAATTATTCATTGCTAATTGAACATTCAGACATCAGCCTACAGCCGACACATTGGAAATTAACATTTCACTAGATCCTAATCACTAAAACAATGGAATTTAACAATCCTCTTTCGTCTTTCGTCTACCAGCGAAGCGGTCTCTCGTCTAATATAGCCCCTAAATCCTAGATCCTATAACCCCTATCCCCTTTTCTTGTTCGTCACAATAATGAGAACGGCCGACAATATGCATACAATTGCAAATGCGTAGCGAATGGAAAAGAATTCTCCAAAAACAAAAATGCCGATAAGAACCGCGGTCAAAGGCTCCAAGGCCCCCATAATGGCTGCCGGCGTGGAGCCGACCCATTGTATAGCCTTCGTGGTTAGTATTAGCGAGAATACAGTCGGAACGCAGGCAAGCATCATTGCCCAGAACCATGCGGCAGGCGTTGGCGGAAGCATTGGCAAATCGCCAGTAACGAGACTTGCAATAACAAAGAACAGCTCACAAAAACAAAGCACAAAAAAGGTGAGTTTCAAAGCACCCATCTTCATTTGAGCGGCATTCACAATCACAATGTATACTGCATAGCTTAAGGCAGAAAGCGCAACCAGCAGAGAACCGGCCAAACTTATTGAAGCGTTCGGGCCTCCATTGTAGAGCAGCAGAATTCCAACAAAGGCAAGGAGAATGGAAGCCACCGTAATTTTGGTAATGCGTTCCTTAAAGAACACGGCCATCAGCACGGCAGTCATTATCGGATACACAAAAAGGAGCGTCGAAGCAAGCCCAGCATCCATAAACTTGAATGAAGAATAAAGGGAATAGGAAGATATTCCAAAAAGAATTCCTAGAACAGAAAGAACTTTTAATTCGAGTTTTGAAACTTTAAAGGATTTTCTGTTGGCAAGCATCACCAAAAAAAGCATGATGGCGGCAAAGCCAAAACGGTACATAAGAACAGACAAGGTAGGAACGTTTTCTTTGTAAAGAAACAGCGCGCCCAGCGGATTTGTTCCGTAGCAAACTGAACCAACAATGCCACAGATAGCGCCTTTCCACTTTTGTTGCATGGCTCAAATGTAGAAAAAGAGTGAAAAGAATTTTGGCATTGCAGACTTTATTTTTGATATTACCTGAAAAAACAAGCCGAAAGATTAACGAGTTGTTGACATATACCCCATAGGGGTATTATATTTAGTTCAAAAATCAGTGAGCTAAATATGGGATGTCGTTGCCATAAAAAGAAATATCGTTCTGAACAAGATCAAAAGGCGCTTTTAAACAGGCTTAAGAGAATCGAAGGCCAAATCAAGGGTCTCCAAGGCATGATTGAAAAAGATGTCTACTGCACAGACATTCTGACACAGGTTTCTGCGGTAAATGCAGCGCTCAATGCATTTTCTAAAAATCTGTTGAACAACCACATTAGAACCTGCGTTGCAGAAGACATTCGCAAAGGGAATGATGAAGTTATAGACGACTTGCTTTCTACCTTGCAAAAAATGATGAAGTAAAGCGATATGCAAAAGTTCAAAGTTACTGGAATGAGCTGTGCGGCGTGCGTTGCGCGAGTGGAGCGAGCGGTCACAGCCGTAAGTGGAGTTGAAAACTGTGCTGTGAGCCTTCTCACGAATTCCATGAGTGTAGAAGGGAACGCAACGCCAGAGGCCATTGTAGCTGCGGTTAAAAAGGCCGGTTACCACGCCCAGGAATTGTCTACCCAAAATTCTGTTGAAAATAAAGATGCCACAAACGAACCTTTGGTAGATTCTACAATACCACTGCTAAAAAGACGCCTTGCAGTTTCTCTTGCGTTCCTGATTCCATTGCTCTACTTTAGCATGGGCCACATGATGTTTGGATTCCCATTGCCAAGCTGGTTCACAAGTCCTGAAATGAACCATATCGCCATGGGGCTTGTCCAGTTACTGCTTTCAGGAATCATCCTTGTCATAAACCAGAAATTCTTTATCAACGGTTTCAAGGGAATTTTCAACAGGGCCCCAAACATGGACTCCCTCGTTGCCCTTGGCGCAGGCGCCTCCTTTACATACAGCACGGCTATTTTATTCCAGATGACGCATGCCCAGGTAGAATCTGGGGTCGCAGGAGCCGAAGCCTTCATGGACAACTTTTATTTTGAAGGTGCAGCAACAATAGTCACGCTCATCACTGTAGGAAAATTGTTAGAAGCCATTTCAAAAGGCCGCACCACAAATGCCCTAAAGAGCTTGATGAAGCTTGCCCCAAAACAGGCAACGTTACTTGTAAATGGTGAAGAAAAACATGTTGAAATTTCTGAAGTAAAAATTGGCGACATTTTTATTGTAAAGCCAGGAGAAAGCATTCCTGTAGACGGCATCATTCTTGATGGAGTTTCAGCAATCAACGAATCGGCCCTTACAGGAGAAAGCCTGCCTGTAGACAAGAGCGTTGGAGATTCCGTTTCTGCAGCGACGATTAATACTTCTGGATTTTTAAAATGCAAGGCGACACGCGTCGGCAAAGACACGACTCTTTCGCAAATCATTCAAATGGTTAGCGATGCCGCAGCGACCAAGGCTCCCATATCAAAAATTGCCGACAAAATTTCAGGAATCTTTGTTCCCATGGTAATTGCCATTGCCGTTATCACGACAATCATCTGGCTACTTGTAGATGCAGAATTCGGCTTTGCCCTTTCTAGAGGAATTGCAGTTCTCGTCATAAGCTGCCCTTGCGCTCTTGGCCTTGCAACTCCAGTAGCAATCATGGTCGGTAGTGGCATTGGAGCAAAAAACGGAATTCTCTTCAAGACCTCTGCAGCCCTAGAAACTACAGGGCGCACACAAATTGTTGTACTAGACAAAACGGGCACAATCACAAAGGGCGAACCAAGTATAACAGACATTGTTACCGCAAGTGGCGTTCAAGAAAGCGAACTTTTGCAAACGGCGATAAACCTGGAAAGCAAAAGCGAGCACCCTTTGGCAAGGGCCATTTGCGATTACAACAAAACGCAAGTACCAGAAGACATCGAAGAGTTTGAAGCTAAGCCCGGCATGGGCCTTACAGCAAAGCAAAATGGTTCCACGCTTTTAGGCGGCAATGAAAAGTTCATCGCAAGTAATGTCAAAATTTCTGAAGAAATTTCTGCACAGATCAAAGCATTTTCTAGCCAAGGCAAGACTCCCCTGCTGTTTGCAAAAAACGAAACTTTGCTTGGAATCATCGCCGTTGCAGACACGTTAAAGGAAGACAGTGCAAAGGCCATAGCAGAACTCAAGGCCATGGGAATCCAGGTAGCAATGCTTACAGGAGACAACGAAGCCACGGCAAAGGCCATCGGGACTTCCATTGGTATTGACAAGGTTATCGCAGGCGTTTTACCGGGCGGCAAGGATAGCGCAATCCAGGAATTGCAGAAGCAAGGGAAAGTTGCCATGGTTGGCGACGGCATCAACGATGCCCCGGCTCTCACGAGAGCCGATGTCGGCATCGCGATTGGCGCGGGTGCCGACGTCGCCATTGACGCCGCAGACGTTGTTCTAATGAAAAGCAACCTTGCAGACGTTTCAACTGCAATCAAGCTAAGCCGCAAGACAATTCGAAACATTCACGAGAACCTGTTCTGGGCATTCATCTACAATGTCGTAGGCATTCCCCTTGCTGCCGGTTGCTACTACCACGCCTTCGGCCTTTCGCTCAACGCAACATTTGCAGCCGCTGCAATGAGCCTTTCCAGTTTTTGCGTCGTAACAAACGCACTGCGATTAAACTTTTTCAAAACAAGCAATGCCACTTGCAACAACGAAATTCAAAACATAACAAGCAATAAAAAACAAAGGAACAATATGGAAAAGAAATACTCCGTAGAAGGCATGATGTGCCCACATTGCGAAGCTCACGTAAAAAAGGCATTGGAAGAAATCGACGGCATTTCGGAAGCAATCCCTAGCCACAAGGATAAATCCGTAATCGTCAAATTCTCTAACGCAGTTCAAGACTCCATAATCAAGGAAGCGATCGAAAAGGCCGGCTACAAATTCAACGGCTAAAAACAAAAAATGCCTCCCTAAAAGGAGGCATTTTTAAAGGAGGCATTTTTATCGGGATGACTGAATTCGAATCAGCGACCTCTTGAACCCCATTCAAGCGCTCTACCAGGCTGAGCTACATCCCGTTGTTGTGCCAAATTTATATAATTTTCAATCTTTTTGCAACCGTGTGGCACGCGAAGTCGCCGCCAAAGTCACCTGGTAGCGCTCATTTTCAAATTCAACCGTCCATTCAGCGCAAAAAACGCCATTCGGGAATCCATCAAGCATGTTGACTTCCAGGGAATCCTTGAAAAAGGAACCGCCAACGCACTTGTAATACGCCTCCTTGCGGCACCATAGCTTAAAGAATTCCTGCATGGCAGCTTCAGGTTCGCACCGATTTATATGCGCCGCTTCTTCAGCGTTAAAGAAGCGGTCGGCGACGCGCGTAGAACGGCTGCGAATGCGCTCCGCATCAATGCCAACAATAGCTTCCCCAGAATACGCAAGCACGCAAAGTTTAGCCGAATGTGTCCAATTGGCGTCGAAGGGCGAATTGGTAAAATACGGGCGCACCCCCTCTTTTGCAACGATACATCCAACATCACCGCCTGCTGCAGCACAAAGCACCTCGCGAATATGTTCGCGATGGTTCTCCTTTTTGAACGCATGCAAATGCACTATGCCAAACGGGGTAGCGATGCTGGATGGAATACAGGGGGCAAAAGACATTGGTTCAGAAATCAGCTAGAGGGTCCATTAAAGTAAAGAAAGCTCTATGCACAAAAATAAAAAAGAACGCCGCATTTTATAGCGACGTTCTTTTACAATGTTCAAAACAGGCTTAGCTTAGAAGCAAACTACGTTCGGAACAACAGAAAGGGCGAGCATTGCAAGGGCAGCAACAGCTACGCCTGCCTTCAAAATCCAGGAAGCGTAAGCCGGAGCTTCGTTTGCCGGAACCACGTCCTTGTTGCAGTCGCACGGCTTTGTAAAGAGCACGTATGCAACGCGGAGGTAATAGACTGCAGCAACCAAAGAAAGGCAGAATGCTGTAGCAGCGAGAGCGCCGTAGCCTTCCTTGAACATGCCTGCAAAGAGTTCGAACTTTGCAAGGAAGCCTGCTGCAGGCGGAAGGCCTGCAAGGGAAGCAAGGCAGATCACTGTTGCAACGCCAAGAGCCGGGCTCTTGCGGGCAAGGCCCTTGAGACCGCAAAGGGTTTCGCGTTCGTCGCCTTCACCAGCAAGGTATGCAATGCCAGTCAAAGCACCGGCAGAAGCAATTGCGTAGGTGACAAGGAAGAACTGCAAGGCACCGAGGAACAGGCTGCCGTCTGCCTTGTGGAGCAAAAGGCCGCAGAGCAAGAAACCTGCATTCATCACGGCGGAGAATGCAAGAATGCGGCGGCTGGACTTTTGAGCAAGGCCAGAGAATGCACCGATTACGATGGAAACGAGGGCCACGAGGGCAACGACGATCTTCAGGGAACGGTCCGGAGCAATGGACATCCAGATGGAAGCGATTGCTGCGAGAGCGCCGACCTTGACGACTGCTGCCATGAAGGCGGTCACTGCGACTGGAGCACCTGTGTAAACGTCGGCAACCCAGAAGTGTGCAGGAGCTGCACCGGCCTTGAAGAAGAGGCCAATGAGAACAAGCAGCATGCCAACGCTAAGAAGGATACCGCGGCCAGCGACAAAGGAAGCGCCGAAAGCAGTGGAACCTGTTGCACCGTAAACGAGTGCGACACCGTAAAGGAAGATAGCGCTGAACACGGCACCTGTCACGAAGTACTTGAAGGTACCTTCGTTACCGTTGCGGTCCTTGCGGCGAATGCCGACGAGGGCATATACCGGGAAGGCAGCAAGTTCCATGCCAATGAAGAGGGCAAGGAAGTCGGTAGAAAGCGTCATGAGGATTGCACCTGCAGAAGCAAGTGTCAAAAGGCCGTAGGCTTCACCGCCCGGGAACTTTTCACGGGCGAGAGTCCACTGCACACCTCCGATGCCAAGGAAAAGGCAAACGAGAATGGTGAGCGTAAACAAGCGGCGAGTTGCATCCATTGCATAGACATGGTAGTAGGAACCATCTGGAGAGCAATAGAGAGAAACCGCAGCGATAACGGTGAAAGCAGCGGCGACCCACGGGAGCACCTTGTGCTTGTTTTCGTTCTGGAGGAACGGTTCTGCGGCAAGTGCCACGAGAGCACCTGCAATTACGAGAATCACCGGCAAAAGAACCATGAGTGAGTTAGTCATTATTTTGCCTCCTGTGTAGAAGCTGCTTCGGCGACCGGTTCAGAAGCTTCCGTTGCGGCAGCTTCGACGGCTGCTGTTTCTTCGGCAGCGGTTGAAGCGGAATCAGCAGCGAGCATCTGGTCGATCAAGGCCTTTGTTTCTTCTTCGCTCAAGGCGGCAGAAGTATCAACGACTTCTTCGGATTCAACAGCCGGTTCTGCAGTACGGACTTCGTAAATGAAGACCGGGTGGAAACCGAACACGATGATCAAGGAAAGAAGAACGCCGATTGCGGTACCTTCGAGCGGAGAAATGCGGGATGCACATTCGATTGCACCTTCGCGCTTGCCAAAGAGAACACCCTGGATCAAGCGGAGCATGTAACCTGCAGAAAGAATGAGGCAGAGACCGCCGACAACTGTCGGAATCGGGCCTACATCCCACAAGGAAAGAAGCACGAGGAATTCACCGATAAAACCAGCCGTACCCGGAACGGAAAGGGCGATAACGCCTGCGGCACCGAAGAGGAAGGCAAATACCGGAGCGCTAGAAGCAAGGCCACCCATCTTTGCAAGCTCACGGCTGCCAGTCATGCGTTCTGCAGTGCCAGAGAGCAAGAAGAGAGCGCCAGCGGAAAGACCGTGAGCAACAAGAAGAACAAGTACAGCCGGAAGCATGCGCGGGCTAAAGGTAAAGATGCCAGCGACAGCAAGGCCAAGATGACCCATGGAGCTGAAGGCAAGGATCTTCTTGACGTCCTGACCACGGAGAGCCATGAGCGCACCATAGACGGCAGTCACAAGACCGAGCGTAAGCATTACGGCAAGAACAGTTTCGTTCAAGTTGAAGAGGGAAAGCACCCAGACGAGAATACCATAGACACCGACCTTGGACATTGCACCGGTAAGGATTGCAGAAAGTGCTGCCGGAGCTTCGGCGTAGGTAGCTGCCTGCCAACCGTGGAACGGGAAAATCGGGGTCTTGACGAGGAATGCGAGCAAGAATGCGATAGCAATGCTTGTCTGCATCGGAGCGTCGAGGGTCTGCACGAAGGCAAACAAGTCGGCAGCGGTAGTAACGCCGCTTGCAGCAACGAGATACCACAAGGCAATGCACATCGGAGCGGAACCGACCAATGTGTAGATTGCAAAGGTCATTGCGGCGGACTTGCGGTTTTCACCACCGTAGGCGGCAATAAGAATTGCAGCCGGAATAACCATGGCTTCAAAGAAGAAGAAGAACAGCACTGCATCCATGGAGAGGAAGGAGCCGTTCAAAGTTCCGAGAAGCACGAGCATGCCGATTGCGAAGTTCTTGTATTCGCACTTGATGGAAGAACGTGCAAAAATAAGGGATGCAAGCGTAAGGACGGTAGAAAGGAACACCATCCAGGAGCTGAGCGTGTTGGAAGCGAGCCAATACTTTACAGAGGCTTCGCTACCCGGGAGCTTGAACCAATCAATTGGCGTAGCATTCAAATCGCCACCTGCGATCATTGCAACAGAGAGTGCTGCAAAAATTGCAGAGAAGAAAATTGCGATTCTGGAAGCTGCAACACCCTTACCGCCAGCGAGGGCAACGAGGAGAGCTGCAACAAACGGAGCGAGAACAAGAATGTGTAACAACATTAGATAAGTCCTCCGTAAACAAAGAGGATTACAGCCAAGGCAACAACCCCGACAACGCTAAGGCAGAGCTGCAAGCGAACCTTGCGAACCTGGAAGCCACTAGCGAGATCACCGAGCAATTCGGTAATGCTTGCAACGAGCCACTGCATCATCATGACGAGAGCATTCACGCCCTTGTCAACGATGAAAGCAACAACGTTTGCAGCACCAACGAAGATGCCATGTACGTAATCGAAGAAGAATGTCCAAGTGGCAGCCTTACCCTGCGGAGCAGAGGAACCCTTGGCGGCAGGAATATTCTTTTTGCCGAAGCAAGCCCATGCGATGAGCATACCGACGACTGCAGCTGCAGTGCCGAGACCGGCAAAGACCATCGGGTTCACATGAACTTCTGCGGTGTGGAACGCAGCCTGAGCTGTACCGACAACTGGAGCGAGAGCATCGCGGAACATGGTCATGCCGAGGGAGTCAGCCCAGAAGTAGCCGCTGAATACGGCACCGACCGCGAGAACGACCATCGGGAGGAGCATGCTAGCCGGAGCTTCGTGCACATGCTTTTCAAGTTCTTCACCACCACGGAACTTGCCGAAGAAGGTGAGAATGATAAGACGGCCCATATAGACTGCGGTGATTACGGCAGTCAAGAGACCGATTGCATAATACACAGGGCCGCACGGACCAGAAACATAGAGACGTTCAAGGATCAAGTCCTTAGACCAGAAACCAGCGAAGCCCGGGAAACCGACGATTGCAAGGAATGCAAAGATCATCACGCAAGCTGTAACCGGAGTCTTCTTGAGGAGACCACCCATCTTGCGCATGTCCTGTTCACCGGCGAGGGAGTGGATCACTGCACCAGCGCCAAGGAAGAGAGCTGCCTTGAAGAATGCGTGGGTAAACACATGGAAGATGGAAGCGTCGAAAGCGGCGACACCAGCAGCCATGAACATGTAACCGAGCTGGGAAATCGTAGAGTAGGCAAGAACCTTCTTGATGTCGTTCTGCAAAAGGCCAGCAACAGCTGCCCAGAATGCAGTCATGAGGCCGATCACAACGACAACGGTCATTACGACAGGAACCTTGACGAACAAATCAGAAAGGCGAGCAAGGAGGTAAACGCCGGAGGTCACCATGGTTGCTGCATGGATAAGTGCAGAAACCGGGGTCGGACCAGCCATGGCGTCTGGGAGCCAAGTGAGGAGCGGGATCTGAGCAGACTTACCGGTGCAACCAACAAAGAAGAGGATGCCGGCAAGGCCGAAGATCGGCAAGAGCAAGTTGATGATTTCTGCATTTGCCGCACTGCGCATAAAGGCGGTAAGGCCCGTATAGGAGAGCAGGTCGCTAGAAATCATGGCGAGGCAGAGCATACCGAGAATGAATCCGATATCGCCCACGCGGTTCACGATGAAAGCCTTGTTCGCTGCCTTGCAGTTGTTCAAGTCGTGGTTCCAGAAACCGATGAGCAAGTAAGAGCAGAGACCTACGCCTTCCCAACCGAGGAACGTGAGAAGGAGGCTATCGGAAAGGACAAGCACGATCATGCTGAAAAGGAACAAGTTGATGTAGGCAAAGAAACGGGCAAAGCCACGGTCGCCGTGCATGTAACCTGTAGAGTAGATAGCAATCAAGGTGCCGATGCCAGTCACGAACAAGAGCATGATGCGGGACAGCGGGTCGAACAGGAAGCCGATATCGGCCTTGAATGTGCCGATGTCGATCCAGTTGCAGAGCGTCTGCTGGATGCCGCCTGCAGGCATGTTCCAAGCAAAGACAACTACGCTAATGAAAGCGAGTGCCGGGAAGAGAACGGCAAGGCCGCCGGTCAAGCCTTCGGACGGGCCTTCCTTGCTGCCAGAGGAAGCAAGGGAGATTGTCGCAAGAAGGATGGTTCCGAGAAGTGGGAACAGCGGAATGAGCCAAAGAGGAAGATCTGTCATTTTTTACCCCTTCATTCCAGAATAGTTATCAGCATCCACGCTTTCCTGATTGCGGAAAATCAAGATCACCATGGCAAGGCCCACGCAAGCTTCTGCTGCAGCGACCGCGATAGTGAAAAGCGGGACAATCTGGCCAGCGACGCTGAGTTCGCCAGCGAAAGTTTTTGCAAAGCCGATAAAGCTCAGGTTCACTGCGTTGAGGGCAAGTTCAATGCCCATCAACACGAAGAACATGTTGCGGCGCGAAATTGCAGTAAAGATGCCGATGGAAAAAAGCACCAGGGCAAGGATCTGCACGTAAACAGCCTGAAGTTCCATTAATGAGCCTCCTTTTCAGAAGCGGTGTAACCGAGGCGCTTCTTTGCCATGAGCACTGCTGCTGCCATGGAAGAGAGGAGCAAGACACCGATTGCTTCGAAGAGAATGAAGTAGCCACGGCTGCCTTCTTCAACGTTGAAGAGCGTAGAAGAGGTGAATGCCACAGAACCGCGGAGCGTTTCGGAGTTGAAGCCGAACGGAGCGGAAATGAGGGCAAAGCCGAGAAGGCCTGCGAGCACGACGATAGCCGGGAACACGAACAAGGAAACCTTGTCGAAGCGCGGCGTGTTCATGTCTTTAGCGCCATTGAGCACCATGATCACGAATGTCATGAGCATCATGATGGCACCGGCATAGACCATAACCTGCACAACTCCGAGGAACGGAGAACCGAGCAAGCCGTAAATGCCGGCGAGCGAAAGCATGGAAACAATCAAAGAGAGGGCGCCATAGAGCGGGTGCTTGGAAAACAGCACGCAAAGAGCTGCGCCCACGGCAATGATTGCGAGAACGATAAAGTAGATCAGTGCGAGCATTACTTAACCTCCAAGCCCCAGGTTTCAAGAGCCTGCTTGTTCTTTGTGCCACCCGGAGCCATTTGGCTCTGCATGTCATCCGGATAGTCTGCCGGATTCCAAGAGGTCAAGTCGCTCAGATGGGCAACGAATTCTTCGCGGGTGCGGTGTTCGAACACGATTTCCTTGGTATCCATGCGGAGGGCGTCAACCGGGCAAGCTTCTACGCAAAGGCCGCAGAAAACGCAAACAAGGTGGTCGATGTCAAAACGCATCACGCGCTTTTCGATGCGGCCGTCTTCATTTTCGGTCGCTTCAATGAAAATGCACTTTGCCGGGCAGGCTGCAGCGCACATGCCGCAAGCCACGCAACGCGGGGAGCCGTCCGGGCGGAGCATCAAACGATGCTTGGCACGGTAGCCGTTCGTGATTTCCGGCTGACCTTCCGGGTAAGAAATGGTCGGCAATGTTTCGTAGCGGAAAAGGCCACGGGCAGCATGCTTAAGAGTTGTGAACAAACCGCGAAGGCACTCTACAACATAGAGGCGTTCGATCCAGTTCATAGGTTTCTGCTTAATAACGCGAGCCATTAGTTACCTCCTAAGAGCTTTGCGACGACTGCAGTCACAATGAGGTTCAAGAGCGCGATATTCAAGATGATCTTCCAGCCGAGATGCATGACATGGTCATAGCGGAAGCGCGGGAGTGTCCAACGCACCCAGATCCATACCCAGCAGAAGATAACGCTCTTTACAACGAGCACGAGCAAGTGGATAAGAGCTGTACCGAGAGCAACACCAATGCCATATACCGGAGCACCGTTCACACTGATGGTCTGCGGGTTCACGTACATCCAGGAAGCAACTGCGCCGGCAACGAAAACAACTGTTGCGACCCAGGCGACAAGCTTGTAGAGCTTGTATTCCTGAAGAACGACGTTCTTATGCGTAAGGTTAGTTGCAGCGAGCTTTCTGGAGTAGCGGTAGATCATGTGCAGGAATGCGAGAGCAAGGAATGCGAGCACGCCGCAGAGCACCGTCAAGGAACCGCCCATGTGAGCCTGCATTGTTTCGGTCGTAACGAACGGAACAGAGTAGCCACCGAGGAAGAGCGTTGCAATGAGGAAAGAGTTGATGCAGATGTGGGAGTATTCGCCCATGTAGAAGAGACCGAACTGCATGGCACCGTATTCTGTATGGTAGCCAGCAACAAGTTCCGGTTCACCTTCGGCAACGTCGAACGGAGCACGGCCAGTTTCTGCAATGGAAGCAATCAGGAAGCAAATGAATGCAACAGGCTGGGCAACGATGCCCCAGACGTTGTGTTCCTGCCAGCTGACGATGTCGGTCAAGTTGAAGGAGCCTGCAAGGAGCAGAACACCCATCAGGGAAAGACCGAGGCAGACTTCGTAGCTAACAGTCATTGCACTTGTACGGAGCGCACCGAGGAAGGAATACTTGGACTTGGAAGACCAACCTGCGAGCACTGCACCGTATGCAGAGAGGGAGGAAAGGCCGAACAAGAGAAGCACGCCGACATCGGAATCGATGATGGAGCCCGGAATACGGACTACGCTATCGCCGAAGCTGAACACCATCGGTCCAAACCATGGAATTACGCACGGAGAAAGGAACACGATTGCGAACGGGATTGCCGGGGCAAGATTGAAGATAATCTTGTTGGCAGCCTTCGGCGTGAAGAGTTCCTTGAAGAACAACTTCGTGCCGTCGCACATGTTCTGCACGTAGCCGAGCAAGCGGATCTTACCGAAGTAAGGAATCTTGATGTAGGAACGGTTCGGGCCCTGACGGTCTTGCATAAAACCGGCGCCACGGCGTTCCATCGGGATAAGCAAAAGGATGTAGAGGACCGGTACGAAGCAGAAGGCGAACTTCGCTATCGTAATAACCCATTCAATCCAGGTCTTGGAATTGAAGACATCCATAACGCCATTGCAAATGAAATCCATTATGCGTTACCTCCTTCCAAAAGCTTACCGGAGCTCTTGATGCAGTCATAGCAAAGGCCTGCGAGAGCCGGGGCATATTCGCCAGCCTTCTTGAAAGCTTCGAATGCGCTTGCAAAAGGCTTGCCTGCAAGTGTAGAGAGCACTGCATAGGCAGGCTGCAAGTTTGCATCAGGGGCTGTCGGAGCGGCATTCAACTTTTGAATCATGTTCAAGGAGTTGACCATTGTTCCCTGGACTTCGCTCCAGTGGTTAATGCCGAATGCAACAGTTGCCATTTTGGCGGTTTCGTTGTCGAATGCGCTAAGAACGATACAGTTAGGAATCTTCTTAAGAGCATCCATAGCTCCATTACCTTCGCCGATTACATTGTTATTTACAATGATAACGGTCTGGAATTCAGAGGCACGCTTTGCAAGGTCAAGGAGATTGTCATCTGCAATGCCCATGAGCTTGAAGCCTGCACGGTTTGCCATCGGGTCACCACTCATAGCGATACCGTCTGGGGAACCAACCTTCTTGAACGTGCCACCGAACACTTCGGCGCCGGTCTTTTCTGCAAGCATCTTGATAGCTGCGAGGTCTTCGATCGTGCATTCGCCGCCAGCGACGATAGCAACCTTGCCTTCGAGCTTGATAGCTGCAAGGTCTGTTGCCGGGAGGCGGTTCTTGCCGAATTCGAGGCAAGCGAGACGCGTGGTGTTGGAGATCCAGCTACGGTTCACTTCCGGGTTGCAGCGCGGCATCATGCGGTAGATCTTGCCATCAGCATGGTCAAGCCAGATGTTTGCACCGAGGGAATCGTTCATGGCGATTGTCGGAGTGTGGCTAAGGAGCCATACGCGCTTCTGGAAGCGGAAATACTTTGCGGTCATTGCACCTGTCGGGCAAACGTCCGTTACGCAAAGGTCGTATTCGTGATCCAGCTTTTCGCCAGGGAATGTCGTAATGTAGGTGTGGTCTGCACGGGCAGCGAGCTGGAGCTGTTCGTCGCCTGCGATGGAACGCATAAAGCGCACGCAGCGGTCGCATTGAACGCAGCGTTCTTCATCGAGGTAAATGCGCGGACCGATATCGACGCGCTTACCGCCGCGGAGCTGACCCTTGGCATCAATGAACTGGTGTTCCGGATTGCCATGGTAGTTCTTGCCGTATTCCGGGCGCATGCGGCCTTCGTTCTGGCCAGCTTCCATGTAGTTTTCCTGCAATGTGCATTCACCGGCCTTGTCGCAAATCGGGCAATCGAGCGGGTGGTTCACAAGCATGAATTCCTGCGTAGCCTTGCGGGCATTCTTTACGCGAGCGCTAGAAGCAGGAGTATAGACCTTCATGCCAGGAGCAACAGGAGTATAGCAAGAAATCACAAGCATACGGCCACGCGGGCCTTCCTGTTCTACGAGGCACTGACGGCAGTTACCAGAAACCGGCAAATACGGATGGTAACAGACGTGTGGAGTTTCAATGCCGACAGCCTTCAGGGCTTCGAGCAAGTTGGTGTCGCCAGGAACCATCACGGCCTTATCGTCCACGAAGATTTCAACCTTCGGGCTGTTTTCGGTCGGGAGTTTCGGCATGTTATAGTAGTTACTCATATTATTACCAGAAGATTCCAGGACGATAGTTTTCTTGTACGCGCGGCTTGGCGTGATCCGGGTTCCTTGCGATGTATTCATCGAAGTCAGCACGGAACTTTGCAGAGTAAGCGCTTACCGGGCCACCCAAGGAAATGGAGAGCGGGCAAATCGTTACGCCACCGAAGCCACCGCAGAGGCTCTGCATGAATTCCACATCGCCGTCGTGGCCGTTGCCGGCAACGATCTGGTTCAAGATGCGGTGCAAAAGGCCTGTACCTTCGCGGCACGGAGTGCACTGGCCGCAAGATTCGTGGCTGTAGAAGTTGCCGAGCACATTCAACAGGTCAACCATGTTGTGCGTATCGTTAATAACGATCATGGCGCCGGAACCGAACATCGTCTTCATGGAAGCGAGGCATTCGTAGTCCATTGTGGCGACTGCAGCTTCTTCTGCAGTAAGCGGAGCGCAAGAGGAACCGCCCGGAAGCACAGCCTTGAGCTTGCCACCAACAACGCCACCGGCGTAATCGTTAATCATAGTCATCATCGGGGTGCCGAGCGGAGCTTCGTAAACACCTGGATTCTTTACGTCACCAGAAATGCAGAACACCTTGGTACCGCCTGCACGAGGCGTGCCCATCTTGGCGTATTCGCTCGGGTCATGCTTGAGGATCCAAGGGAGAGCCATGATTGTTTCGACGTTGTTCACGCAAGTCGGGCTCTTCCATGCACCGCTAACTGCCGGGAACGGCGGCTTAAGGCGCGGCTGGCCCTTCTGGCCTTCAAGAGAGTTAATGAGAGCGGTTTCTTCACCGCAAATGTAAGCGCCAGCGCCACGATGAACGAAGATATCGAAGCAGAACTTTGTGCCCATGATATTTTCGCCAAGGTAGCCAGCGGCATAAGCCTGGTTCAAGGCCTTGTTGAGGCTTTCTATGCAAGGGAGGAATTCGCCACGGCAGTAGATGTATGCTGCGCGGGAACCGAGAGCCCAAGCTGCAATGATGAGGCCTTCGATCAAGCGGTGCGGATCTTCAAGCATAAGGAAGTGATCCTTGAACGTACCGCCTTCACCTTCGTCAGCGTTCACCACGATATAGACCGGCTTGCCGGTACCGCGCGGAACGAAGCTCCACTTCATGCCTGTCGGGAAGCCTGCACCACCACGACCGCGCAAGTTAGAGCGCTGCACGTAGTCGATGAGCTCGAACTGGCTCATGTTGAACAAGCGTTCCGAAATATTTTCATAGCCACCCAGCTTCTTGTAGACTTCAATGTCCTGGGCGCCCTTGCCAAAGTTTTCTGTACAAACTTTTACGCATTCAGCCATGATTAAACCGCCTTTTCTTCTGGAACAGGCTTCTGCGTTGTTACAGCAACAGCCGATGGTTTAGCAACGCGTTCGCCACTCGTAGCGATCATGCGATATTCATCGCCAACCTTACCAGCGGCATCAACGAATGCCTTGTCCTTAACGCCCGGCTCGCCTACTGCGACCCAATCGTTACCAGACTTCTTTTCTACAACAATCTTCGTGAATTCCGGAGCGCCCTTCCAAGTGAGGGTTGCGCCGGTTTCGTCGGCTTCAGCCTTCACGCAAAGAACCGGGCTCGGCGGAGCATAGTCAGGAACCTGCGGCTTTGCAATTGCACCCGGAGCGCCCGGATGACCGCTGTGGCCCTTGACGGTGCCACCAAGCACATCGTGCTTAGGAACGTTGTTTGCGTGAGCCTTGCACCAGTCGATAATGCGATCGATGCTAGCTTCAGTAAGAGTCGTGCCACGCTTCATCTTGAGCTCGCCATTCACGACGTCAGTTGCAAAGTCGTCGTTCACGAGCATCATAGGGCCATTGCCGCAGGAGCCGAGGCATTCCACCTGAAGAATGGTGAACATGCCGTCCGGGGTGGTTTCGCCGCTCTTGATGCCGAGCTTGTTTTCGACATACTTGATAAGCGGCTGAGCGCCCTTGATAGCGCAGCTGATGTTGCGGCAGAACTGCAACATGAACTTGCCCTTGGGAGCGTGGTTGTACATGGTATAGAATGTCGCTACGCCAAGAGCATGTGCCGGAGCGCAGGAGCAAACGTTTGCTGCCCAGCGAATGCCTTCGGTCGGAACCCAGCCGAACACACCCTGCACAAGCCAAAGCACTTCAAGAAGAGCACCCTGTGCAACCGGGTAGCGGCTAAGCAAGTCTGCCACGCGAGCCTTGGTTTCTGGAGTGTCCATCTTTGCAAACACTTCTTCGCGGCTTGGCTGCGGCTGTGACTTGTGTACATGTCCAAACTGGTCTGCCGGAGTCGGGTAAGCAACTTGCGGCTGTTCCGGGCGACCAAACTTCAAGTTGTTGTTTGCAACAAAGTGAACTGCGCCTTGAATATGTTCTTTCATCGGTCAAGTTCTCCTGCAATCATGTTGAGGCCAGGGAGGGTTGCCATGGAGTCGGCCAAGGTAAGGCCTTCCACCAATTCGTTAAATGCGGAAACGTGGGCAAAGCTCGGGGAGCGCACCTTGATGCGGTACGGGTGGCCGGAGCCATCGGAAACGATCGTAAAGCCGAGTTCGCCGTTAGCGCATTCGGAACCGCAGTAGTATTCGCCTTCTGGAACGCGAATGCCTTCGTAAACGCTCTTGAAGCGACCGATAAGGCCTTCCATATCCTGGTATGCAAGCTTGTGGGCCGGCACGCGAATACGCGGGTCAACGATATCGACAGGGCCCGGAGCAAGGCGCTTGAGAGCCTGGCGAACGATCTTTACAGATTCTTCAATTTCAGCAAGGCGCACCTGCAAACGGTCGTTTGCGTCGCCCTGTGTGCCAACGACAACTTCCCAGTCGTAGGTTTCGTAATCGTAGTACGGTTCGTCCTTGCGGAGGTCACTTGCAACGCCAGTTGCGCGCAGACAAGGGCCGGTCCAGCCGTAGCTAATTGCGCGTTCGGCAGAAATCTTGCCGATGCCCACGGTACGGTCGAGGAATATACGGTTACGATCCAAGCAGGCATGCAAGTCCTTGAGAGCCTTTTCTACGGAGTTGCAGGCAGCGAGAACGTCGTTTTCAAAACCATCGTAAGAGTCGCGATAGAGACCGCCGATTCGGGCATAGCTATTTGTGAGGCGAGCGCCGGTAAGCTTTTCCCAAATGAGCATAATTTCTTCACGCGGGTTAAATGCGTACATGAACGGAGTCGTGCCGCCAAGGTCCTGGAATGCAGCAGCAACGCAAATGAAGTGGTCGTTGATGCGGGAAAGTTCGTTCACAATCACGCGAAGAACCTTGGTGCGTTCCGGGATGTCGATCTGGAACATGTTTTCTACAGCGCGAACAAAAGCGATATTGTTCATCATTGCAGAGCAGTAGTTCAAACGGTCGGTATACGGGAGTGCCTGCTGCCAGGTACCGCGTTCCACCATCTTTTCGAAACCACGATGCATAAAGCCGATTTCGTGAACACCAGCAACGATGGTTTCGCCATCGAGAGCTGTGAGCAAGCGTACGCAGTGGTGGGTTGCCGGGTGCGTAGGGCCTACGTTCAAAGCCATCAAGCTGAGCTTTTCGCCATTAGGATCAAGTACGATCATGCTTTGATACTCCCTTCAAGATATTCTTCGTCTACAGGGTTGACGACTTCGGAACGCTGGATGATCTTGTAGCCCTTTGCTTCAAGGCGCTTTTCGAGTTCCGGCATAAGGTAGTCGCTTGTAGAAAGCCACTGGCGCTTCTGTGCAGGGTAATCCTTGCGGAGCGGATGGCCGACAAATTCAACATGGTTCAAAATGCGGCGAAGATCCGGGTGGCCAGCAAACACAACGCCATACTGGTCGAACACTTCGCGTTCAAGCCAATCGGCACTTGCGTAAAGGTCTGTAATAGTCGGGACCTTGAGGTCCGCTTCGCTGACCAGCACCTTAAGACGGATACGCTTTCCGGCAGCGCTCATGCTCTTGAAAGCATAGGAGACTGCGAAGCGCGGTCCTTCGTGGTTCGGGTAGGCGGAATAGTCGATGCCAGCAGCATCCAAGAGCATATCGAACTTGGCAGCCGGGTCGTTTTTAAGGTATTCAACAGCGTCGTGAAGCTGTTCCTTGGGAACAACAACGCAGCAGTCCCACTTGGCAAGAGCTTCGCGCTTACCGCCGAACTTCTCCTCCAGGACGGAGACGATTGCTTCTGCATTATTCACAGATTCCATTTTTACTCCTTCCAGAATTGGGCTTTCTTAACAAGCTGCTGTTCTTTCTTAACAGCAAAGTCTTTTGCCTCGGCAATCTTTTCTGCGGCGTAAGCCTGTGCGTTCTGCTTGGCTTCGGCAGTCTTTGCCTTGATCATTTCAAGTTGGTCCTTGACGTGTTCAGCGCGCTGCTTCATGAAGGATTCGTCCTTGATCTTCTTCTGCAGGTCGAACATGGCATCGAAGAACGCTTCCGGCCTAGACGGGCAACCGCCAATGTAGACATCGACCGGAATGATGTGGTCGATGCCCGGAACGGTGCAATAGCAATCGTAGAAGCCGCCAGAGCTGGCACATGCACCCATGGCAATGACCCACTTAGGGTCGGCCATTTCTTCGTACATGCGCTGAAGGATCGGTGCCTGCTTGTAGGTAATGGTACCTGCAACCAAAAGCACGTCAGACTGGCGCGGGGTAAAGCGGACGTATTCGGAACCAATACGGGAAAGGTCGTAACGGCCCACTTCAGTACTCATGAATTCGATAGCGCAGCAAGCCGTACCGTACGGAAACGGCCAGAGCGAGTTAGTGCGACCCCAGTTGACGAGGAAGTCAAGGGAGGTCGTAATGAAATTAGGCTTTTCTGCCTCAGCTGTCATAGACACCTCACAAATATCCGAGCCACAATTTAGCAATACAGCCCTAAAAAAATCGGCGAAATCTTACAAAAAGGGGCAGTTTAGCCCACTATTTTTGCCAAATTTGTAAAGCAAAAACCCCGGCTTTACGCCGGGGCAATTCCAACAAAAAGCTAAGTCGTTTTTAATCAACGAGTTAACGCAATTAGAGACCGAATGCGTCGAGGAAGCCACTCTTCCAGTTGCCGCTCCAGGCTTCAAAGCCGCCGCAGTTCTTGAAGCACCAGTAGGTCCAAGACATACCGACGCTTTCTGCAGCCTTCACAGCTTCCTTAGTCCACTGGGCACGCTTGGAGTCGCTAACGCCACACTGGCCAGCAATGCCGAATTCACCCATGTTGAGCGGAATCGTGTTCACGCCATCGACATCCGGGTAATACTTCTTGGCAATTTCCAAATAAGACTTCATGTCTGCTGCTGCAGTTGTCTTATAGGCGGCATCGCCCTTGCATTCATAGCCGTGGCCCTGGTGAGAGAACGTAAACGGTTCGTAATAGTGGCCAGAGTAGATGATGTTGCCATCTGCCGGGAAGTCGAACTTGTCGAGGTCATAGAACTTTGCAGCATGGTAAGCTTCAAACATGATGGTCTTTGTCTTAGTTACAGAACGGATTGCATTGTAACCGGCAAGCATCAATTCGTTTACAACTTCGGCGCTGGCAATGGTCGGTTCGTTCCAGACTTCAAGAATAAGGTTGTTGTCAGGGAACTTGTCCATTTCGCGGGCAACTTCCTTCCACTTGTTCACGAAATTCTGCTTTTCCTGTTCGTACTGGCTCTTGTATGCCGAAGGATCCTTAGCATACTTGCCACCGATTTCGTTCAAGGCATCGTAATGATGGTAGTTGATGATAACAACAAGACCCTGGCTAATTGCAGTCTGCACGTCGGCCTTGATAGCATCCATATCGCCACTATTCTTATGATTCCAACGAACCGGAATTCGTACAGAATTAAAGCCGGCAGCCTTGATAGTGGCAAAGTCGCCATCGTTAATCGGGTTGCTCCAGCCACCATCGCCAGAACCGGTTGCATCCCAGGAGTTACCAAAGTTGATACCCTTGCCAAGCTTCTTGTTCATGGCACGGCCCTTGGAATAGTCAACTGGAACAGGAACATGAGCAGAAGAAGAACTTCTTTCATAGGACTTGATCAAAACCCAAATGCCACCCTTGCAAGCGTAATCGCCATTCAATTCATTAGAGAACAACTCCTTGCCGGCAAGAGAATCCGGGCAAGCGCCCCCCGCTTCAATATGCACCGGGTTCAGGTCCACTTCAAAAATGCCGTGGCGCCAGGAATAATGTTCTTCACAAGTATAAGGTTCTTCTTCATCGACAACCCATGCAATGGTACCCATCTGGTAATCATCGCAATCTTCCAGGCTATCATAAGTATCGATCTTGAAAAGGGTCTTGCCTTCAAGGCACACATAGGTTTCGCCGTCATCACCCTTAACTTCCGTGTATTCGTTAATGCCCCTGCAAAGTTTTTTCGGCATTTCCTTGCGTTCTATGGAAGAACTGCTAGCAGGCTTTGAGGAACTGGAAGACTCCGGATTGTCGGAATCGCCGCTACCATCGTGGCTATCATCGTCACCGTCATCGCCATCATCAGATGAATCGCTGGAGGAACCACGGCGAGAGCTGCTGGAGCTCCTTTTTTTGCTGGAACTGGAGTTGCCGTCGTCGCCCTTGATATCGCCATCTTCATCGATAACGCATTCGTCCCCGTCGCAGGAAGGGGACGAAGACGAAGAATCGTCACCGCAGGCGGCGAAGAAAAGCATTCCTGCAGAAAGAAGCAATGCAGGGATAGTGTATAATTTTCGCATATCAATCCTCACTAATGGAATACACCTTCTAGTGCTCTAGAAGCGTCCCAAAACCATTCCACTTTAGAATATATATAGAAAATTTCAAATGCGGTTGAAAAAAAAGCACCCGTACATACGAGATGCATAAATAAATATTACAAAACATGCCCGAAATCGCGATTCTAGGCTCTTTAGGCTTGATTTTAGAAATGTAAAATTTTTGTTTTCAATAGTATTCCCCCCGTTTTGTATCACACTGTTTTCAAAATTAATGTATATTACTTTCATAAGATTCATTTTACTCGGAGGTCAAATGAAAAGACTACATTTATGCTTTTTGCTAGCCGTATTTTCGCTCTTTGTTTTAGGGTGTGGCGAAGACAGTGCAAGCGTTGTGCAAAATGAAAACGGTTCCGATTCGCCGCAGCAGCAAGGTTCAGAAATTCCTAGCGACTCCAGTAGCGGCGACTTGGTAGACAAACCAGAAATCCCGAGCGACTCCAGTAGCGAAATATTGGAAAACAAACCTTTCGAAGAGGCTTTTATTATTGCTCCGAAAGCGGATTCTCTGAATGTTACAGATTCAGAACGAAGCTTCTTGGATAGTCTTTCTAGAGAGTATCCTGAAAAGTATGCCATTGATGAAATTGATGGTATGACGTTATTCATCAATTATGACGCACAGTATAATTTTTATTCAGAGGAAGAACGTTCCTATGTTTCTGCAGGAGCAGGTACGGATACCACGTGTTCAGTCGATTTATACAAACAAGAAAAAGGCTTAGTTCGAAGGTTGAACGCATACGACGGCTGGAGGAGTCTCGAATCTACGATTTTGGTCATACCTTCAGAAGATCTACCAGCCATTGTGTATCTGGCTCATGGCGAAATTGGCTCTGGGGTAGAAAAAGTAAAGGCTTTATTCAAGTCGGAATGCGAAGCCGCCTTAGGGTCTTTTTATGATTACATAGAATATGATGTAGTTGCGGTTGGTTGTGCAGTCAAGAACTTTGATAACGAAACAATCCAAACGCTAATGGAAAAACAAGGCCGTCTTTGCGAGAATCAATACAATAAGAAATAGGTTTATACGAACTTTTCTATGTACGCCGCCGCCGGCGGTTCTTCATAGACGGGCAGTCAACATAGTATCCTCGGCACCAAAAATCTTGGGGCATATACCAATAAATAAGCTTCCCATTTTGGGAAGCTTATTTGCTTTTTAGGCAATGTTTTTATAATGCCTTGATTTCTTCTGGCGTGAGGCCTGTGGAGGCTTCAATGATCTCGATTGAAACGCCTCGATCACGGAAAGCCTTTGCAAGTTCCTTGTTCTTGTCGCTCAGCCCTTTCTTATACCGAATGTCAAGCTCTTGCTCCAGAGTCATGTAAGCCTTCCTTGTAATAGGGTCTCTGCGATAGCGTTCTACAAGTTCGTGAATCCGTTTCATCTTTGCCGATTCGTGCTTCTGCGTAGCAAAATACTGCATGTACTCGCGAGTGGATTCCTCCTTGATATCGCTGTACCTTTTAAAAATATAAAAATTTTTATAGCATAAGTCACCCATCAAAATGCTCGGATCAGTTTCCTCACGGTTCTGGAACCTGTAAACGGGCATATCCTTCCCGAAAACGTCCTCGGGGCAGATGAACAGAATGTACTGTTCCTTCAGTTCATCGTAGCTTGCTCCCTTTGCCAGTGCATCCAGGTCGCACATTCCCTGGTAATAACGCGCGCGCTTTGGGAGTTCGCCAGTGTCGATCATCTGCAGCTCAATGTCAAAGTAACGGCCTTTTTCTGGAGCTTCTTCCTTGACCTGTACATCAAAACGGACACTCTTGTGGAATGGATCTTCCTGAGTTGTGGCCTCAGAGACTACAGAAATTTTGTCGATGATGATTTTCAGGATGTCTTGCAGAAAGTCCTTGGCTACATCCTCATTGCTGAACACCTTCGCAAACATGAAATTATCGCAGATGTTCAAATCTTCGTATCTCTTCATTTTTTCCCCTGTCGCTACATGCTTGAAAAGCGGCAGTGTTGTGATTCTCATATAACAAACGCGCGGCATGACCCGGCAAATGAACAAAATTTAAATTACTGTCTTTTTATTCACTATATAAATCTAGTAACGGAAAGTGCTTGTGTCAAGGCATTGTTGAAAAAAAAACGAATTTTAGATTTTTGAATTTTTAGGAATGGGTTACTAACGACCTTATAAATTTCGATGCAAAATCTACGCAGTTAGCTCTGGTGATTGTGTGGGCTGTAATGATGAAGTTTTTGAAAAGCTTCCTGTTTTGTCAAGGAAACCCAATTGCTTAGAAGTTAGTCTTTGTGCAGAGGAGCCCATTCAACAACAAGCCCTTTGATTCTTGGAGGACGATTTCCTTCCAAGTCGTTATAGATGGCATGGAAGTGCGGTGGCAAATTATCGTTGAGTATCACGCACCCGCAAGGGGTGCGATGCGCGGTCCAGGTGGTAGCCCTTGTTATCGTAATTTCAATTCACGCACCCGCGAGGGGTGCGATGTAGTTATTCCTTATAAAAACTATGTGTGTAAGTTTCAATTCACGCACCCGCGAGGGGTGCGATTCGGCAGACATTCACAACTGGGCGCAGATGTGGTTTCAATTCACGCACCCGCGAAGGGTGCGATCTCCTAAGAAGAGAAAGAAAGTTGCCATTTCGGTTTCAATTCACGCACCCGCGAGGGGTGCGATGCAGCTTGCCGAGCGGCGCGATACTACCACGCTGTTTCAATTCACGCACCCGCGAGGGGTGCGATGTGGCGCACCCGGAGCAAGACGGCCCCGCCCTGGTTTCAATTCACGCACCCGCGAGGGGTGCGATCGATTTTATTGTAATCCTTGTTTGTCTTGGCAGTTTCAATTCACGCACCCGCGAGGGGTGCGATTTCCCGGTATTCCTCCAGCTTCACGCCGTCGCGTTTCAATTCACGCACCCGCGAGGGGTGCGATTTTCTGTTTATAATCCAAATAGAAATTTAGTTGTTTCAATTCACGCACCCGCGAGGGGTGCGATAAGACTATGTGACGATGTGCATTCGCTGCCACGTTTCAATTCACGCACCCGCGAGGGGTGCGATGATTCTTTATTGCGGTACCTACGCAAAGTATAATGTTTCAATTCACGCACCCGCGAGGGGTGCGATCGACAGAATCAATCTTTGCATCGGCTCGCATTTGTTTCAATTCACGCACCCGCGAGGGGTGCGATGCACTTGCTTGTAGCGTTGTTGTAGTTGTTCAGTTTCAATTCACGCACCCGCGAGGGGTGCGATATCACTGCAACTGGAGCTTTCGCTCGCGAATTGCGTTTCAATTCACGCACCCGCGAGGGGTGCGATTTTCTTGCACTTCCTCAAAGATGCAGTCAACCGGTTTCAATTCACGCACCCGCGAGGGGTGCGATACAGAATAGGATTGAACCAGAGTAAACTCGCTGTTTCAATTCACGCACCCGCGAGGGGTGCGATGTTGTTTTGTGCGACGAAATTTCTGGCTGGGTCGTTTCAATTCACGCACCCGCGAGGGGTGCGATTCGGCCTTAAGCTTTGAAAGCCTGGCCATGTGGTTTCAATTCACGCACCCGCGAGGGGTGCGATTCTGGACTGCCGTGTATATGCCCGTGCTGCACTGTTTCAATTCACGCACCCGCGAGGGGTGCGATTACTACTGCGGTGTGCACGCCGGCTATCTCAAGTTTCAATTCACGCACCCGCGAGGGGTGCGATTTTGAACCACAAAGGCCATTACACATTTCCAAAGTTTCAATTCACGCACCCGCGAGGGGTGCGATTCGCAATTGTAGGCGATTGCGTATGCTTTCTTAGTTTCAATTCACGCACCCGCGAGGGGTGCGATCTTTCTGATAGTGTCTCCGTCAGCATCGCAAAGTTTCAATTCACGCACCCGCGAGGGGTGCGATGAATACAAGAGGCGTTACTGCGTGATCGCACAGTTTCAATTCACGCACCCGCGAGGGGTGCGATGTTAAGTCCATAAAGACGGAGCTTAATCTAAGGTTTCAATTCACGCACCCGCGAGGGGTGCGATGCGTATTGCTGAATCTTTGCTTTCAGTTCCTGGTTTCAATTCACGCACCCGCGAGGGGTGCGATCAGCATGTATTGCTGCATGGACGCTACGCGGTGGTTTCAATTCACGCACCCGCGAGGGGTGCGATCACGCTTGACATCAACGTTGTAGGTTCTGGCTTGTTTCAATTCACGCACCCGCGAGGGGTGCGATTTATGAGTCCGTGGCTCTTGGCAACATCGCTAGTTTCAATTCACGCACCCGCGAGGGGTGCGATGGTACGGAGCAATGAAAGCCGCAGAAGAAATTGTTTCAATTCACGCACCCGCGAGGGGTGCGATCTAATGAATGGGATGACGACGATTTGAAAAATGTTTCAATTCACGCACCCGCGAGGGGTGCGATCTGCATTCGTCCATGTGGTGCCTGGCAATTTCAAGTTTCAATTCACGCACCCGCGAGGGGTGCGATGCGTTCTTCTACAAAGTCCGCGATAACGTTCGGTTTCAATTCACGCACCCGCGAGGGGTGCGATTTCACGGTTGTTTCTATTCGCCGACTATCAAGGTTTCAATTCACGCACCCGCGAGGGGTGCGATGACAATAGCCATGCGGGCGCCCTCGCCCTGGCGGTTTCAATTCACGCACCCGCGAGGGGTGCGATATGTAATTATGCCAAAAATCAAACCGTTTGAAGTTTCAATTCACGCACCCGCGGGGGGTGCGATTTCATGAGATAACGGAGCTTGGCGATGTGCTCGTTTCAATTCACGCACCCGCGAGGGGTGCGATTCTGTTGCGTGTTCGCGGCGGTGCTCTGCACTGTTTCAATTCACGCACCCGCGAGGGGTGCGATGCCCCGCCATGACGAAAGCCAAAATCAACCAAGGTTTCAATTCACGCACCCGCGAGGGGTGCGATCTGGCGACATGTCGCAAGACACGACGCTCCCGGTTTCAATTCACGCACCCGCGAGGGGTGCGATGGGCGTTGGCGAGACCATACCGCAGTTTACGTGTTTCAATTCACGCACCCGCGAGGGGTGCGATAGGGGCGTCAGGAATCCTTGTATTTACAGGGCTTCTAGACAGCATTTCGCTAACCGACCTAAATAAGATACCGATCAGCAATTCAAAAATACAAAATGTCAAAAAACTTTTGAAAATCGGGGTTTTCAAAATCGCTAATATCCTAGACTTTTTAGTGGAGCTTGTGGTTAGCGAAGGGTCAAACGACCAATAAATCGTGCATATCAGGGGGTACATTTGCACCAATGTGTTCAATTTTTCGCTCCCAGTTAGACCCAAGATAGTAAAATCTTAAACTGTCCTCTTCCTGGTTTATGATGTTCAAAAGCCTTGCCTTTAAAACGCACCATTGAGCAGAATCAACTTCACATTCAAAAACTGATTTTTGAGCACGGTGGCCATAATCTTTACAAGCTTTAGCAACCTGATTCAATCGTCTGCGTCCAACAGCAGTTTCTGTGGAAACATCATATGTTACCAATACAAGCATTCTACCTCCATAAATATGCCGGATAATATTCAACATCACCACGGACGCATTTTGCCAGTAAACGAGCCTGTTCTATATACAGCATTCCTGTTTGCATGGATTCTTCCAATAGCGGGTGAAAAATTTCTTCTTGTTTTCTTTTTTGCCATGCCGATAACAAAGTACGTCTTGTGTCGTCGCTCATTTCTACTTCGCCATTTGGTTGTACTTTAAAGCCCTTGGAATTTACTTGTTTCAAATTAACCAAACTCAAAACCAATCTATCTGCAATAGGAGCTCTAAATTCTTCCATCATATCCAAAGCCAAGCTTGCACGACCAGGACGATCTGTATGTAAAAAGCCAACGTATGGATCTAGCCCCACACATTCCAACGCTGAACGAACATCTAGCGCAAGTATCGAATATGCATAAGACAACATTGCATTAATTCTGTCCATTGGAGGTCTTCGATTTCTTGACTTGAATTCAAAATCTGGATCTTTATTCAGAATCAAGTAGTTGAATACGCTGAAGTAGCTTTCAGCAGCATCCCCTTCTACACCACGCATCGTCGCCGCATTTCCCACGCTTTTCAACATGGAAACAGAACCTTCCATAGACGCAATCGCAGCCTTTATTTCCTTCTCGCCCTCACAACCGGAGTGATTTCGTAAATGCCTTAAAAGAACATTCCGCTGGTTTTGTATTTTGGCAGCTACGCAACATTTGGCAATAGCAAGCGATTGCTCTGGATTATCAGCTATACGGTATTGAGTTCGTCTTAACAATACATTTCCATGAACCGGGCCTTGCATTCGAGCAAGAAACTTTCCTCGACCATCAACATAAGTGATAGTAACGCCCTTTCCCGCGCAATATTCGGTCAAATTTGGAGAAACACCTATTCCATATCCAAAGCAGACAATTTCTCCGATTTGATGTATAGGAAATTGCGCTTTTTTCTCGTGGTCTTTGTGGATAGTTATTGCTTCTCCATCTTTATGAACCCACGCGCCCTCCAAGGTAACATACAAAGTGTTTTTTACCATTTTCATCCAAATAACTCCCGATAATAATTCTTCAATTTTTCACTTTGTTTTACTCTGGGTTGACAAAATTCAAGAAGTGAACATGCTTTGCAATTGATGCCTTTTTCTGCATAAGGCAAAATCCCGCATTCAATTAGTTGATGTCCTTCTTTAGCCAACTCAATTGTTCTTTCCCGAATGTCGTCCGTAAATTCAAATTCATTTCTTCGACGAATTTCGCAATAATAAATAGATCCTTCTTGAACTTTCAAACCGGTCATTTCTTCAAGACATAACGCTTGTGCACAAAGTTGAACTAAATCAACATCGTTGTTTTTCGGTTTGCCATGCTTAAATTCCACAGGTCTTAACTGCCAATTTCCAGAAAGTCCAATCCAGGGAATGTCAACAAAAGGACCTTCCGTCTTTTCGACTTCAAGAACATCCATCCTTCCGTAAAGTCCTAATTCTTGACTGCGAATATGCAGACCTGAATACTGACGAACGCCCTTTCGAAATTCCTGATAACCAGAATCTACACGTTCGTGCATAATTCGACCTTCTGCAGTTAAGAAATTTTCAGCCCATTCTTGTTCCAGGTGAATTATTCCCCATTGCCGTTTACAAAAAGCAAGATGTTGCAACCCTGAAATGGCTATGCAATCTTCGTCTGAATATGGCATTTTACCTCTAGATACAAAACGGAGAAGGAAATACTCCTTCTCCGTTAATTTTTGAATGTTATTAGCCGACTTTGCGAATCAAAGCAACACCATTTGGCATGGATTCATCGATTTCAACAGTATAGTCGTCGAAAGAACGTGCCGGAGCATTCTTCTGAGACACCTTGATTTTTTCGAACAATTCATGAGCCGGCGCATTGCCTAATGCAGTAGAATGTTCAAAGACATACAAACCACGAACATTCATTTCGCCTCGGGCTGCCGAATGATCTTCCCAGAACATCTTTTCAAGTGCTTCCCAAAGAACTTTCAAATCGTCAGTGGAAAAACCTGTTTGTGCAGCAAGATGAGCGGAAATGAACCCATGTGCGCGATACAGACCATAAGGGACAGTAAATTTGCGGCCCATGGTACGATTGTCGCCCTTCTGTTTCTTGGCTTCTTCTTCAGTTGCAACAGCCATTCGAGTAATACTATGTTCAGAAGAAATGACTGGATCAATGGAACGAGCAAAGGTCATTTGCACAGGACCGCGAACCTGGCCGGCATTTTTCCCGGTACTCATAACAGCGCCAAATGTGCGAATATCGAAATATTTTTCACACATAAACTTACGGGCTGCTTCGGTTTTGTCAGCATCCTTCGTCTTTTCCTTGACGGAATCACTTTCGTGAGCTTCATCAATGGCGTTGTTAAGGATTGCCTTTTCCTTAACAAAAATATCAAAGCCCTGTTCCTGCTGCTTAGAAAGCTGAACAAAGTTACGGACTTTTCGTTTCAAGCAGACATCTGTTACAAGGCCATGACCTGTTTCAGCATCAAGACGCGGCAAATTGCCTGCATCTGGGTCACCATTGGGGTTACCATCCTTAACGTCAAAGAGAAGGACGAAATCGTAGCGTTTATCAATAAGAGACATATTGGGCTCCTTTGTTATTTATCTTCTTTTGCTTTAAAAAATTCTTGTCTTTGATGGTAGTAACCGATTGCAAATCGTGATTGGTCATCAAGACTCAAATGAGCGGGAACGCCTTTTGCAGGGATCCCAGATGTTATTTCGCCAATTAATTTTTCGTAATTGACTTTTTGTCCTGCATTTTGAAGTTTTGCCAAATGATGATTCTTCAACTTGAACAACTGTGGAAATACCGTACACGGAGTTGACGAAGCTGCTCCGTAGTAACGATCCTTAATTGTTGCGTTGATACCTGGTTGAGCATCTTCTTGCAATTTTTCAAAAGTTGCAAAAAGTCGTCCAAGGCGATAGCCAATGTTTTCATTTGATGTATCTAAAGCCACAGTGAGCTCCTTTTCTTTTGAATTATAAAAACGTTTTCTTCGATTTAAGTATGCTTTCAACAGACTAGCTCTAACGTGTCCAACATCCCGTTCTGCTCGGATTCTTCGGATACATTGATGCTGAAGTGTAGCCGGGTATGGAATACCAGCTAGAATTGAATTGACAATTTCTCCGCTCAAATTTGGAGGAACATTTTCTGTTTTATGTTCAAAAGCAATAGCACTCAACATCCAAAACAGAGAGTAATGTTCAGATTCCTTTTTGGAACGAATAATTTCCAAGTCATCAAAATGCTGTTTTATCCGATTTGAAAATTCCGCAATTGTTCCCGTATGCCAAAAACGAACTGACAATCTTGCAGCATTCGGCGATAAGCCTAAAACATAAAACTTTGTATCGGAATCCGGAATTTTAGAACCTGTATTGATGCTGTTGTAAAGTTGCTTTACTGCCAAAATATCTGCATCTGGGTTATCTTTTGAATACCCCCAAAAGGCAGAAAAAAACGATTCAAATTCTGTTTTCTTTGCCGACCAGAATACAGCTGTTGCGTCACCAACCCTCATTTTATTTTGAGAGTCTTTTGCAAGCATCATATTTAAAGCTGTTGTGTATGCAAAAGTTGCTGATTCAGAAACAGGTGCGTTATAGTTTTGCTTTTTACCAAAAGACGTGAAACTTTGGTTGTTAAAAGAAACTATTGCAGCTCCTGAAGATTGCGCTCCAATCACATTTTTTAGCAAGGGATGAATTCTAGCTACAGAAGCTTTTTCTCCAGTAATCAAACAAATACTTTTATCCTCTGATGGATTTTCCCCAACAGATTCCTTTATCTTTTCTTTGAACACAGAGAAAATGGGTGATTCATCTCCATCAATCCAAAAACTAACATTCGGATTTCCAGATGTTATAAAATTGACATTTTCATAATCTTCACCAAATTTTTCCCTTAACTTTTGCATAGGATCGTTTGCTAAAAATGAAAGTAATGCACAAATGGATTCTTCACTTGAAAACGGCAAGCTTTTTATACACGTAATAAAAGCATCTAAACGAATCTTTGTTTTTTCTGCTAGATCATTCTTTTCCGCAGTCAAAACTTCTTCTGTATACTTAGCCGGATTCTTTTTAGCTTTTTTCTCAAGATCGACCAATTTTGTTGCATCAGGAATTCCCAGAGCATAATCTGCCTTATCCCATAATAAATTAGCCTTTACTCCTACAGTTCGAGAAACTGGTGCCGGTACAAGGAATTTTCTTCCAACAAACTTCTTTCCGTCTTGATATCTAGTATCTTCAATACTTGTACAATCACCGGTTTTATTTAGATGAATTAAAAAAGGGATTTCTACATATCCGAAACCTTCAGGTGCGATTCCACTTTCAGGGTCGTTTTCTTTACGTTTGTAGTATTCATAAAGGGCCTGTAAAATCATTTACGAACCTCCTCGCTTTCCCATGCAGGAATTTCCAAAACACCATTTTTTATTTGTGCTCTAAAGAAAGCTGGCTTTATATCACTCGGGTCTGAAAAATCCATGTCATAAAGCATAAACCCTAAATCTGAAGTCCATTCAACTGGCGGAATTTCTTTAATTTCATTTTCCAAATCGGATTCGGCAATGAATTTGAAATTGCAGCTAAATTCGCGACAGCCTAAATAGGGCTGATTGAAGCATTGGCCTTTCTTTGCACGGCGTTCAAACATTGCGTGGTATTTTCCAGGATTTTCATCTTTTCGAATGAGCTCTCGTTCTTCATTTTCAACAAGAACATCTGGTGTTTCTCTTGTTGTTTTTACGCGATCCTTTACCGGAATAAATTCCATTTCTGCATAAATGCGATAGTGAACGTCTCGAAGGAACAAACCGGCTCGCTGTTGCCTAGCGTCTTCAATCATGATAGGATTTTTTCCTGCAACAGCACCAACCTCATTTCTTCGTACAGAAATCCACTTAACAGGCTTTAAAACCTCAATCTTTTTTACATTCCACTTGATTGCAGGCTTCCAAAAGATAGCCGAGAAAATAGCTCTAGCTGCAGAAGGAGTCATCACATCGTAACTTACTCGCTCCACTTTCATTTCTGGACGTGTAAAGCAAGCGTATTCGCCTTTCACATCTAAACAAAATGTTTTTCTTGTAATTTCCACCTTAGCAAACTCCTTTAGCAAATAAATTCCGTTCCCTGAAATTCAGGACCATCTAATGAAAATCCAAATACCTGAGAATATAAGGCAGACGTAGCTTGTTGCCACATATCCAAGCCTTTATCATCAGGCCCTTTTATTTCGGTAATATATCCAAATTCCTTTAATTTATCCCAATAATTTTTTGGAATATTTATCGTGCATCTTTGTAGTTTTCGCATAATCCTGCGATTCGGCCCAACAATTCTCAGTTGTTCAATAAGCTCCTGACTGTTAACTTTTTCGTCGCTATACCAAACTACGACCGATTTCTGAGCCTTGTCATCAATCAGCTTAAACTTGTCTGCTGCAGTTCTAAATTGTGCATGCAAATCATTTGAATACAAATCCAAATCTCGCATAATGTCTGGTTTGTCGAAAGAATGGACTTGATTGTAGAATTGCCTAAAATAGATTTTGAATCGATTTGGATCCAAGACTATGCTATTGCCAATTTCACCTTTTAGCATACTTGACGATGCTTGCGCGCCATATCGAAGTAAACCGACCGGAGCCTCTTTGGGCGGGTTGAATACATAAACCATTCCCTGTGTCAATTTGCCTTCTCTATTACAACGTCCAGCAGCCTGCGCGATAGAATCCATGCCAGCCATCGCTCTATAGACAACAGGAAAGTCAATATCAACACCAGCTTCTACAAGTTGAGTACTTATAACCCTAATAGGATCCCCATTTTTGAGTTTTTCCTTAATTTCCGATATGATTTTACTCCTATGTTGACCGCACATTGATGCAGACAAATGGATTGTTCCATCAGGCATTAAATCATATAGCGTTTTGCAATCTTTTCTTGTATTTACAATGCAAAGAACTTGTTCCTGTTGGCTCAATTGTTCCGCCAAGTCTTCCCACGAAATCTTTTTGTCTGATAGATATTGAACATTTGTTCGAGTCATTTCCTCAAAAAGCTTTTCTGGATTTGACATTAGTTCTCGAACAGAATTTTCGGGAAGTCCATTAAATACAGCTAGTTCCGTTCCTATTTTTCCGACTAAAGCGGGTTGTGTTGCGGTACAAAGAACTAAAGAGCAATTAAAGTCTATTGTCAAAGATTCTAATGTAGATAGAATCGGTTTCAAGTATTCAGGAGGAAGCATTTGCGCTTCGTCAAGAATGATTACAGAATTTGCAATATTATGCAATTTTCGACACTGACTCGTTCTTGCTGCAAATAGTGATTCTAGCAATTGAACGTTGGTTGTGACGACAATTGGAGCATCCCAATTTTCAGAAGCTAATCTGGACTTCAATGTTTCCTTATCAGGATCCAAATTCGAATGATGTTCTAAGACTGCATTATCGCCAAAAACTTTTCTATAGACATCGGCGGTTTGTTCAATGATACTAGTATAAGGAATAGCAACTATAATTCTGGACTTGTTCCATTTTATGGCATGATCAAGAGCAAAACCCATAGAAGCCAAGGTTTTACCACCACCAGTAGGTACAGTTAGCGAAAATAAGCCCGGTTCCTTTTGTGCACCATTTATACAATCTTGCAAAATACGCTTTCTGACTTTATTTATTGGAGAATCAGCCGATTTAGATTGCATTTGATTCATGAAGGAATCAAAAGATTTCTTTAATTCAGTTAAAGACTGATCAAAAGAACGTTCTCCGCTATTTTCAGGATTCATAAATCGTTCTGTATCCAGAAAATCAGCATCGACAAGGCAAGAAAAAAGCATTCTAACCCACAAGTGTAAATTTTGTGGATTTTTAACAGGTGCATTTTGCATTTTAGGAATGCAAATTGAGGAAAGGCACTCTACACCACCATTTTCAAGAGACTGTTCCAAATGCTTTATATTTGAAAGGCGCTCTCCAAGGCCACTTCCCTTAGCACCATCTTTGGAATAATCAGGCAAACCTGTATGATGCCCCGCAATAAGATAGGCTAACAATATGCCAAAACCTGGAATATTCTTGTTAGCCCAAATGGCACCGGCCGCAGAATGATCAACCCTTCCTACACCAAAATCATCCGTTTCTTCACATTCGTACCCAGTTTCAGAACGAATGTAATTTTGGAAATCGGTTTTAAATTTGCCCAAATCATGCAAAAGAGCGGTACATTTTGCAAATTCACCAGCATTGAATGCTGAAGCAAACTTTTCAGCCAATTCAGCGACACCCTCTAAGTGACCATTAAGACCAGATAAAGGTTGTTCTACAAAAGAACCATTTTCTAAAGGCAAAATGTGAGCTATCGGATTCATATGCTAAATTCCTGTGTATGAGACATAATATAGTTCCTTCAAATGACAAAAGATGTCACAACAGGAAATCTTTTTGTAAAATGCTTTTTACTCATGGCATAAAATAGAGTCTCATTTTTTTACTGCTTACCTTATCGCTTCTTTGACGCTTTTGAGACACAAATACCGAATCCAACCCAGCAAAAAAAATCTTTCCAAATATTGCGCAATCTACATATGCATTCAAGAGCAACCAGATATATTGGATAACCAAAACAATATAAATTTTTCCGTATTTCTTTTAAATATATTATTGCAACTTTACACCAATCACCACTTCCAAACAGGAATCCCCGTGATGCCATCATCAAAAAAAATGGATTAAGAAGCCTAAAATAGCCGCCGTGTTATTTCAACAAAATACGGAAAATTCATAAACTTTCCGTATTTCGTTTAAATATGTTGCTGCAACGAGCGGATTCGCTCTTTAGATATTACCCCAAGCACCATTTCCAAACGGGAACTACCTTGATTCCGTCATCCAGAACGGCTTCGTAATCCCAGGTGACGATTAGACAATCCTTGACTTTTATCTCATCGCGGGCAAGGCGCAAGGCGGACTGTTCACGATCCGATGTTTCGGATTTTTCCATGTTCCAGGCGACTTGGATTAATTGCCGTGTTTTTGAATTTTGGTCAGTCACCAAAAAGTCAACTTCGCCGCCAGATTTGTTGATGTAATACTCAATTTTATTGTTGCCGCGGCGCAGGTGCATAAACACCAGGTTTTCAAGCAGCCAGCCTCGTTCCGCATCGTTCTTTGGAGTCATGGCGCGAATGAGTCCGGTATCGACGATGTAGAACTTGTCTGGGTTCGTGCGGCGAACAGCCAGAGAATCAGTCCTTATGGAAACCGGATAAATCAAGTAGGCATTGACAAAATATTGCAGGTATTCGGAAATGCGTTCGCGATTGTCGGAAGCACCTATGGCACGGAGCGCACCCGAGATGGCTCGTGTAGAAATTTTGCGCGCGTAGTTGTGGATGATGTAATCCAAGGTATAGCGCAATGCCTGAGTGCTTGAAATTTCATGGCGTTCAATTACATCGCGATAAACTACGGCATTCACATATTCCTGAAGCAGCTTGTTACGGATTCGCAAATCTTCGCCTTGAATATCGGGGAAGCCGCCTTCTTCAAGATAACGGGTCATGGCGTTTCGCAGCAAGCCCGCCGTTCTTGGGGAAAACGGTGCTTGCGGCACAGTCTTTATCAAGCCATTAAAAGTCAGAAACTCCGCGAAGGATAGCGGGAAAATTTCAACATCGAGAGAACGGCCTCGCAACTGCGTGGCGACTTCTGATGAAAGAAGTTTCGCAGAAGACCCTGTCAGGCAAAGCTGAACGCGATTGGAATCCACCAACCGACGGGCAAACAATTCCCAGCCTTCAACATCCTGGAGTTCATCCAGAAAATACCAACATTTTTCCTTTGCGGCTTCGGGGTACATGGCTGCATGAATTTCACCAATGAGTTTCAAGTCGTTTGCGGAAACACCTCGCAAGCGTTCATCGTCAAAGTTGATATAAACGATCCGTTCTAATGGAATGCCATCGCTAAGCAATTCCTGTATTCGATGAAACGCCACATAGGTCTTGCCCACACGACGCATGCCGATAATGGCGGTCGCGTTACGCGCCTTTTCGTAGTATTCAACAACACGGGGGTGAATTATTTCGGGAATGCCTTCCTCGTAAAATTCACGCATAATTTCGGCAATTGCATTCTTCATAGCTTGCAATATACATAATTTTTGATCGTGAAGTAAAATTGGCTTAAAAAATATGCCAATTTAAAGGCAAATTGGCTTAAAAAATATGCCAATTTTATTGTTTCCAAAGTTAATGTATTTTTACATTTTGTATATTGACTATTTTGACTTTAAGACCTAAATTATAGGCAATGAATAGTGTTTCCAAAATTAGTGTATTTATGTACTTTGACTATCGTGACTTTTTAGGCGCGGTTTTGGAAAATATTCAAAAAATCGACAAAAAGGCCTCTTTAAGGTCTATCCAGGAGTCTATCGGAGTCCTGGGATCGGGCTTTTTTACCCGAATTTTGGCTGGTGATCGCCCCCTTTCTATAGAAAACGCAAAAATCATTGCTAACGCCTGGAAAATGGATTCGGCAGAAACGGAATACTTTTTTGACATGGTCCGTTTCGGAAATGAAAAGAATGTAGACAAGCGTGAAGTGCTGTTGAAAAAATTGATTGCTGCAAGATCAAGTAATACGGAATACGCCCTGCAAGATAGCGCCATGCAGTTCTTTTCAAAATGGTATTACCCAGTTTTGCGTGACTTGCTCCCGCTCTTGCCGGTGAACACTCCTGCAGAAAAAATCGGTTGCATGTTTACGCCGGTCCTTCGTGCCCCGCAGGTAAATAGCGGCATAAACTATTTGTTGAAAAGCGGCTTTGTTGCGTTAAATAAAAACGGCAGTTATTCAGTAACCGAGCCGATTGTTTCTACGCCGCCGCGTGTGCGTTCTACAATTCTTCGCAAGTACCATATCAAGAATCTTGAAATCAACCAGGAAGTCTATGACGAATTTACTGTAGATGATCGCAGCATGACAAGCGTTACTTGCAGCCTTTCGAAGGAGTCCTTTGAAAAGGTTCGTGCAGAAATCGCTGCGCTCCGCGACCGCATTTTGGCGCTTGCCCGCGAAGACAAGAATCCAGACAGGGTTTGCCATGTGGGCTTTCAGCTAGTGCCAAGGGCAAAAGTTCAGGGAGGCAAAAAATGAAGCGCATGTTTTTGATTCTCTCGATAATCGCCTGCGTTGTATTTAGCGCCTGCAGCGATAATAGCGTTGCAAATGGAACTGGATCGAACGCCGGCGAAACAGAACTTGCAATCATCACAGTGAAAAATGACGGAGCGCCCGTTGCAGCAAGGGTTCGCTTGTGGAATATAGAAAAGGATTCTTTGAGTTTGGCGCTTGAAGGAGTTGCAGGTAAAAACGGGGAATTTGAAGTTGCCCGCAAGGAACTTGAAAAACGCATTGTACAAGTGCAGGGAGATTCCCTTGCTGGAATGTTGTTCTTGGCAAGTGCGCAAGATCAAGTCGAAATAAAAATGGCGAAGACGGTCAATGCCGTGGGCCGTGTTTCTGAAAATGGCAAGCCGGTTGCAAACGCCGAGGTACGCGTTTTTGACACTTCCGTTAAAACTGATGAAGAAGGAAATTTCATTGTTGAAAATGTTCCGCAAGGCGCGTTGTTTGCATACATGAATGCAAATGGAAAAAATTCGGTGTTCGTTATCGATGCGGGCGACAGCCCGAGCGCAATTGAACTTACGGAAGAACCGTTCATACTTGTAGAAAACTTTGATGATTGGAGCAGCAGGCGCACACTCCTTGGCAAAATGTTTGGACAAGGCTGGTGGTTTATTAGCACAGATTCTTTGGCTGGTGGAAACAGCAGGGCCTTGAATAATCTTTGGCAAGAAGACATTACGATATCTGGTGAAAATGCTTTTGCCGGTAGCAGCTTCCATGAAAAATTTGATATTGATGAAGAATTTGAATATCCGTATGCGTCGGCAGGTTTTGCACTTGGCGATGATTATTATGAAGAAGATTTGCCATCGTTCTATGATCTACGCGGCATGTTAGGAATTTCGTTTATTGCGAAAGGTTCTGGCTCTGTCTTTGTGCAGCTTACTTGCAAAAATTCAAATGGCGAACAGGTTTATTACGACAGTAAAAAAGTTAAGCTCGCTGATGAATGGGCGCAAATAACTATTGCGGTTTCTGAATTTGATTCTGAAGATGATGCGTTTACATTGCAGCATGTAAATTCCATAAACTTTGTAACAACGGAAGATTCTGAAATCTATTTGGATAACATTAGGATTGATGGAATTTCTGTTGCAGATTGGCTGCAACTTGGCCACAGTTTTTAACACACAAATAAAGAGGATTGGGTATGAAAAAAATTCTTACGGCAGCTTGTGCGCTTGCACTTGCAGCAACATCGTTTGCAACAATTCAGCCGACACGCGTTGGTCCTGTGAGCCAGTATGGTGCTTTGCAGGCAGGCAAGAACGGTGCTGGCGAAGGCCGCATTTATGGTAGCGTCGATGGCGTTGCCGATGGCAAGGAAGTTCAGGTTCGCGGCATGAGCCTTACCTGGAGTATGTACTGGCCAAACGGCAGCAGCTTTTATGGCCCCACATTCATCGACACGCTCGTTGGCGGCTGGAACGTAGAACTCATCCGTAGCGCAATGGGTGTAGTTCCGCCTTGGGGCCACGGTGGTTACATGACTCGCCCTGCATACTTTGAATCGCAAATGGATAGCGTTGTGCAGGCAGCAATCCGCAACGACGTTTACGTTTTGGTTGACTGGCACAGTGAAGGCGGTTATTTCAATTGCGTTCATCCGGGCCAAAAGCCGGCTCAATCCTGGATGGAATTCAACGACAATGAAACGTGCTTTAGTGCAGCCGATGCTGCAAAGTTCTTTGGCCGCATGGCAGAACGATACGGCAAATATCCGCACGTGATTTTTGAAATCTACAACGAACCTGTCGCAGAAACCTGGGCAGACCTCAAGACTTACGCAGATACCGTTGTAGCTGCGATCCGTAAGCATTCCGACAACTTGATTGTCGTTGGTACTCCACAATGGTCATCGCAGGCTGGCGATGCTGTTGCAAATCCGATTGATGACAAGAACGTTGCCTACACATATCACTTTTATGCAGACATTCACACAACCAAAAGTCATATCGAAAGTTCTAACAAGGCAATGGCGGCTGGCCTGAGCGTATTTGTAACGGAATGGGGCGGCATTGATCAAATCTTTAGCAATGCAACGCACAAGACTCAGCTCGAAGAATTCCTTGCATGGACAAGTGAAAAGAAACTCTCCATGGCAAAGTGGGATGTCGAAAAGCCTTTCCTTGAAAACAACGATGTTGACAATTACATTAAGGCAAACATTTTGCCGGCAAAGACAACTTATACAAAGAATCTGGAATGGGAAAAGAGCATTGGCGACAAGTTGCCTGGCCTCGTTACCTATAGCGATGTAAAGGAAATTGCTGGTTCCTGGAACTTGTTCGGTGACGATACTGAAGCCGACCCTAAGGGTAATAAAGGAACTTCTACTTACGAAGACAATTCTGCTGATGGTGTCGCAAAGTTTGATAATATCAAGCTTGATGCTGCAAGCCCGTTTGAATATTCTCCGTATGTCAAGGCCGATTACAAGTTCTCTGGCGATATTTCAAAGTGCAAAATGATTCAGTACAGCTACAAGGGCAGCAACCACGAATTCACCTTGTATTACGACTGGATGGAATCTACTGAAAAATTTGGCGAAGGCGCATGGGATTTCCCGTTCGTTGAAATGCCGCTTGCAATGGACTGGGAAACTGTCAATGTGGATCTTGGCTGGATGATGAACAACAACTGGCAAAAGGCAATCCCGAATGTTGCTGTTCCGGAACTTGCTTCTGCATTCCGCTTTACGGTCATTGACGTTGCCTATAATCCTTCGCTTTGGATTAAGGATGTAAAGTGCGTAGAACGCGTAGAAGGTTATGAACCTGTCAAAATTGAAATTCCGACAGCAATTCAAAATGCAGGACTCGTGCCAAGCTTCCGCGTGAATGTTCAGAACCGTATGATTGTTGCCGCAGGCGTGCAAAACGGAAGTAAGTACATGCTCACGAATATGCTTGGTCAAAAGATTTTTACTGGCCGAGTTTCTGGCAACAGCCTCGTGTTGAACGCTCCTATGGCTGGCAACTACATTTTGCGTGTTGGTAATAACGCAAGCCATGTTGTTGTGAAGTAAGCTTGTTCAAATTCAACAAAAAAAGCTTCCCTTTTGGGAAGCTTTTTTGCTTTTTAGGCAATGTTTTTATAATGCCTTGATTTCTTCTGGCGTGAGGCCTGTGGAGGCTTCGATGATCTCGATTGAGACGCCTCGATCACGGAAAGCCTTGGCAAGTTCCCGGTTCTTGGAATCGGCACCTTCGGCACGGCCTTTCTTATACCGAATGTCAAGCTCTTGCTCCAGAGTCATGTAAGCCTTCCTTGTAATAGGGTCTCTGCGATAGCGTTCTACAAGTTCGTGAATCCGTTTCATCTTTGCCGATTCGTGCTTCTGCGTGGCAAAATACTGCATGTACTCGCGAGTGGATTCATCCTTGATATCGCTGTACCTTTTAAAAACATAAAAATTTGCAAGGCGAGAGAAGCGACAAAATTTATTTTGGCATTTCCGAGCCGCAGCAACTTTGGAGCGAAGCTCAAAAGTTTTTATAGCATAAGTCGCCCTGTCAGCTACCCATTTTTAGCTTATGCTATGTTGTGAATCGCTTTCAGATTTTTCTAGTTTTAACTAGGCAATTACAACGCGGCTTGTGTGTAAAAATTGCGTGCACAAGTTGTGAAAACATTTAGGGTGGCACTTTCGCGGTGTCGCCCTCTTTTTTTAGAGATCAAAAAATCCCGATGATTCTCGCAGAACCTTCGGGAATTTTATCTATGTTGTTCCAATTTTTCGAGATCATTTTTCAACGAAATACGGAAAATTCGTAAACTTTCCGTATTTCGTTTAAATTTAACTTTACGACGCATGCCGACAATGGAGTTCGCATCACATGAACCGCGAAATAATATTGGCCTAAAAAATTGACCAATTTCACACCAAATTGGCCTAAAAAATAGGCCAATTTTTCAACAAGAAAAAAAACACTACTGTTGAATATGCGCAGGATTGTAGCTGGATTGGATTTCAGTTATCTATTGAACAGCCCGCACTTTGGCAGATGAACGTTCCATGTTTCTTTTTTGAGGGCGACGTTCGTGAGCATTTGGCGAGCATCGTGCAGGGCGACGCTTGGCGTGCCGGCAAAGGTGGCGGCGTTGCCTGCGAAGGTGCGAATGGATTTGTCGCGGCCAAAGATCTGGCGGAGTGCGATTTCACCGAACACGACGATTTTTGCAGGCCTAATGAGCGAGATTTCTTTTTCGAGCATTTGCCTGAGCGTTATGTCGAGCATTGCAGACGGGGCACGGTCCGTGAAGCGCTTGTACACATAGGTCATAGCGCACTTGCCTGCGTCAACCTGGAGCGCGGCAAACATTCTGAAGAGCATCTGGCCGACTGCGGATTGCATGAAGCTCGGGGCTCTGTCATCTGCGCGCGGGGAATCGAATACGAGCAGGACTTCCGGATTTTCGAGCATGCCTTCGGCGCCAATGAAGTTTGCACCCTGGTAAACGGTGTGCTTTGCAAGGCTAGCATTCAAGGCGGCAAGTGATGTTGCGCTAAGGAATTCCGTCGGGGTCGCTTCTTCGCGCGGGGCAAGGGCAGAGAGGTCGAGAGCGTCGGAACGGCCCCCACCGATGCCAGAAAGAATCTGCACGCGCGATGCCGTATTCTGACGAGCAGCAACAATCGGGGTTGCCTGCGGCTGCAAAGTTTGCACGGTGCTGCGCGGCGCCGGTTGCTGCATGGTCTGCGTTGCCTGCACGGGAGCTGCCGCCGGGCGTTTTTTGAGGAGCGCGACACTCCACGGTTCTTCAAAGAAGACTTCGTCTTCGCCTAGTTCCGCTTGAGCTTCCAGGTAGTTGAGCACCTCAGAATAATCGGCCATGCTATACTCCAAGCTTTTCGGCAACAAAGTTCACGACGCCAAGAGCCAAGTCGCGTTTTGCCCCGAATACAGGCTTTACGGCATGGTCGCCTTTTTTCACTAGCGAGAACGCCACGGAGTCTTTGCCGAAGCCACCTTCGCGTGTGTCACCGGCCTTCATTACAGGCGTGTTGAGCACGAGCAGGTCTGCCCCGCTCTTTTGCAGTTTTTCGTCGGCGTGGTGTTCCACATCTGCCGTTTCGAGGGCAAAGCCAACAATGACCTGGCCCTGCCTAGTTTTGCCTTCGTTGCGGGCGGCAACGGAGTCGCGCAAAATGTTCGGGTTCGGCGTGAGTTCAATGGTGAGCTGGCTTCTGCTGTCTTTGATTTTTTCGTCTGCCGGGTTTGCCGGGCGGTAATCGGCGACAGCGGCGCAATGCACGAGCGCATCAAAATTTTTGGAAAGGGAGAGCACGGTGTCGTGCATTTGCACAGCGCTACGAACGCGCACGGTCTGCACGCCAGCCGGCGGAACGGCTTCCATAGGGCCGGCTACGAGCGTCACGTCAAAACCCGCGTTCAAAAATTCCTGGGCAAGGGCGACTCCGGTTTTTCCGCTGGAGCAGTTCGTAATGTAGCGCACCGGGTCGATCGGCTCTTCCGTGCGGCCGACAGTTATCAAAACATTTTTGCCGTTCTTTGGCTTGGCTTCGGCACTTGCCTTGAGGGCATCTACGATTTCTTGTGGTTCAAGCATGCGGCCCTTACCGACTTCGCCACAGGCAAGTTCGCCTGCAGGGCTCTGCAAAATGTGTACGCCAAAACCTTCGAGCGTTTTCAAATTTTTTTGCACCGCCGGGGAATCGAACATGGTGCAGTTCATAGCCGGGGCAATCCACTTTTCACCAGCGCAAGCCATAAAGCAGAGCGACACAGGTTCGTCGGCAATGCCGTTTGCCATTCTGCCAATTGTATTTGCTGAACACGGAGCTACAAGGAACAAGTCTGCCCAACGGGGGAAATCAATATGCTGAAAAGGACGAGCTTCTACAGCGCCGTTTTCAGTATACACAGGGCATTTAGAAAGAGATGCAAATGTAAGCGGCTGAACAAACTTTGTAGCCGAAGGGGTCATCGCGACTCTAACTTCAGCACCTTCACGCTGTAAAAGTCTTAAAAGCTCAGCAGCCTTATACGCCGCAATACCGCCCGTAACACCGAGCAAAATATGTTTGCCATTCAAATTCATAAAAACAAATGTAGAAACAATTCTTGATAATGATTCATAAGTAACGAATAATGAACGGCGATTAGAGAATTATAAACAGTGATTCCGGAGCTTTTTATGACAAAAAATAGAGACTTGCGAAATTCACAAATCTCTATTTTACTACAAAGTAATATTCTTATTTTTGAACTTTTATAGTTTTATTAAAGCGTGAGTTCTGCATTGTGCCACGGATATTCACAATGTAAAGACCTCTACCATAGTTTTGCAAGTTTACAATTGCAGAGCCATCGCCTACAACAGACTTAGACTGCATCAAATTCTTGCCACTTAAATCAGTCACAATGATTTTTGCATTATTCGGTATTCCACTCAAGTATACGATTCCATTCGAAACCATCGCATTGAATTTTGCGAATTTATTCAAACCAATCGCATCCGGATTTTCAGGGTCTTCTGGATTATCTGAAGGTATTTCCGCAGTACTATCCGTTACCGTAATTACGCCACTCTTAGAATATGCTTCACCAATTCCACCAACGGTCGTGACTGTAAAAGCGTAATCACCAGCTGTCGCGACAACAATGCCCGAAATGGAAATTTTCTTTTCAGCATTATCTATGTTGAAATCGATACCATCCGGAAGACCAGTGATTTCAACAGTTTCTGCGTTTTCCCATGTGTAGCAGAAGTCTACAATTGGACTACCCTTTTCTACGATCTGCTTAGAAGAACCTGCACCGCACTTTGCAATAGTAGCGGTTTTCACTACAGGTTCTGTTGCAGCCAGTTTCTGCGTAACACCAATCTTACGGGAATAGGTATCGCCTGCATTATCCTTCAGGGTAAAGGTGATGTAGCCAACACCAGCAAAAGTGTCAGATAGTTTCACCGTCATCTTGGAGCCGCTTACTGTTGCGGTTACGCCAGCGGGAATCCCGGAAAGAGTATAGGTTCCGCCGTCATAGCCCTTGGTGTACTGCGAAAGATCGATGGTCTGGGTTTCGTTTTTTTCGAAAGTGAAATTGGCGCGAGCGAGCCATTCCAAATAGCGTTCCAGTTCAGTCCAGCCATCTCCAAGCCGGTCCTTGTTGGCGTCGCTAAAATCACCGCTTTTAGAAGCCGCGTTCAGACCGTACATATTTTCCCACCAGTCCGGAAGGCCGTCAGCATCGGAGTCGTAATCATTTGCCATGCTTACGCTAGGATAATTTTCGAGACCGCCCACGTCGCTTTCGCGGTCAGGAATGCCGGGCTTCTTGCCTACAGAACCTGTGTACTTGTAAGTGCCGGTCTTGACTTCGTTAATCATGCGGGCATCGTGATCGTCAATGACAGTGCGGTTCAGGCCCACATCGCTTAGAACATCCTTATAGGCAGCCTTTGCGCTCTGGATTGTGGCGTAGGAATCAAAGTAAGGCTTGTTGACGAACACTGTCCAGTTCAGCACCTGCTTATCGTACTTCTGGTATTCGCGGCCGCAGTTGTCGTTAGTGCCATCGCATGTGAAGGAGCCGTTAGCAGCCTGCAGCACATTGTTATGGTAGTAGTATTCCTGGGTGCCGCCGCCGGTACCTTCCAGCTGGGCACGTAGCGTGTAGCCGTGCAATGTAGTGGCAGCACCTTCCTTATAGTAATTGCCAACGAAGTTCACATTGTGGGCGCCGCCGTCGGTTACGCGGTCCACCCAGTTGTAAACCACATTGTTGAAAATGTCCAGCTTGCCGGCGTAATTTCCTGCGGCATCCAGGCCACCGCCCATGCTCCAGTTGCGGCCATCATTATGAGCCAGCAGGTTGTGATGGAAACTGCCGACGTCGCCCCCGATGGTCGCGGCGTACCCGTGGGCCGTACCTGCGGGATAATTGGGGTGGCCCGCAATATTCAGCGCTTCTGAAATGAGGGTTCGTTGTAGTGTGATGTTCTTTGCCCCACGGCTGCTGAACGCTTCGTCGGTAGTCCAGCTGATAGAAGAATGGTCAATAATGCTATGGTTTGCACCAGTAATTCCCATGCCGTCAAGGCCGCGGTTCTGTTCTTCAGCGGTAGCGGCATATCCGCGACGCACTCGCATAAAGCGGACAACGCAATCGTTACCGGTAATACCGAAGGGAGCGCCTGTAATGGTAATGCCCTTGCCGGGTGCCGTCTGGCCTGCTACAGTCACATAGTTACTGCTAAGCACCAGCCGGGATTTGAGATTGATAACACCAGCCACCTTGAAAACGATGGTGCGGGGGCCAATATCATTGGTAATAGCTTCACGGAAGGAACCTGCGCCAGAATCGTTCAAGTTGGTAACGTAAACCACCTTGCCGCCGCGGCCACCTACAGCGTTACGGCCATAACCTTCGGCACCATCAAAAGCCACACGGCCAATACGGAAACGCCACACGTCACCTTTAGTTACAACACCGTTTACATCCACTTCATCCACACGCCAGAAGTAAGTATTCAGCGGAGTTGCGCTAGAAATTTTATAAGTCGTTGCAGTCTGCTCGCCCTTAAATTCTGGAGATTGCAATCCTGCTGCAGCCACCGTCGCAGAATCTGTTCCAAAGTAAACTTGATGCTTCTGGGCGTTCTTTGCTGCAGTCCAGGCCAAAGTCAGTGCGCCGTTATTATGAGCTGCATGATCATCCAAATTGCTTGGAACAGGAGCACTTGCCTGAGAAGCGGTGTTCGCTACATTCAAGGCAAAGCCATTCAATGTCACATTGCGGAAAGTTGCATTAGAAATGCTAGGCACAAACTTCACTGTAGCTGTCCCTGCAGTGCCAACGGTAAAAGAAACGTAAGCAGTTGCAGCTTCTTCTGTAGAAAGTGCTCTATTCGATGGAGTAACGGTTGTGACCTTTGAACCATTCACGTACACATCAATCTTGCTGTAAGTAAAGGCGGTGGGTGCGTCCACATTGTTTAAATAAGCAAGAAGCGTATGAGTTCCTGCACTCAAACCTGCAAAAGAAAGGCTAATTTCGCCGCCGGCGTTCCCTTCTTCAACAAAAATGCCATCACCAACAAGCTTTGCATAACTTGGAGCTTGTACAGCAGCCTTGTACCAGTTGGTCTTCAAGTTGGTACCGGCACTGCCCTTTGCGACCGTAATTTTCACACCACTAATAGTGGTATCTTTTGAGCTTACGCCGGTTACAACCCATGGAATATAGTTTGCTTCTGAAACTTCACTTGTATTTCGGCCGCTTTGGTCAAAATCAACCTTTATTACCGGCGAACCCGCAAAAACATTTGCAGCAACACCAAAGGCAAACATAGGAACAAACATTTTTTTCATATAAAATCCCACTTTGGATTAACCCTGCATCAAAATCATTGCGCAAGATTTTTCAATTTTACGCACTATAAATTATTTATAAAAAAGCAAATTGGGTATACTAAACATTCAAAAGGTGTTGTCAATAGACAACAGAAGCAAATAAAAAACGCCGCCGCATTCAAATGCAGTGGCGTTTTCTCGAGCCTATAAACTATTAGACTACTATTAGACTAAATGGTCGCAGAGGAACTTGTTGGCTTCCTTGTTTGCTGCCGGGGAGTATTCCCTGTAAAGTTCAAGGACAGTCTTGAGCTGCTTTTTGCCCGGTTCAACGTGCTTGGCAAAACGTTCAATGCCCTTGACCTTGGAAAGGAAGCAGTAGGCACCCATAGCCTGGCACAGGCGCTGGATTGAAGCTGCCAGGAATGAAATCCAAAGTTCTTCATCTGTAAAGCCTGCCGTGCCCGGGAAGTTTTTAGCCCACTTCTTGAAGAAGTCCTGAACCAAATCGACAGGCATCAGCACATACGGATCCCACAAGAGGGAAGCAAGGTCGTAATACTGCGAGCCGCGACGGAGCCCCTGGAAGTCGATGATGCCGACGGAAGAATCGTCGAGGACCATGATGTTTTCGGACTGGAAGTCACGATGCATAAGAACGCGCGGCTGCATATCTACAGCGCATGCGATAGAGGCAAAGGCGCTCTTTACGCATTCAGGGATTTCTGCAAGGCCCAAATGCTTTTGCAAATAGTTTTCTGTAAAGTAGTCTGTTTCCCACTTGAGCTGCGCATAGTCAAACTTGCGCGCGCCAATTTCCGGGTAGCTCATGAACACGGACTGCGAAGCAACCTGCATCTTGATGAGTTCTTCAATCACTTCGTCATAAAGGATTGTTGCGGCAGCGCGGCGGCTCCCTTCCATCGGGAACACTTCGTCATGCAGGGAGTGCGTACCGAAATCTTCAATCACAAGCTGTGCGCTGGCTTCATCTTTGAAATAAATCTGCGGAACATGAACGCCGACGCCCTTCAGAATGCCGCTGAAATGGGCGTAGTTCCTGAAGTCTTCATTTGCGCTTGCATTGGTCTGCACAACAACGTTCTTGCCGCCTTCGACAACACGGTAGTAGCCGCGGCCAGAGCCGGCAGAACCGGCGACATCGACGGAAGCGTTAGGGGTGAAACCGCGAGAAGAAAGATGGCTTTTGACAGCCTGCGAAAAAAGTTCAGTATCTTTAAGCATGGCTTGAATATACAATTTTATTTGACGCAACGCACGGAAGCTGCGTAAACTTTGAGTTGCTTTGTATAGCTAAAGCCCATGGATTTCGAGGTCATGTACCACAAATAGGCCTTATCTTCGCTTTCTTCCTCGTCGCTCCAGAAAAAAGCGAACTTGCTGATGTTGCCATAAGTGCCATCGTCAAAGCGGTTGCCGGCCGGCATGGCGCCAAAGCCGAGCGTATCGTTGCCATCGGTGCCGCCGGACCAGCCATAAGACGCCTTCAAGAGGTAAGCCGCATTATAGTCGGCGCCAGCTGCAGTCCAAAGGGATTCGTAGTCTTCGTGAGTCGGCAAACGGAAACCTGCGGGGCAAGCCTTTTTAGCGGCTTCCCAAGTGTAGAGGCGACCATAGATTTGGCACTGGTCGTCACTATCTTTGTAGCAGTAGCTGCCCTCGCTTTTGTAGTTCAGGTTGTCGGCGAGCCATTCGTGACCATTGATTTTTACGGTGCGATACTTTTGCTTGTCGCGCTTGTCTTTGATGCCGTTCTGGGCAGCAAGAACAAATGACGCAAGAAGAAAGATGGAGAGAAGGAATTTCATGATATAGACGGAATCACATTTTTAATTCATGAACTTTTTGGCCGTGAACTTGGCCTGTTCCAGAATATCTTCTTGGCCAGGCACATAGCCGTTTTCCATGATGAACTTGCCGTTGCACATCACATGCTTTATGGAGCGCGAATCAGCCGAATATACCCAGTTCGAAACCAAGTGGTAATTTGGAATCAGGCGTTCGTTGTTCATGTCAACGAGCAGGCAATCTGCCAAGCGGCCTTCGGCGATTTCGCCAGCGTCAATGCCGTATGCAAGCGCACCGTTGCGCGTTGCAATCTTCAAAGCCTCCCCTGCCGGGAGATTTTCAGGATTTTCACGTTTTGCAAGAAGTGCCGCATACTTTACTTCTTCATGCATGTCGAGGTTGTTGTTCGAAGACGCGCCATCTGTACCGAGCGCAACATGGGCCCCAGCCTTGAGCAATTTTTCCATCGGGAATATGCCACTTGCGAGCTTTAAATTGGAGCACGGATTATGCACTATCGAGGATCCAGATTCAGCAAGCAAGGCTACATCTTCGTCGGTCAAGTGCACGCAATGCGCGGCCACGAAATTCGGGCCTAGCACACCGAGGTCGGCGAGAAGTTTGACCGGGGTCTTGCCAGAACGAGCAAGGCAGTCTTTGACTTCTCCTTCGGTTTCTGCCAGGTGCGTATGCAATATGAGGCCTTCGCTTTTTGCAAATTCTGCACAACGTTTGTACATGGCGTCGCCACAAGTGTAAATGGCATGCGGCATTACAGAAACCTGCACAAGATTAGTCACCAAAAGGCGTTCTTTGAGGGCCTTGAAATGCTCATCAATGTGGGCAGGGGTATCCAAGTTTTCGGCAATGGTCGCACCGATGTTTGCGCGAATGCCCATTTCGTTCGCCGCATGTGCAGTCTGTTCGCGATGCCAGTACATGTCAGCAAAGAACACCGTGCCGGAACGAATCATTTCGAGTATGGCAAGGCGCGCGCCAACATAGATGTCTTCTGCGGTGAGCTTGCCTTCGGCTGGCCAAATGTATTCCGAGAGCCACTTGAAAAGCGGCATGTCGTCGGCATAGCCGCGAAGGAGCGTCATGGCGGCATGCGTATGCGCGTTGTAGAACGGCGGCAGCACCGCAAGGCCTGTGCAATCGACGACCTTGGCGTCGGCTGCAGCGATCGTATTTGCCGCAGCAATCGTCTTGAACTTGTTGCCTTCTATGAGGATATCGCACTGTCTGGAATCGTGCAAGACGTTTTTTAAAAGAGTGTTCATAAAAGGCTCTTACTTTTTCAACAGCTCGGCAACGCTCTCTGCAAATTCAGAAAGCTTAGGATCGCGACCACCCATAAGCAAAATCGTATCGCCAGGCTTAGCCTCGCATACAACGGCCTTAGCGAAGTCATCGCGATTTTCAATATATATTGCGTCTGTGCCGAGCTTTTTCATGTCATCTACAAGGTCGCCTGCAGAAATGTCACGGGTTACAGTGCCGCCGGCATAGTAGATTTGACTCAAATACATTTTGTCGTTTTCGCGAATTGCAGAATGCATTGCCTCTACGAGGTCTTTACGCAAAAAGCGCGTTGGGCCAAAGCCATGCGGCTGGAACCAAGCCAGAACTCGGCCTGTCGTAAATGCCTGAACGCTGCGAATACTTGCAGCAATTTTTGCCGGGTTGTGAGCAAAGTCATCGACGATGGTTACACCATTGAAATTGCCAAGAATCTGGTGGCGGCGATGGATGCCCGGGAAGCTTTCGAGAGCTTCGGCGCACTGGCGAAGCGTTACGCCAGCAACCATTGCGGCAGCACTTGCCGCAAGCGCATTTTCCATGTTGTGTCTGCCCGGAAGCGGCACGTTAAAGCGAACAAGTTCGCCACCGTGGCGCACTCTAAAGCGAATGCCAAAACCATTTGCTTCAAAATCTACTCCTTGTGTGCCAAAAGAATTTTCGGTACCAAAGAGGAACTTGCGGTCTTTTACATACGGCGCTGCAAGCGGGTGGTTGCCGTTTGCAATCAAAGTCTTACCATCGCCAAGAACATTATTCGAGAACGTTTCAAAGATGTTCTGCAATTCAGAAATTTCCTTGTGGTCCTTGTCGATGTTCAAGATTACACCAACTTCAGGATGATAGCGAACGAGCGAGCCGTCACTTTCGTCTGCTTCGATGACGAGCCAATCGCCAGAGCCTGCGACAGCATTGCCAATTTTGCCCTGCTTTTCGAGGGATACAAGGCCTGCGCCCGTTATGATGGATGGTGAAATACCGGCGTATTCCAAAATATGGTAAGTCATGCCGGTTACGGTGCTCTTGCCGCTTGTGCCGCTGATGGCAATCGTCTTTGCCTTTGCTGCAATTTGAGCAAGCATTTCACTACGGTGCATTGTCGGAATGCCGAGTTCCCTGGCACGAACAAGGTCCGGGTTCGTTTCTTCGATAGCGGTACTTACGACAACGGCAGTCAAGCCTGCGCTTACGCCAGAGCCATCGTTCTTAAAGCACTTGATGCCAGCATCTTCGAGCTGCGACTGCACCAAAGTTTTTTCTTCTGCACCGAACTGACGGTCAGAACCAGAAACTTCATAACCCTTGCCAGAAAGATACTGCGCAATGGCACTCATGCCAGCACCGGCAACACCTATAAAAAAGTAAGATTCGTTCATGTTGTATAAAATAGTTATTTTCTGCCACCGAAGTAGTCGTTTATATCTTCGCCCTCTTTCATCTTGAATTTTTCGGGCACATTCAAAAGTCCGCTCACGGTGCTCTTGATGCCACTTGCAGAAAGTAGTTCCTGAATTACCGCAGTGCCACGCCTTCCCGCATCGTCTTGATCCAGGCAGAGCACTACATTCTTATTTCTAAAGTAGCGAACCCATTCGGCCTTAAACGAGGATACTCCAGGAATTCCCACAGCCGGGAAATTACGCCCCACAAGAGTGAGCGTATCGATTACGCCCTCGCACAAATACACCCAGCCAGGCTTTTCGTCAAGTGCACGCAAATTGTACGGATACGGCACGCGCCCCTTCAGGTTGAGTTCCTTTGGCTTGGCGTCTTTTTCGATTGTGCGCGACTGAAAATAGAGCGAGCGAAAATCTTTATCCAAATACGGGAAAATCAGTCGATGCTTAAAATAGCGCAAGTTCCCCTTATCATTGAAGAGGCCTACAGCTTGCAAAAGTTCCAGGCCGAATTCCTGTTTTAAATCGCGGGCGACATCTTCGTAGCGAGTCAAATAGCGCAGGCGCATTTTATCCCAGACGGGCTTGAAAATTTTTCGTTTAACCAAATAATTTTGCGCCGGAGTTTTATCGACCGGGTCGAGTTTCGTAAGGAACGAAAGCACGACCTGCATGCGTTTGAAATCAGAAATTTCAGGTTCTTCGGGCTTGATGACTTGAGCAGGAGCGGAACTTGAACGCTTGACCACGCGCTGGCCGTTCGGCACTTGCTGCATCGGAGAATTCGGGTCCAAAAGCCACGGGCGAAATTCTTCCTTAAGCCACTGCACCGCCTCCGGGAAGGAACACTCGCGAAGCATTTGCACAAGGGTGATTACATCGCCGCGAACATCGGGGCAGACAAAGCAGCGGAAAAGGCCCCGTTCTTCAGAAAAACTGAGGGACGGTGTGCGATCGCCGTGGGCATGGCGCATTGGGTAAAAACAATGGCAACGTCCGTTGACCACATTCAGTCCAAGACGCTCTGCCACCGTCGTTATCGAAAGCGAAGCCTTCAGCTGTTCAATGCCTTCCTTGTCTTCCATCATACTTCCATCACCAATCGTCGATTCCGGCAAAATGGTCGAAAATTTCTACATTGTTGCCCATGCCCCTTAATATACAAGAAAATTTCCCGATGTGGAACAAACTTTCGTTCCGTGCAGGCGGTAACGCCAAGTTTTTTGCAGAAATTTCTGACTTTTCTGAACTTGCCGAAGCCAAAAAGTTTGCCGCAGAAAAAAACATTCCCATGTTCATGCTCGGTAACGGCACAAACGTGCTTGTTTCTGACGCTGGCTACAACGGCTTGATCGTCAAGCTCAGCCGCGCCTTTGCAAACATTCAACTGCAGGAAGATGGCGATACGCTGCGCATTGTTGCTGGCGCCGCCGCAACACTCGGGAGTGTTGCGCGCAAAGCCGCTAGCGCGGGCTTTGCAGGCATTCATTTGCTTGCGGGCATTCCTGGAACCATCGGGGGCGCAATCTTCATGAATGCCGGCGCCTACGGCCAAGAAATCGTAAACGGCGTTGAAAGCGTTTCTGTGCTCACCGCAAGCGGCGAGCTAGCCACGCGAACCAAGGAAGAATGCGCCTTTGGCTACAGAAGTTCTGCATTCCAGCCGGGCGGCGCACTCGAAGGCGAAATCATTCTGGGCTGCACACTTGTTTTGCCGAAGGGCGATAAAGATGTTTTAGAAAAAGAAATCGCAGATGCCATGCAGAGCCGCCGCGAAAAGCAGCCGCTCGACAAGCCGAACGCGGGTTCAGCATTCAAACGCCCGGCAACAGGATTCCCGGGAGCTTTGGTGGAACAGGCGGGTTTAAAGGGCTACCGCATTGGCGATGCTCAAGTTTCAGAAAAGCATGCAAACTTCATTGTGAACCTCGGGAACGCCACTGCAACAGATATTGAAAAATTATTTGCATTTGTTCAAAGCGAAGTTCTTGCAAAAACAGGTGTTCAACTGGAACGAGAAGTGATAATATTGAAGTAGGAGAATACAGAATAAAAATTATTCATTCTGCATTCTTAATTCATAATTAACTATCCCATAGACCCTGAACCCTGAACCCTATACCCTAGCCACTATCATGATTCAAGATATTGCACCGCACATTTTTCGCAACGAATTCGAAAACACCTTGCCCGCAGCAAACGACCCGATTTGCGTTGTTTGCAACGGCGAAATTCTCGTGAAGGAATTGCCAGATTCTACAGAAAAGGCAAAATACTTTGAACTGCCGACCTGTAATGATTTTGCAGCCTGCGGAGCAATGGAGCAAGCGCACTTTTTATTCCGCTTAGACGGAGTTCCCTACTTTTTATTGCAAGGTTTAGACAGCGAGCAGATTCTTTCGGCATGCCCAAGCGGCACATTTGCAAGCCGCCGCTACTTTAGATTTGCAAAACCCAAGCATTTATCGTTCGCAGGAGTCACCGCACTGCAGCTTGCCGGCTGGTACAAGGCAAATACGTTCTGCGGCAAGTGCGCAACGCCAATGATTCGCGATGATAAGGAACGAATGGTAAAATGTCCTAATTGCGCTCAGATGGTTTACCCAAGAATAAACCCTGCAGTCATCATTGGCATTTACAGCGGAAACAAAATAGTTCTTACGCAGTATCGCAACGGCCCTACAACGAACTTCGCCCTGGTTGCAGGCTTTACCGAAATCGGCGAAACTTTAGAGCAGACCGTAGCTCGCGAAGTCATGGAAGAAGTCGGTTTAAAGATCAAGAACATTCGCTATTACAAAAGCCAGCCGTGGAGTTTTACAGACACGCTCCTTATGGGATTCTACTGCGAGCTCGATGGTGACGACACGATCAAGCTCGAAGAAAATGAACTCAAATTTGGCGGATGGTTTGATAGAGAAAAGCTCAAGCCGATTGAAAACAATGACTTGAGCCTTACAAACGAAATGATCAACTATTTCAGGGACAATCCAGACAAATTCTAGGATTTCTTTCTGCCAAATTTCACATAAACTAAATAGAGCAAAGCTCCGACAAAAGAGCCGATGCTATCTGCAACCCAGTCGAGAGCGCTAGCATCGCGGCCCGGTGTAAAGCTCTGGTGAAATTCGTCGCTCGCGCCATAGATCATAGAGAGTACCCAGGCAAGCGCAAAGGCCTTCCACCACTTGTGTTCCCAAACGGAGCGCTTTGACCAGAGGCAATACGAAAGTCCAAGGCAGGCATACACGCAGGCATGAACCGCCTTGTCCCACGGCAATTCGATCCAGTTCAAATCGTCTGGAGTCTTTGCAGAAAAATGGTAGATGATCGCCATGCCAAGAATGGCAAGGATATAACGGAAAAACGGGTAACGTTCAAAAAGACTTTCAAACATAATTACTCTGCTGCGGGAGCGGTTGTGGGTTCTGCTGGTTTGGGGTCTGGCGCACTCAAGGCGCGCAAGGAATCAACCATCACGCTATCCTTTTTCGGGAACATGTTCTGGTAGATTACGCTGCGTCGGCTTGCCATAAAGTTGCTGTTGCGCATGAACGGCGTGTGCTTTTCGGGGCTTGCAAGAACTGCGGCCAAACTGATTGCCTGATCAACGCTGATTTTATTGCAACCCTTTTTATAATACTCGCGGCACGCGGCTTCGCAACCAAAAATATCCTTGCCCCACTGCGCGTAGTTCAAGTACAATTCCAGAATGCGGTCCTTGCCGAGCTTTTTTTCCATGAGCAGGGCGTATGCGAGTTCCTTGCCCTTGCGTTCGAAGGAGCGTTCACCGGTCAAGAACAAATTCTTTGCGAGCTGCTGCGTGATTGTGGAACCGCCAAACTTTGTTTTGCCACGGGCCTGGTTCGCATCGAGCGCTTCCATAATTGCGCGCATGTCAAAGCCCGGGTGATAATAGAAGCCGGCATCTTCACTGGCAAGGACTGCACGGCGCAAGTAGGGGCTAATGCTATCGAGCGGCGTATAGATATGCTTGAGCTGCATTTCTGGATTGGAGTCCAGCACGCTTTCCATAAAGCGGCTCATTTCTGGCTGGTTGTACTTGAGTGTATCAACAGCTTCATAGATTTTGTAGCCATAATCTGCAGCACGGTAAATGGCGTAAGTGCCAGCCACGCTAAACACAATTGCATAAAGAAGGCCAATCAAAAGGATAGCGCGCGTAATGTAATTCAAAACGCGATAGATCCATTTGAGAATCCTCGCTACCCATTTCAACACGCTTTTGACTTTTTCTGGCATCATGTAAAAAATGTAGCATTGTTTTAGGCACACAAAATTCTAAATTGCATTATATGAAAGCAATTACACTTAAAGCAGGCCGCGACAAGTCGGCAGTCAGACGTCACCCCTGGATTTTTAGCGGAGCCATCGACGAAGTGATGGGCGAACCGCAAATCGGCGACACCATCGAAGTCTATTCCTACAACAGCGATTTTTTAGGAATGGCAGCATACTCCCCCTCTTCGCAAATCCGCGCCCGCTTTTGGACTTTTAAGCAGAAAGTCGAAATCAACAAGGCATTCTTCGAAAACATCATCGAAGACGCTATCGAAAAGCGTGCCGCACGTGGCTTCGACATTAACGACAAGCTCGCCGCTTTCCGCCTCGTGTTCTCTGAAAACGATGGAATTCCGGGCTGCATCATAGACAAGTACGGCGAATACCTTTCTGTAGAAATTCTCGCTGCAGGCCCAGAAAAGTTCCGCGAAACAATTTACGAAGTTCTTGCCGAAAAGACAGGCTGCAAGGGCATTTACGAACGCTGCGATTCCGAAGTGCGCAAGAAGGAAGGCCTAGAAACGCGCACCGGCACCGTTTATGGCGAAGTCCCGGAAGAACCGGTGCTTATGGTAGAGAACGGTGTGCAGTTCCTGATCGACATTCGTAACGGCCACAAGACCGGCTATTACCTTGACCAGCGCGACGCTCGCCGTCGCGTGGGCGAAGTGGCCAAGGGCCGCAAGGTTCTGAACTGCTTCTGCTACACAGGCGGCTTTGGCCTGTACGCCCTGAAGGGCGGGGCAAGCCACGTATATCAAGTAGATGTTTCAAAGAGCGCCTTGAAAATCGCCAAAGACCTTGTAATGCTCAACAAGCTCCCGACAGCGCATGTCACGCACACTGAAGCAGATGTGTTCCAATACTTGCGCAAGTGCCGCGACAAGGGCGAAACTTTCGACATGATCGTTCTTGACCCGCCAAAGTTCGTAGAAGCGAAGGATCACTTGGACAAGGGCGCTCGCGGTTACAAAGACATCAACCTGCTCGCCATCAAGCTGCTTGCACCAGGCGGCATTCTTGCAACATTCAGCTGCAGTGGCCTCATGGGCATGGACCTGTTCCAGAAAGTTGTCGCAGATGCTGCAGCAGATGCCCAGCGCGAAATGCAGATCATCGAACGCTTTGGCCAGCCGGCCGACCACCCGGTAAACCTTGCGTTCCCGGAAGGTCAGTACCTCAAGGGCTTGCTATTGCAGGCAGACTAATCTCTTTTTACGGGACAACATTATGCCAGAAGAAATCGACTTTGACAAGCTTTTTAAATCAAGCAGCATCAATAGCGAAGACTATTGGTTTGAAAAGGTTTCTAGCAACGACGGCGAAAAGAAGGAACCCAGTGCAGGCAACCAAGCTGCAGAGCAAAACAAATAACTTGCATACCGCCCCTAATTTATGAAATCTCCTGTCGAGAATAAAAAAGAAACGGAACGCTGCATACTCGTCGGTATAGCTACGCCAAAAGTAATGCCGTGGCTTGCCACCGAGCACTTGAACGAACTTGAGCGCCTGGCTGATACTGCGGGCGCAAAAGTCGTTGGCACTTTTTTGCAACGCGTACAGGCGTTCAACCCGGCAACGCTCATTGGCGAAGGCAAGGTTGCAGAGATCAAGGCCGCGCTCGAAGCGCAAGACGCCAAGATGGTCGTTTTTGACGACGACCTTTCTGGCAGCCAGGTTCGCAATCTGGAAAGCCGCCTGCCAGGCATTAAGGTTCTCGACAGAACAGGCCTCATTCTTGATATTTTTGCAAAGCATGCAGTGACAGCAGAAAGCCGACTGATGGTAGAAATTGCACAGCTGCAATACTTGATGCCCCGCCTTACAGGCATGTGGACGCACCTTTGCCGCCAGCACAACGGCGGCATTGGCACAAAGGGCCCTGGCGAAACGCAGCTCGAAACGGACCGCCGTTTGATCAACGCACGAATCCGTGACTTGAAAAAGAAGCTCAAGAAAATCGAAGACGCTCGCGACCGCACTGCAGAAAAACGCTACGACACATTCCATGTAGGTATCGTGGGCTACACGAACGCAGGCAAGAGCACGCTGACCAACCGCTTGACCGGCGCAAATGTCTATGCCGAAGACAAGCTGTTTGCCACGCTCGATTCCACGACGCGCAAACTCTACATTGGCGACGGCGAAAGCATCATTCTCTCTGACACCGTCGGGTTCATTCGCAAGCTTCCGCACAACCTCGTGGAAACATTCAAGAGCACGCTCGGCATTGCGGCCCACGCAAACTGCATTCTAGAAGTCGTTGACGCAAGCGCCCCCGACTACAAGGAACACCTTGAAGTCACGCAAAAAACATTGAGCGACATCATTGACGAAGCAACGCCGCGCATCACGGTTTTCAACAAGGCAGAAGCCGCCGAAGAAACCAAGCGCGACGAACTCCGCATAAACTACCCGAACGCATTGCAGATTAGCGCACTCGAAAACATTGGCATGGAAGCGCTCCGCGAAGAACTCGTGAAGGAATTTGCAAAGTGGAAGGAAAAACGAGAGGCCAAAAAAGAGGAAGAGGCGAACGCCCCCGACGGATGGGTTGCTGAGTAGAGGTTTATTTTACGATGATGAACGAAGAAGTCAAGGCTAAATACAAAAAGAAAAAAGTTCCTCACGAATGGCGTAAGACCGACAGAATTTCTGCGCTTGTCTCGACATTCCTTGGTTCCGGCACACTCCCGAAAATGCCCGGCACCTGGGGAAGCCTTGCCGCGGCGCTCTGCGCCTACCCCATGGCAATTTTCTTCGGCAACAACATTCCATGCGTTTCGTGGTTCAACCCAAGCTTTTTGGTGGCAAGCGTCATCGTATTCTTCGCAGCAATCCCGTTCGTGAACAAGGCCATGCGCGACTGTGGCACCGAAGACCCGGGCTGGATCGTGATTGACGAAGTTGCAGGGCAATGGCTTGCCCTCGCCTTTGTACCGACCGCATTCATCGTAGAAAATGTCTGGGTCGTGCTCGTTGCGTTTGCATTGTTTAGACTTTTCGATATAACAAAGCCGCTCGGCATCCATCGCTTTGAAAAGTTCCCCGAAGGTTGGGGCGTCATGGCAGACGACATGCTCGGCGGCCTTTACGCCGGGCTACTGCTAGCTGCCGGCTACCACTGCATTCCAATGATTCTGGGTTAAAGCGGGGGTTCCAAGGGGTTCACCCCTTGCGTCACTTATTTCCAATAGCCGATTATCAAGATTTCGGTTTTGGCGTTCTTGTTCTTGGCGCTTTCAAAACCAACGATTCGGCGAATGCTCTTTTGGTTCGGGTTCATGCCTTCGCGCGTAATGCCAAGCGTTGCAAGAGAAACCTTGACTCCAGGCACCTTGCCTCCTTCCTTGACCTGGTCGATTTTATCGACATTCAGCATTACATCCTTGAACAAAGCCTTGAATTCCTTGGCGTCGTCGCGAAGCTTGATTTGCGGGCGTGTTTTGCCATCTGGCGACCACACGTAAAATTCCCAGGCACGCTTCTCGCCTTCCTTGTAATAGCCAGCGTCCAGAAGCTTTTCACTGAACATAAGTTCCGGAGTAACGACTCCTTCGACATGAGTCATATACGGCTTGCCGCCTTCTTCCACAAGAATGATGTTTTCTTGCACTGGGCCTTCCATATATTCAGTGTTCAAATCGAACTCGACAGTGAAAGCGGCGCCAGCAGCAATTTCTTTCGGGAATTTGAAGTTCGTACCGCCAGTGCCCTGGCTCATTACAGTTTCAAGCTTCATTGCATCGCCAAGGTTTTTACCCTGCAAAACAATGTGCTTGACTTCGCCCTGGTTCACGCCCGTGAACTTATATACTTCTGGAGTAAACTTCGGGTTGCCCGCGGCAAACGCAGCCACGGCACCAAGAGTAAGAATCATCGAAAACTTTTTCATGATTTTGAATATACAAAAAAAAGAATACAGAAGATAGAAAACAGGAAGTTAATCTTCCATGTTGTAGAAAGGCGTGGTGTCTTGAGTGCGGAATTCGTGTTTTTCGTAGTAGCCGATGAGCTCGCCGTTTTCGTCGCGGAGGGCGATCATGTAGCCGTCTTTGTTCTGCTTTTCGTTGAAGAACGTGTGAACCCAGTTGTGGGTCTTGTCCGCCTGGAACCAAGCCACCACCTTGATGATCTTCTCCTGGGATTCCGGGCTGTGGCACTTCAGCAGGTTGCGACCGATAAGAGCGGCACCCCCACGCTTGGCTTGCGCCTCGCAAGCCTTCGGGTTCATGTAGATGATTTCGTGTTCCAGGTTGCAGATAACGATTGCCGTATCATCCTGGTCGATGATGGATTTGAAGAAGGGATTTAAATTAATCATTTTTTTTCCGAGTTGGTTGATAACGACACAGACGATGGTGCTGTGCTGCTTACTTTTTTTCTAAAAGAAATAAATACTCCTTGTACTTTCCGTCAGAATTTATCCACTCATTGGTCCAACGCATATTGCTCATAACATTTTTTTTGTAGTCAATTTCTCGCATGGCAATGACGTTTCCATTCGAATTCAAGATATCGTTGAGTTCATCTTTTGTAGCACGCCCCCCAGAGCCATACGACAAAAGAATATAACGGGCATTTGTCTGGTCAATCAATTTCTTAATTGCCTGCATTGCAATAAAGTGGCCATTCTCATCTTTTCGGAATTCCTCAAACACAGAAGGCGAAACAAGATCTCTCGTATCATCCCTGCGATTGGCTTTTCCAAAAACCTTAGGTTTATCATTTAAAACTACTGTTTTCCATATGTGGTAATACGCAACATACCGAACACGACTTGGTGGCATTTTTTCATTATTGGAACCATAAGGCGGATCCAAATAAACCAAATCGTGATATTCTTTTACTGCATCGAACACGTCTCCCTGAATGACCTTATTACTTGAAGTCAAAGGAAATCGCTTGGGCAACCTAAGCAACATGTCGTTATAGGAGCGGGGGGACCATTTCGAAAGATACGCGGCGTAATGCCCCAGTGTGTTGTCAACGGAATCTAAAGCCAAAATCAGACTTGTCAACAAAACACATTTATCTTCCCAGTCTAGACCATAAGTCTCAATTTTATCTCTGATAGCATCCAATCGCTTTGTATTTTTCAATTGGAAAGGCCTTTTGCCGTCTTCCCCTGCTCCACCATAATGTTCCGAAAACCAGCCTTCGTATCCTTCCAAAGAGTTCAATTCATCAATAAACGGTTTATAGAACGAATCCTGTTTTTTGGACAACAAGTAGCATGTCGCGAATACCTTGGACCAATCAGAAATGTCATTTGCAGTAGTATTGTAGCCAACTTGTGCAAAAGCCTGCGCTACGCGCGATGTACCACAAAAAGCATCCAAGGCTGAAGAAACCTGGAGTTTTGAGACCATTTCCAAAATATATGGCAAAATTTTTAATTTCGACCCAGTATACTTGACACCTTCCGTTTCAGGAACTTTCGTAACTCTGCCAAACAAATCAAATTGAACATTCATTCTTTATTTTCTCTGCGTTCATCCGGTCTCCAGAACGATTGCAATCAATAAAAAATTGTTCATCTTTCTGCCTATCATTCAGTACGCCACATTCATTAATAGATAGTGTAAATATACACTCAAAAACGCAAAAAAGGCCACCCCCCAAAAAAAACATCGGGAGTGACCTTTTTAGGTTCTAGAGCGAAGCTCTGACTATAACCTCAGAGCGACAAAGTCGCGACCTCGCGCCTCTAGGGCGAAGCCCGACCTCATACCTCTTAGCAACCGAGCTTTGCAATAAAGGGATAGGAGTCCAGAGGAAAGGGAATGCCCTTTCCTCTGCGTCTCTTTAGCAACCAAGCTTTGCAGCGAGGTATGCTTCGAGTTCGTCGATCTTAACGAGTTCCTGCTTCATGGAATCGCGTTCACGAACAGTGACATAACCGAGCTTTGCCGGGTCGCTTTCGCCTTCGCCAACAGTGTCGAAGTCAACAGTTACGCAGAACGGTGTGCCAAGTTCGTCCTGACGGCGGTAACGCTTACCGATGGACTGGGTTTCGTCGTATTCCACGTTCCAGCGCTGGAGAAGCTGTTCGTAAAGTTCTTCGGCCTTGGCCTTGACCTGGCCCTTCTTAACGAGCGGGAGAACAGCAACCTTGACAGGAGCAACCTTCGGGTCGAAGTGGAGAACGGTACGTTCGTCGTTTTCGAGCTTTTCAACTTCGTAAGCATCGCAAAGGAGCACGAGGAGCAAGCGTTCTACACCGAGGGACGGTTCCACAACGTAAGGCACATAGCGCTTGTTCTGGACCGGGTCAATGTATTCCTGCTTGACCTTGGATTCGTTCTGGTGAGCAGTCAAGTCGAAGTTTGTACGGCTTGCAATGCCCCAGAGTTCGCCCCAACCGAACGGGAATTCGTATTCGACGTCGGTGGTACCATTACTGTAGTGGCTGAGTTCTTCCTTGGCATGTTCGCGGAGACGGAGCTTGCTTTCGTTCACGCCCAGGTCCTTGATGAGCCAGTTGAAGCAATACTTGCGCCAGAAATCGTACCATTCAAGTTCTGTACCCGGTTCGCAGAAGAATTCGAGTTCCATCTGTTCGAATTCGCGGGTACGGAAGATGAAGTTACCCGGAGTAATTTCGTTACGGAAGCTCTTACCGATCTGGCCGACACCGAACGGAATGCGTGGGCGAACGTTGTCAACGATGTTCTTGAAGTCAACGAAGATACCCTGAGCAGTTTCTGGACGGAGGTAAACCTTGTTGCCTTCGCCTTCGATAACGCCGATTTCGGTCTGGAACATAAGGTTGAAAGCGCGCGGCTTTGTAAATTCGGTCTTGCCGCAGCTCGGGCATTCGATCTTGTTGTCGATCATGAGCTGTGCAATTTCGTCAAAGTTCTTACCAGCGCAGCAGCCGTCGCCAAGCTTTTCTTCGAGCAGGTGGTCGGCACGGAAACGTTCGTGGCAAGCAAGGCAGTCAACGAGCGGGTCGCTGAAGTTGCCGACATGGCCAGAAGCCTTCCAAACGCGCGGGTTGAGGAGGATAGAGCTATCGAGGCCCAAAACATCCTTACGGGAGCTAACGAACTTCTTCCACCAGAGGTTCTTGATGTTGCGCTTGAGTTCTACGCCATACGGACCGTAGTCCCAAGTATTTGCGAGACCATCATAAATTTCAGAACCCGGGAAAATAAAACCACGGCGCTTGCAGAGGGAGATGATGTCCTTGAGGGCATCCTGAACTTTCTTTGCCATAAATAATCCTTTTTCGGCCTAGCGTTAAAGCATTTCCTTTGGCCGGACTAGGAACCTACCTGGATGATAGGCCCTGACGCACGCAAATTTAGAATAATTAAAAATGCAGAATTCAGAATTAAAAATCACTTTCTCTTGTATCTGGCAAAAGGGCAGCTATTCGCGCTATCGCTGTATAAAATTGCTCATCAGTTCACTACGTTCACGAGCAATTTTTCAGTTCAAAGCGTCAACTGCGTTCCGCTTCGAACCCATTCGGGCATCTATCGCGGCTGCAACATTTAAGTAATGTTCCATTTTTTCTAAACTTGCACGCGATGTTCAAGCGCTATTTTACAGTTTTCCTTTGCGCAAGCGCAATTGTTTTTGCAGATAACGAAGTTAGCGGAGACATGGTGCGCGCTCGCGCCGCCGTGGCTTACGAGACTCTCGATTCCGAACTTGCAAAAGTAGAAGAACCCGCAAAGGTTGATTCTGCAGAGGTGGCAGAAGCCGCTGCAGACTCCATAGAAAACGAAAAGATGGCCGAAGCTGGCGAAGTGCAAAACGATTCCGAGCCAGAAGAGGCAAGCGAAGATGGCGAGGAAGTTGCTGAAAACGAAGACAGCGAATCTGAAGAAAATGAAGAAGCCGAAGAACTTGCCGAAGCGGATTCCGCCGCAGTCGATAGCATTGCGAACGCAGCCGTCGCATCCCTCGATTTTTCTAACGGAGCGCTGCCGACCGTGAACCCCGTCCGCATTACCTCGCCCTACGGAATCCGCAAATACCGCCTGCACCGTGGCGTTGACGTGAAAGTCTATAAGGGCGATTCCATAGTCGCGGCGTTCCCAGGCAAGGTTATAACATCACAGTATGAACGCCGCGGCTACGGCCACTATTTGAAGGTGCTGCACGACAACGGGACAATCACTGTTTACGGGCACCTTTCCAAACGTTTGAAAAAGGTTGGCGATGTGGTGGAAGCGGGCGAACTCATTGGCCTGGGCGGGAATACGGGCCGTTCCACAGGTTCGCACCTGCACTTTGAAATTCGCTACGGGCAAATCAACATCGACCCGACCAAGGTATTCAACTTTGAAAACGGCGGCCTGCAAGAAAACGCAGGCAACTACGATTTGCAAGTTGCAAATGCAGACCACAACGAAATCCAGAAAGAGCTTTCAAAGCACCGCATTTACAAGGTGCGCCGAGGCGACACGCTCGGCGGCATTGCCCGCAAATACGGGACGACAGTGTCAAAGATCAAGAAGCTGAACGGGCTCCGCAGCGACCGCATTCGCGCTGGCCAGATACTGCGCTGCTCTTAAAGCAAATACTACCTCATGATTTTTACGCGAGTGCCGTTTTCTAGCATTCTGCCATTGAACTTTACGCGCACATAGTACAAACCATTTTTCAAGTTAGCCATAGTTTCGGCCATGGATGTTGCTCCAGCATCTACTCGGCTAGCATAGTTCGCAACGAGCTTGCCACGAAGATCAAAGAAGGCAACATTTACAATACCGGCTTTGCGGACTACGATCGTCTTATCAACAAAATTCAAATGAATTCCACGAGCGATTTTCTCATTGTGAACGAAATCGGTTTCTGCACCATCGTCGTCATCGTCTGAGCCTTCTGTTGAAGTTTCCTCAGATTCATCAAGAGAATCGTTAGTTTCATTTACAATGCTTGAGTCTGCCGCGAGCGCAATGCCCGAAACATCAAACTGCAACTGATCGACATTTGGGCCACCTTCAGTAGAAACGGACTGCAGTTTAAGAACATTCATTCCCTTTACAAGATCTACCTTGATGGCTACGGAATCCCAAGTAGTCCAATTTGCTGTCGGCGGGAACGTGGCAACGCCATAGCTTGCATCATTTACAAAGAGTTCCATTTTGCGAATGTCCGTTTTGCCGTGGGCATAGCGTAGCACTAGCGTTACGCTTTCGTGCGCCTCCTTGGAATACAAGTTCCAAATGCCATAGCTTGTAACAAGGTTGTCAAAGTTGAAATAGCATTCGCCAACAAAGCCTGCATTTGTAGTTTCGCAAACTCCAATACCGTCGGTCGGAATACCGGCTTCAACGGAAGACTTGATTTCTACGGAAGCGTTTTCAATTTTAGCTTCGGCAAGAATGGTAATGTTTGCATTGCGCGTTGCAGGTGCCACTTCGGTGCTGCCGCCCTTCGTGGTAATGGAAATGTCGTAGGAACCTGCCTTTGTCGGCGTTCCCTTGATAACATAGCGGGAGTTTGCCGCATCCTGAGTTGCAGTCACGCCAGCCGGTAAGCCAGTAATAGTGAGTCCATCGCAATTGGAGTAGCCAAAGGCGTATTCCACAATGGCATCCCCCAGCATGATGGTCTGGAAGCTAGAACCTGCGCCCTGCTTTTGAATTGCAGGAATCTTCGGACCGACTTCGCCACCGACAAGCATAATGTCTGGAGTCGGAGCCTTGTCGGCACCTGCTCCAAGCCAAAAGCCAAGATGCGGCGGCTGGTTATAGGCTGTATTCTGCCAACTCATGCCATTGCGGTAGATGGGATCGTGTGCAAGAGTATAAAGGCGGTGTTTCGTCGGAATGGTCGTTGTATAGACATAGAGTTTGGACGCTCCATCATGAAGAATGATTTCTTCGCGCCAATCGCCAAAGAGGTCTCCGCTAAAGTTTGGCGTAGCCTTGGTCGAATTGCAGCTATTGCCGGTCAATGTGACCAAGTCTCCAAATTTCTTGGAAGTGTAATTCCACTTGCTGATCTTGTTTCCGTCAAGAAGTTCATCTTGAAGGTCGCCGTCCCAGTACACACGGAAATTTACGGAGTAGCGGCTGCCAAGAACCTTGCCGGTAGCTGAATAGACATTGCCGTTTGCAGTACTCCACATTTCATAGCCACGACTTGTGCTATCAACATCGGCAGCAAGGCCACGGCCATTGTCGGCATCGCTGGTTGCGCTCCACAAAATGGCACCAGTGCGTGCATCGTGCAAATCATAGCCATAAGGTTTGTCTTCATGGACTTCCCAAACTTCAAGGCCTTCGTGATCCGGGTCAAGGTCGCCAAAGTGAATTGCATCGCCGTGGCCCTTTCCGATACTGTACATAAACTTGCCATTGTGATCAATGGCGCATGCTCCTTCTATGATTTCATCGAAGCCATCGCCATCGACGTCACCGGCAGAGAGATTATGGTTACCCTGACCATAACATTCCTTGCCCTTGGTAGCGGCATTGTAATACCAGCGCTGAGAAAGCGTTGTTCCATCCCAATCGTATGCAGTCACTGCCATGCGGGTGTAGTAACCACGCTGGAACACCATGCTCGGCTTTTGGCCGTCAAGGTAGGCGTTTGTTGCAAGAAAGCGATCTACTCGATTCCCATAGCTGTCACCCCAGCTGCTCACGGTACCGCGAGCCGGGTTGAAATTTACGGTCGCCATTTCAAGGCCGGTTTCGCCATTGAAAAGAGTCAAGTATTCATTGCCGCTTAAAACATAGCCATTGGAATTTCGGTAGTCAGTGCCGTGATTGGTTTCGCCGGCAGCGGCACCCTTGCTAATGTACTTTCCGCTGGCGTCCTTCGTGCCAGGGGCAGTCTTCATGGCTACTTCGGCCTTGCCATCGCTGTCGTAATCGCCAACGAGAATTTGCGTGTAATGCGCACCGGCGCGAATGTTTACGCCAAGATCAAGGCGCCAAAGCTTTTTGCCATTGAACTTGTAGGCGTCCACAAAAACATTGCCCGTCTTGCCCTTCTGTGAATTATCCTTGGAATTATCCGGATCCCACTTGAGAACAAGTTCGTATTCGCCATCGCCATCCAAATCGCCTACCGCAATATCGTTTGGACTATAGGTGCAGCCACTAGCCGTTGGGCGATCCAGGTTGATAACCAACTGCTGGGAACCCCAAACGGAAACGGTCTTGTCGGATTCCTTTTCTACGCCATTCACAACCGGCTTGACATAATACTTGCTAGATGTCGTACCAGATTTATCGACATAGTTGCTTGCAGCCTTGCCGTCGAAGCTTGCAATTTTGGCTCCGTCGCGATACAGATTAAAACCCGTAGAGTTGCCGTCGGTACCAAGCACGCGCCAGCTCAAATAAACGCCTTCTGCCGTTTTTACAGCAACCAGGCCGCGATCGAGAGCTTCCATTTGGCGAGTCGCGCTGGCAAGGCCAAATGCACAAAGCAAAGAGGCTGCAAAACAAAATTTTTTCATAAATCCAATCCCTTTATAAAAGACAAGAGCAAGTTTCGCTCCCATTCTTTTTTCCTAAACTATAAATTAGATTGAATTTTCAAAAAAAGGTAGAGGTAAAATATTTAACCGTAGTCTTTAGACAACGCCCTTAATTCCTAAACGACCAGACTATACCATACAGGAACCGAAGCCCCTCCGGAGTGTAGCCGCCCGCCGGCATGTATTGAGAATGGTTCAGATTTTCAATTCTCGTATACAAATCGAAGTTCAAGATATTCATGCGAGCTTCAAAGTCTAGCGCCAGATATTTGTTCAAGCGCACAATGGCAAGGTGCGAATCATCATCTTCAAAAATATCTTCGTGCCAACCTTCCGAATAAATTCTGGATTCTTCAACAAAGCGCATCAAGGAATCCTGAACAAATACGCAATCGTAGCGGTTGCCAAACCACTGGTAATCAAAGCGAACCTGCACGCCTAAACGATTTTGCACAAAGCGGTCCGACCAGACAATCGAGCCCTTGTAATACAAATTCGGGGTGTCCAGAATCCTAATTTTAGCCCCGCTATTCAAGGTTCGCTCTATATTTTGCCCGCGCTCCCCATAAAACGACCAATTGCCAAGCGAAAAGCCCAGGCGAGCGACCCAGTCGTATGACGAAATTTCTTTCAAGTTTACAAGTTTAAAGGCTTCTTCAGGATCATCTAGGCCGCTATTAGCCACCCAGCGCTGCTTGATAGCACCATCGATTACCTCTCGGCTCATACCCAAGCCATAAAATACGCCTCCACCGCGCCACTGCAATTCTGCAGAGCCACGCGTATGGGATTCCGGCTTCAAATCCCTATTCGGGTACACATGGCGGCCACGGTCGATCAGGCGAAGTTCTTCTGCTTCAGGGAAGCGGGTGTCATGCCTAAAGTTACCGAGCAGGCGCAAATGGAACGGCAAGTCTATATTCAATTCAGCCGCATAAGTCGGCTCCAAGTCAACAGAGTCAATGGTAGAACTGTTGCGCTGGTAGCCATACAGCATGCGGAAAGCAACCGGTCCAAATTTATCGCCAAGTTCCATGTAGCCAACTTCCCTATCTTGCTCATATTTGGAATCAAGTTCCAAAAATTCATATTCAAAATAGAGGGATGGGTTCAAGATTGTAGCGTATTTTGCAAACACCGTTCCGGAATAAGTTTCATATTTTTTTGACGCTTCGTCAGTATGCCAGACCGTATCTTGTCGGGTACTATCCAAAATTTCGCCAAGGATGTTTGTGTATTCTACTACAGTATCCTTTATCTTGTCAATCATCTTCGGCAGGCTATCGTACGACATTTCGTAAGAGCCCATTGCAATGGAAGTGCCAAAAGTCAAGTTCTTGATGGGGTGCAACGCAAGCTTTGCCTCGTAACTCTGCCCATCCACTTCTGTTTTATAAAGGCCCTGCGGGTAATAATAGAGCGAATAGTCGGCAGTATCCTGCACGGCCAAATAGCGCGGAGCATCGTAATGTTCAAAGAAAATGAAATTTGCACGGAGCATCAATTCGCCGGCACCGAACAGCCATGTGACCGTCGGGCGAATGTGCATGGAATTCATGGAAATATTGCGGCCGCCAAAAGGCACCTGCGACGAATCTCGGCCAAGAGCAAAATACGGCTGGTGCGCCACTGCACTGTAAACATAGTCGCCCGATTCCTTGTTGCTGTGGCTAGAAAGCCCTAGATCCAGGCGCAAAGAATCCACAAGCTGGCGGCGAAAATCGAGGCGGAACGCATTGCCGTCGAACGTGCCGCGTTCCCATGCGATTTCGGTAACCGGTGTGTCGAGCGGCACTAGCGTCTCGTCTTCACGCAAAATGCCGTTTTCACCGTTCAAGCCCGGGTGAAATTCATCGTAGCTCAGGCGTGTTGTAAAAATGCCTGCGTTCTTTGCCGGGAAGCGGCGCTCCGGCGAAGAAATTCCAACGCTAATGCGGTCAAGCGCTGGCTCGCCGAGCATGGACGTGCCAAGCAGCCATTCTGACTTTTGCCCAGATACATCGTAGGTACGCTGCATCAACCCTGGAATGAAAAATGCATAGCGGGCAGCATCGGTTTCGCGCGGAGTAACCTTTGGGGCATCGTTTTCAAAGCGTGCGCCAGCAAAGGCGAACACCGCCCCGAAAATGGCAAACACAACTATCAAAAAACTAAAACGACGCATTGCAAACGAAATTTAGTAATTCTACTTCATGCCCGTGCTACCAAAGCCGCCACGGTCAGCGCCACTCAAGGTTCCTTCGACAAAGTTGAGTTCCGGCTGCTTTTGCATAATGCGGAACTGAGCAATGCGGCTCCCCTTTTCAATCACAACATCTTCCGTTGCATACACAGGCATACGCCACCAATCGTTCGGGCCGCAGTAGGAATTGTCAACAACGCCGACTGAATTTGGCTGCAGAATTTTCCAGTTCTTGAACGTGGAACTGCGCGGAGCAATGTGAGCCTCGTAACCTTCCGGGAGTTTCATGGCAACGCCCAGGTGAATTAGCCTGAATTCGCCTTTTTTCAAGGTCACTGTTTCTGCAGTGCGCAAGTCGATCCAGTCAGACTTTCCAAAGCCGCCAATGGCTTCAAGGCGCGGGATGCTTTCATCGAGATATTGAATCGTAATCGTTTCCATAAAAAATCCTTATTCAGTTGCAAATTTAAAAAGTTAGCTTCAGCCATGTGCGAAGCATCGCCTTCGGCATAAAAAAAATCCGCCCCTGCAAAAACAGGAAGCGGATTTTTTTAGAGAAACCTCTTACCCTACAAAGATACGGCCGTTGCGGAACAGCTGCATCCATGGGCCATCTTCGCCCCATTCTGCCGGGTGCCAAGAATACTGGCAGGTACGGAACACGCGTTCCGGATGCGGCATCATGATGAGTGCGCGGCCATCTTCGCTTGTAAGGCCAGTGATGCCGAACGGAGAACCATTCGGGTTGAGCGGGTAGCGTTCTGTGTAGTCATGGTGACCGTCAACGTAGCGCAATGAAACAAGGCCTGTGTTCAGGCAGTTTTCTGCAGCGGTACGGTCAGCAAATTCTGCACGACCTTCGCCATGTGCAACAGCAATCGGGAGAACAGAGCCAGCCATGCCCTTGAGAAGCACAGACGGAGTTTCTTCGACCTTGAGGCTTGCAAAACGAGCTTCGAAGCGTTCAGAAACGTTCTGCACAAAGCGCGGCCAATGCTTAGCGCCTGGGATCAAATCCTTGAGGTTGCTTACCATCTGGCAGCCGTTGCAAACGCCGAGTGTGAATGTATTCTTGCGGTTGAAGAATTCTTCGAATTCTGCGCGAGCCTTCTTGTTAAAGAGAATGCTCTTTGCCCAGCCTTCGCCAGCGCCAAGAACGTCACCGTAGCTAAAGCCACCGCAAGCAACGAGGCCCTGGAAGTCCTTGAGGCTTACGCGGCCGCTCAAAACGTCGGTCATGTGAACGTCGATGGATTCAAAGCCGGCCTTGTCAAATGCTGCAGCCATTTCCACTTCACCGTTAACGCCCTGTTCACGGAGAATCGCCATTTTCGGGCGGCTAGCAAAGTCCTTAACGACCTTTGCACTTGCAGCAACGTCGAAGGTAACCTTCGGGCTAACACCCGGATCGTCCTGTTCAAGCTTAAGCTTGTATTCGCTTTCTGCACAATCCGGATTGTCGCGGAGAGCAGCAATGCGGCGAGTTGTATCGGACCAGATTGCACGAATGTCGCTAAGGTTTTCACAGTAGTCGCCAATAACGAGGCTGTACTGTTCATTGAGTGTACCGATTTCTGCAACGAGTTCGCCGAGGCCAGCTTCCGCAAATGCAGCCTTGACAGCAGCAACGTCTGAACCAGCAACCTGGAGAACAGCGCCGAGTTCTTCGTTAAAGAGAACGTCGAGTTCTGCACCCTTGAGGCTAGAAAGATCGAGAGTTACACCGACGTGGCCAGCGAATGCCATTTCTGCAACGGTCGTATAGAGACCGCCATCGCTCTTGTCATGGTAAGCCATGATCTTGCCTGCGGCATTCAACTTCTGGATTGTTTCGAAGAATGCGCGGAGTTCCTTTGCGCTTTCTACATCTGGAGCGGCATCGCCCATGTTGCAGTAAACCTGGGCAGCAATGGATGCGCCCATGCGGTTCTTGCCATGGCCAAGGTCAACAAGCAAGAGCTTGGAATCCTTCTTCTGCAAAAGCTGCGGGGTAAGAGTCTTGCGAACATCGCCGCAAGGAGCAAATGCACTGATTACAAGGGAAATCGGAGCGGTAACGCTGTGTTCGCCCTGAGCGTCGCTCCAAACGGAACGCATACTCATGGAGTCCTTGCCGACCGGAATCGTAATGCCAAGTTCCGGGCAAAGTTCCATACCGATTGCCTTGACAGCTGCATAAAGGTCAGCACCGTCGCCAGCATAGTTCGGAGTTGCCATCCAGTTTGCAGAAAGGTTTACACGACCCATGTCTGGAACGTAAGCCGCTGCAAGGTTTGTAAGGGATTCAGCAACAGCCATGCGGGAGCTTGCAGCCGGGTTAAGAATTGCAATCGGGGCGCGTTCACCCATAGACATTGCTTCACCTTCGAAAGTATCGAGGGTAGAACTTGTCACGGCGCAGTCAGCAACAGGGACCTGCCACGGGCCAACCATCTGGTCACGGCAAATCATACCGGTAACGCTACGGTCACCAATGGAAATAAGGAATGTCTTATCTGCAACGGACGGGTTTGCAAGAACGCGGTGAGCAACTTCCTTGATGCCTTCGCCAGCAGGAATTGTTGCAGAGTTCACCGGACGCTTGATGGACTTTTCGTTACGGATCATGCGAGGCGGCTTGCCAAGCAAAACGTCAAGCGGCATGTCGATAGGCTTGTTATCGAAATGGCTATCGGTAAGGGTCAAATGATTTTCCGGGATAGCTTCACCAATCACTGCATACGGGCAACGTTCACGCTTACAGATAGCGTCGAACACGTCGAGCTTGTTACCAGCAACAGCGATAACATAACGTTCCTGGGATTCGTTACTCCAGATTTCCATCGGGCTCATGCCCGGTTCATCGTTAGGAACATTGCGGAGTTCAAACTTACCGCCAAGGCCACCGTCATGAACAAGTTCCGGGAATGCGTTGGAAAGTCCACCGGCGCCAACGTCGTGGATAAAGCTAATCGGGTTTTCGTCGTCCATCGCCCAGCAACGGTCGATAACTTCCTGGCAGCGGCGTTCCATTTCTGGGTTGCCACGCTGCACAGAAGCAAAGTCAAGGGATTCAGAACCGGCACCGTTGTTCACGGAACTTGCTGCACCGCCACCAAGGCCGATAAGCATTGCAGGACCGCCAAGAACAACAAGGTGGTCACCCGGGTCTATGTGGCCCTTTTCAATGTGGTCTTCCTTGATGTTGCCAAGGCCACCGGCAAGCATAATCGGCTTGTGGTAACCTCGGACTTCCTTGCCCGATTCCGTATTGGCGGCATCTACTTCCTGTTCAAAAGTACGGAAGTAACCGAGAATATTTGGACGACCAAATTCGTTGTTAAATGCAGCGCCACCAAGCGGACCGTCGATCATGATTTCGAGCGGGCTAGAAATACGGGCCGGCTTGCCAAAGTCCTTTTCCCAAGGCTGGACTGCGCCAGGGATCTTGAGGTTAGAAACGCTAAAGCCAGTGAGACCTGCCTTTGGCTTAGAACCCTTACCAGTTGCACCTTCGTCGCGGATTTCACCACCGGAGCCAGTAGCAGCACCCGGGAACGGAGAAATTGCAGTCGGATGGTTATGGGTTTCAACCTTCATCAAGGTGTGGACCGGTTCGTTATGCCAATCGTACTTGTTCGTGCGCGGGTCAGCATAGTAACGGCCAGCGGTTGCACCCTTCATCACGGCAGCGTTATCCTTGTAAGCGCTGAAGATGTTCGTGTGGTGCATTTCGTAAGTATTCTTGATCATCTGGAACAAGGACTTTTCCTGCTTTTCGCCATCGATAGTCCATTCTGCGCCAAACACCTTGTGGCGGCAGTGTTCAGAGTTTGCCTGGGCGAACATGTAAAGCTCAACATCGCTCGGGTTGCGGTTGAGAGCGGTAAAGTTCTTGACCAGGTAATCGATTTCATCTGGAGCAAGGGCAAGGCCCATTTCCTTGTCGGCCTTCACGAGTGCTTCGCGGCCTTCGGTAAGAACCGGCACGACGTTCATCGGCTTTGGTGTTTCCTTGTTAAAGAGAACGCCCAAGTCGTCGAGGGAACGGAAAACGCCTTCGGTCATGCGGTCGTGAATCTTTGCAGAAACGACCTTTGCAAATTCTTCAGTTTCCGGAGCTTCGAATTCTACGTAGTAGGCAATGGCACGTTCCAGACGGCGAACCTTGCTAACACCGCAAATGTGAGCGATATCTGTTGCCTTGGAACTCCACGGGCTAATTGTACCTGGGCGCGGGCAAACCACGAACAGGGAACCAACCTGGGCCTTTGCTTCGCGCTTCGGGCCATATTCCAGAACCTTGGAAAGCACTGCGCTTTCTTCGTCTGCAAGCGGCGATTCCAAATCGACCACGTGCATGAAATCTGCAGAAACAGATTTAACAGGAAGGTTTGCGGCACGGAAATCGGCAAGCAACTTTTGCAAGCGGGATTCCGACAAAGCTGGAGAACCACGTAAAATGATCATAAAATTTGCCTTGGTAAAGTTTGTTAACGGCTCAAATTTAGAAATTCAAGTTAAAAACAGACTAAAAATGCTACTTGCGAAGCACTAAAAATGCGTACTTGAGGTCTTCTTCGCTCGGCAATTCGCCCTCTATGGCAACCTTGCCTTCGGTGCCTGGGTGCAAGCGGTCTGCGGCACCTCCACGGAAGTCGAGCAAGCTTTCGATTTTGAGCGTCTGCATGCCCTTCGGGGTGAGCAAATCCACCTTGTCGTCCGGCGAGAACGCATTCTTGACTTGTATAGAAAGCAAGCCGTTTTCGGAACCGTGCACAAGGCCGGCAACGCAGCCTGCCTCAGATTTTTCCTGAGTAGTTTCGTAGTTTTGCGGCAGGTAGTTACCCTTGCCAAAGCCTGGCATTCGGCCACGGCTATCGGTCAACGAAATTGCATCACGGGCAGAATCCGGAACACCGTTACCGGCCATGATGGAATCGATTGCCAAGCGGTAAGCGTGAACGACCTGGCTCAAATAGTAAACGGAGCGGGTGCGACCTTCCACCTTGAACGAGGCAATTTCTGCCTGCAAAAGTTCCGGCATAAGTTCAAGAGCGCACAAATCGCGGCTGCTCATGAAGTATGTACCCCAACGGTCTTCGTCAAGGTCAATCGGCGGAAGTTCCGGCTTGTCGGCACGCATAAGGGAGAAGCGACCTTCATGTTCCCTGTAGTCGTCGGCCTGCACTTCAGGATTTGCAAAAAGCTTGTACGGCATGCGGCATGAATTGTTGCAGGCGCCCTGGTTAGCATCACGATGAGCCACCCAGTTGCTGAGCATGCAGCGACCAGACATGGCCATGCAAATGTTACCATGCACAAAAACTTCAAGTTCCGTATCCGGCAAATGTTCCTTGATTTCAAGAACTTCCTTCATGGAAAGTTCACGGGAAAGAATCAATCGCTTTACACCAAGATCTGTCCAAAATTTGCCCGTAAGCCAGTTTGTGCAATTTGCCTGCACACTCAAATGAACATCAAGTTCCGGCACATTCTTGAGCAAAAAGCCGACAACGCCGGGGTCAGCAACAATGGCAGCATCCGGGCCTAGCTTAGCCGCTTCGACAAGTGTTTCGCAGAACTTATCGACCTTGCCATTGCGAGAAATCACATTACTCGTGAGGTAGAACTTTCTGCCCATCTTGTGGCAGATTTCAATGCCCTTTGCAATGTCGTCGAGGTTCTTGAAACCGTTTTCACGGGCACGCAAAGAAAACGCAGGCTGACCGGCATACACTGCATCAGCACCATACGCAAGGGCATACTGCATTCTAACAAGGTCCCCTGCCGGGGCAAGCAATTCTGGTTTATATGTCATAAGAATCCTATTTTTTCAAATGACAATATAAAAAAAATGCTCGGGGCCCAAGGCTCCAAGCATTTTGCAAAAGCTTTCCTTCGAAGTCTATTACCAAATAAACTTCACATCGCTCAGGCGGCGCTTGATTTCTGCCATGAGCTTGATTTCTTCGTCTTCGCCGTCAGCAGCAAACGTCACGCTAAAGCGAACGAAATGACCTACATCGTCCCAAGGCACTGCAGAAATCTGCTTTTCCTTGATGAGCCACTGCGTAAAGTCTTCTGCATTTGCAAATGTAGCTCCACCTTCTACGCCACTTGGAACCTGCGTGTAAAGGTAGAAGCTTGCGCGCGGCTTTTTAACCTTGAAGCCAACTGCGGCAAGGGCATCGACGAGCAAGTTATGGCGGCGGGAATACTTTTCTGCCGTAGCAAGCGTAATCTGCGGATTGTCGAGGGCAGCGGCACCGGCAAGCTGGATAGCCTTGAACTGGCCGGAGTCATTGTTATCCTTGACGCAAGCGAAGGCCTTCACGACCTTGGTGTTGCCCACAACAAAACCAAGACGCCAGCCAGTCATGTTGAATGCCTTGGAAAGCGACTGGATTTCAACACCAACATCCTTTGCACCCGGCATACTGAGGAAGCTAAACGGCTTGTAGCCATCAAACGTAAGGGCCGCATAGGCAGCGTCGTGCACGATAATCAGCTGGTTCTTGCGGGCAAATGCGATTGCCTTTTCGTAGAATTCCGGCGGGGCAACGGCACCTGTCGGGTTATTCGGGTAGCAAAGGTAAAGGAGCTTAGCGCGCTTTGCTACATCTTCCGGGATAGCGTCGAGATCCGGCAAAAAGTTGTTTTCTGCAGTGAGCGGGAGCGTATGCACTTCACCGCCGAGCCACTTTGTCATGGTGGCCATCACTGGGTAGCCAGGGGCTGTCATCAGGCAAACGTCACCCGGGTTAATGAAGGCCTGGGCCATCATGGCGAGCGCCGGCTTGGAACCGATCGCATGGCAAACTTCGCTCTCGGCATCAATGCCGTCAACTCCGTAAACATTCTTCATGTAGCGGGCTGCAGCCTGCTGAAATTCCAAGATACCGTTATCGGCGTAGCCACGGTTTTCTGGCTTCTTGGCTTCTTCGTAAAGCTTTTCTACAACGAGCTTGTCGGCCATCCAGTCCGGTTCACCAACGCCAAGATCGATGATTGGAGTTTCAGGGTGCGTCTTTTCAGCTTCGCGGCGGGCGCGCTTGATCTTTTCAAACTTGTAAAGAACGGTCCCCTTGCCAAATGTATTGCCACCAATGCGTTCGGCAAACAATTCCTGGATATAATCTTCGGCCATAAAATCCTCATGTATATTTCTATTGCCTGAATTTAGCAAAGGAGTTGTTTCTAGCTAACAAAAATGATGCTTTCACAAAAAAATTGTACTTACAAAAACATTCCTTGACTACAAAAATGTTCATTTTTGTAAAACACGCTCAATTCATTTACATTTTTGTAACGCATTAACAAAAAGCCAAAGCACACGCAAACCCTCCAGACAACAAAAAAACTCCCCTGTCCGGGGAGTCTTCATTTGCTCAAATCCAACGATTAGATGGAAGCGAGGAACTTGTTAGCCTTGGAAACGACTTCCGGCTTGTCACCGTAGATCTTCAAGAGCTTTTCTGCAGTTGCCTTGGCCTTGTCGTTCTGGTTCAAAGCATTGTAAACCAAAGCGAGCTTCCAGTAAGCGTCTGCCACTGTCGGAGCGAGGTCTGCGCCTTCGTCCTTCTGGTAGCGGGCTTCGAGGTCGCCAGTGCGCTTACCGAACTTGCCAATGAAGGATTCAAGCTGGCCGGCAGCCTTTGCGTAATCCTTCTTTTCGATGGAAACAGCGGCAGAGCCATGGAGAGCTGCAGAAAGAATCAAATCTGCAGAACCGGCATTGCTAGCAGCAACCTGGAAAAGCTTTTCTGCGCCTTCGTAGTCCTTTGCACGGAACTTGATGTTGCCAGCAAGGAGGGAGGCCTTTGCCAAGGAAAGGCCCTTCAAGGCATTGGAGTTGATCTTTGCTTCAAGTTCCTGGAGAGCGGCAGCTTCTTCACCAGCGTATGTAAGAGCCATGCCAGTGCCGAGCATTTCAGCTTCTGCCTGGGCGGTAGCCTTTGCATGTTCCTTATACTGAGTGATACCAGTAACAACAGCCACGATGAGAACGAGCGCACCGAGGATCTTTGTACCGTTTTCCTTGAAGAAAACCTTCAATTCACTTTGTTGTTCAGCCATAAATCATCCTTGATTATGAAATTTTACGGGGGCAAAGATAGTAAAACAGAAAACAGAGAACAGAAAACAGAGAACAGAGAAAGGCCTATTTCAGAGTTTCCTGTGCCATTTTTTGCATCTATTGCCCCCAGATTGGGCAGGCAAAGCGCCTTACTTTGCCTTCTTCATGATCTGCTTGAGCATGGAATTCATCTTGCCGATCTGAACCTGCGGAGCCGGGCGCTTTTGAGCCTGCTGATTGCCATTGCCAGCAATCTTCGCCTTGAGGTCAGCGATGGTTGCATGGCCCTGGAGGCCGCGGTTGCCGTCACGGCGGTTGTCGAACTTGCCTCCACGAGGAGCATTGCCACGGGCGCTGCGCGGAGCATTGTCACCCGCACCGGCCACGCCGTTTTCAACGGATTCGCGCTTCATGGAAAGGCTGATGCGCTTGAGGGCTGCATCCACGGCAAGAACGCGCACGCGAACAACGTCACCCACGGTAAGTTCAGTCTTGGCATCTTGCACGAACTTGGTATCGCTGATTTCAGAAACATGCACGAGGCCGTCCTGGTGAACGCCAATATCGACAAACGCACCGAAGTTTGCAACGTTAGTCACGACGCCTTCCATCCAGCTACCGGTAATCAAGTCGTTGATGGTCTGGATCTTGTCGTCAAACTTTGCATAGCGGAATTCCTTACGCGGGTCGCGGCTCGGCTTTGCAAGTTCGCTCATGATATCGTCGAGTGTGTTCTTACCGACTTCGTCAGAAAGGAACTCAGAAACATCGATGCCCTTAACGACAGTCGCATTGCCAACAAGTTCAGCAACCGGGAGGCCAGCCTTTGCGGCTATCTTCTCTACGAGGGCGTAGTTTTCCGGGTGGACAGCGCTATCGTCGAGCGGGTTTTCGGCACCGGAAATGCGCATAAAGCCTGCAGCCTGCTCAAATGCCTTCGGACCAAGGCCCTTGACATTCAGCAAATCCTGGCGGGTCTTGAATGCGCCGTTTTCGTCGCGGTGCTTGACGATGTTTTCGGAAATGGTCTTGGAAAGGCCAGCAACGTAACCGAGCAAGGAAGCGCTAGCGCTATTGACATCGACGCCGACCATGTTCACGCAGCTTTCCACGACTTCGTCCAGGCGCTTCTGGAGTTCGCGCTGGTTCACATCGTGCTGGTACTGGCCAACGCCAATGGACTTCGGATCAACCTTCACGAGTTCAGCAAGCGGGTCCTGCAAACGGCGGCCAATGGAGATTGCGCCACGGGTCGTAACATCTTCGTTCGGGAATTCCTCGATTGCAGCCATGCTGGCAGAGTAAACGGAAGCGCCGGCTTCGCTCACGATAACGCGAGCAGGCACCTTGCTACCGAACTTAATAGCCATGTCAGCGCAGAATGCGTCGGTTTCGCGGCTAGCAGTACCATTACCGATAGCAATCAAATCAATGTTGTACTTTTCGATAAGCTCCATCAGGTACTTCATGGAACCGGCCTTGTCGTTCCAAGGTTCATGCGGCTTGATGATGCCGTGGTCCATGAACTTGCCGTTCACATCGAGAACGGCAACCTTGCAACCGGTACGGAAGCCCGGGTCGAGGGCGAGCACAGACTTGTGGCCAGCCGGCGGAGCAAGCAAAACGTCCTGCAAGTTCTTGGAGAACACCTTGAAAGCTTCTTCTTCGGCAGCATCCTTCAAAATGAGGCGCACTTCGCTTTCCATGCTCGGCTTGAGCAAGCGTTCCCAGGCGTCCTTGCACATATTTTCAAGATACGGAGTAAACACGGAAGAAGCGGTAATGACCTTGCCCTTGAGGTAAGAAACCATTTCGTCGTCGTTCACTTCCAAAGAAAGGCGGAGCACCTTTTCCTTTTCGCCGCGGCGGAGCGCAAGCATGCGGTGGCTCGGGATCTTGGAAACCGGTTCAGAGAAGTCGTAGTAGTTCTTGAACTTTGTTTCCTGGTTTTCAAAGTCCTTCTTGACCTTGGAAACCATGACGCCGGTGCGTTCCACTGCAGCGCGCAAATACTGGCGGTATTCGGCGTTGTCGGCAACGATTTCGGCAAGAATGTCGCAAGCACCGGCAAGGGCTGCCTTCGGGTCCATGAGGCCATTTTCCGGAGAAAGGAAAGCCATGGCGAGAACTTCCGGGGCGTTGTCCTGTTCTTCCTGCTTTGCCATCAAGGCTGCGAGCGGTTCCAGGCCAAGTTCCTTTGCAATCGTTGCGCGGGTGCGCTTCTTCGGCTTATACGGGGCATAAATATCTTCGAGCTTGGTCTTGTCCATGCAGGTTTCAATCTGGACCTTGAGTTCCGGGGTAAGCTTGCCCTGCTCTTCAATGCTCTTGAGAATAGTTTCTTTGCGGTCAACAAGTTCCTGCAAATATTCGCGGCGGTGCTGAATATCGCGGAGTTCAATTTCATTAAGGGTGCCAGTCTGGTCCTTGCGGTAACGGGCGATGAACGGCACGGTACCGCCCTGGTCCATAAGTTCGAGCGCCTTGGTAACGCGCCATACTTCCAAACTGAGATCTGCAGCAATCGCAGCAGCAAAATCCATAATAGCCTCTTCCTAAATAGATAGGTTTCAATAATATTAAAAGCTGCCCGAACCACAAAGCCGAACTGGCAGGGTCGGAACGAGCGGCAAATGTAATAAAATTCACTGTACAAAAAATGTCACAGCAGGCATTCATGCCAAAGAATTTGCAGTGCTCAAATATACACTATTCATGTAATTTCGTCAAGTCAATCCATACTCGTCAGCCCATCAGGAACTACAAACACGCGGTCGGTATCAAACCAACAAAAAGGAATCTCCTAAGCATTATATGAAGCAATCTTTTCGCGGAGTTCCAAAAAGTTGTCGAAGTCGCTTTTCAAATTCGCAAGTTCCTTCTGCTTGAAGAGCTTGTATTCGCGTTCCGCTTTTTCCATGGCGTCTTCGTGAGAAATTTTGCCATTGCCTTCGAGTAATTTTCTCTGGCTCATGACAATCTGGTTGTCCAGAGCGTCTATCCAGTCCTGCATGCGCATTGGCTTTTCGTCTAGGGCTTGCAATTCCGCAAAATCCAGGAACTGAGAAACCATCAGGTTCAAACGCTGCAATTCTTTTTCTGACAAATAATTCTTGGCAATTTTTACATCTTCTTCAGTAACGTAATTTCCCTTGAAGTTTGTCATGCCGACAAACGGTTTTTCGCTATCCACACGTTCGTAAATCAGCTCCGCTGCTGTATGCTCGTGAACAGCATAGTGCAATTTGTTCTGCACGGTTGCAAAAAAGTCCAGCGTTATCTTTTTACGGGGATCATAATCTACGGCAGTGGCGTAAATGTCAGTCACCTGCTGATAGAAATTTCGTTCGGAGGAACGGATGTCGCGAATGCGCTGGAGCAGTTCCTTGAAATAGCGGTTGCGGCCATTTTTCAATCGTTCGTCATCCAGCGCAAAACCCTTTTGAATAAATTCGTGCAGACGCGTTGTGGCCCATGTCCTAAAGCGAGTCGCCACAGGAGATTGCACGCGATAGCCGATGGCAATGATAATGTCGAGATTGTAATGTGCAATTTCGCGTTGAACATTCCGCTTGCCTTCTTGCCGAACTAACAAGAAATCCTTGTGAGTTGACTCGCGAGGCAATTCACCATCCTTATAAATATTGTCGATATGGAGACTAACGTTTTGTTGCGTCGTCTCGTAGAGTTCTGCAAGCTGGACCTGGGTCACCCAGACATCTTCATCGGCAAAACGGACTGATACATTTGTCTTGCCGTTTTCATCTTTATACAGCAAAATGGAATTGTCTTCGGGACGAACTTCTTTCATATACACAAATGTACACTAAAATAAAAGCTGTGTCAAGTCAATTCGTACACGGTGCCGTTGCTGCGAAGACGCATTTAAAATCTGTTTTATGAATGCGGTTCCTGGCCAGGCTATGTCAAGCCAAGTTGTATTGCTGGGAAAAGATTGTTTAGTTGCTATTAGAAAGCTACGGCGCCAAAGCCTGTTTCAGCCAAAAATCAGTAGTCGCTTGCTTCGCAATGTTCATAGCGAGGTTTTCTTGACCATCTTGAAAACATGAAATAACGCAATTCAGGGCAAGTTTCTATTGCAGTGCCGCTGAAGGCAACATTTTCTCTGGCGGGTAATTTCCCATTGTCTGGAGGAAAAACACCTATATCGTTGATGACATTAGCTTTTGTGCGGTACTTTAGACTATCGCTCCAAACCCATTTGTCGTTACAATAAACTCCGACTCTCAATAGGATTTCTTTGTTCAAGACAATCGTATCAAAAAAATCTTTGCTTATATAATGGTGGTCAGCATAAAATTCGGATGCATTTTCATCAAAAAATAAAGAATCTTCTACGTATAACATTACTCGTAGAGAATCGGCGGAGTCTGGTCTACGAACATATAGATCAATGGAATCCTGCCAACAGCCATAATCCATATCCATACAGTCTCCGCAGCAATCCATACCGCAGGTGATAATCCATATAATCGCCAATAGGCAGATTGTTTTCATGGGTGTGCTTCGACCTTCAATTTCGTTGAGATATTCTTGTTTTTTCCACAGAATATAACTCTTTGAAAAAAGCTCTGCTAGGCGTAAACGTGCGCTTAGCAAATAAGTTGTAATTTGTAAGCCCGTTGGCCTACTGTATTATTACTACACAAATGTAACTTATAACCTGTGGCTGCGTCAAGTCATTAATAATTTCACTTCCGTGGCAAGAGCCTCTTGAGTCTGCCTAGAATTTGTGTTTGAATTAACCCAAGCAGACCGCTCAAACATCAGAAAATGCGGATTCGATGCTTAACATTCCTCAAGTTGCGGCCCTTAGCGTCAAAATGCCCACGGTTTTTGAGAATTGCAGGGGACGCAGGGCGAATCTTTTGAACTAAGTTCGGAACCGTATCTGCAGGCGTTTCCGGCACATCTGGCGTTACGATGTCTTCGTCGATGGAATACCACTTGGCATTGCTGAAGTCTGCGGTTGCTTCTGCAGCGGCCACCGTGCGATTTGCACCGTAGGTGGCGTCGTTCAGCATGCCGTCATCCACCATGCCGTAGAATACGCCCTTGGTCAGCTGCTGGCTGAAGTTGTTTTCCAAGTCTCCGCGGAGCTGTGCCGTACCGCTCAGTTTTTTGCCAGAAACAGCCCACATCACGCCCTGCACCTGGGCATCGTCGGTAACGGTGCTGTTCACGATGATAGAAAGCGCCCCCACCTTGGCGTTACCGGTAATGCTTCCGCTTACAAGCCAGGCATCGTCTTCCAACACGGCGTTGTCGCCGATGGTGCCTGCAGTCACCAGAGCACGGCCGCGGACAACGGCCTTACCGCTGATGGTTCCGCCGTTCACTACGGCAAAGTCCTCGATGCGGGCGTTACCGCTAATGGTTCCGCCATTCACCACAGCGTTTGGCCCCACATAAACAGTTGCTGCCACATTTGCCTTGGTGCTAACCCAGCCGCCGCCATTTTCATGTCGCTTGAATCCGGTTGCCGTACCCTCGGAATCGCCACTGCCGGCCTTATAGCCCGCAGGTTTCCAGGCGCCGGACTCATAGCCTTCGGGCTTGCCGTTTTCTACGCGTATCATGTAGGGATAGCGGTAAAGAGTATAGTAGAACTGGTCCCAAGTAATGGTGTACAAGTCCTTCGGGGTGGCCGTTACCGTAAGCCACAAGGCCTTATCGCTAGCCTTCGTTTCAATTTCCAAGTTGAAGGCGGTGCCAGACTTCATTTCGCTATAGCGGGGCGTGCCGTCGGCACCTTCGGCCACCAGCCCAACAGTCCAGCTGGAGCCCGGGTCCGGCATTACATCCGGTGAAAGATTGCAGCGGGTCTTGGACACCCACTGGCGTCCATCCCATTCCCAATAAGACTCGTTCCCCAAGCAGCCATATGCAGCAGGCTTGGATTCCTGAACAATACCGCGGAACTTCACGGACACCTTTCCTGCGGAGTCCGGATAGAGGCGAACCAGGTTGTAGCCAAAGCGTTGCGGTGCCCAGTAGCTTGGCACCTGATAAGAACTATCAATTTCGTTCAGCATGGTCACGCGACTGTGCCTGCGATAAATGTCACCGTAGCCAGTTGTTCTGCGGGTGGCAAATTCATAGTCGCCCCAAGTCTTCTTGTAAAGAGCCTTCTTGGCTCCGGCGTATTCCAGAGTGGCGTTCTTCATGGCGAACTTGCCCAGCTGTTCCGTCAGATCCGCATACTTCCAGTCGTATGCGCCGATCATGGCGTCAAAAGGCGTCTGAGTGTCGTAACCCGCTTCCCCATCGTTAATCTTGTTCATCCACATACGATTCACAGCCTGAACGCCCTTCCAGCCGCCACCGAATTCTTCCTTCAGGTGTTCCATGAACTGCCAGTTGCAATAACGGTCGCGGGTAGAACCGTAATACAAATACGGGAAATTGATCAACGCCTCGGAACAGTAATGCGCATCCGTAGGATTCACCTGATGTGCCATCCAATTGGCGTGGGATTCGCAGATCCAGCCTGCCGACGCATTGGTTCCCATCCAACCAGCAACACTCTGCAAACCATGGGCGTATTCATGAGCCAATCCCCACAAATCCTTAAAAGAACCCGAACCCAGCCAAAGACCGGGAGAACATTCGTCCTTTCCATTATACTTGACGCAAGCATCCGTGTTGGCTCCCCCATACAGAGCCGCCATCTTGGAATCCTCAAACAAATAGGCAACGCTTTTCAGCTTTTCCTTGGAGTTGCTGGGCTGCGGGTACATCCACTGCATGGAATCGTGATAGACCGAAAAGATGCTTTCAAGAGTCTTCAAGGCATTCTGCGCAACAGTCGCATCCAAAGTAGCATTGTTCGCAGAACCGTCATCGTGCTTCGCCTTCTTGCAAATCTCAAAATGATCGGAGCTAGCGAGCAAGGTGTGACCAGCATTTACACAAACCGACTTCCAGGTCACAGACTGAGCTAGAACTCCCTGGGTGGACAATGCAGCAAAACCAATAAAACCGACGATTTTCAAGACCTTACTCAAATTAGCCATCAAACACTCCTTAAGGCTAAAACTTATCCAGTCTAAATATATTTCAACATATCCGTTTTTCCAAATATGCACTGGGAAAACAGAAGCATTTTGTGTAAAAATGTGCAAACTTCTTTATCCTGCTTGTGAGTTCCAGGCCCTTGACGCACTAAAAAACCTTACGGACAAGGTAAAGGTAAAAGTTCTTACCATGGCAATCGTGACGAGGCCAACCCAAACTGCACAATGGCATAAAAAAAAACAGCCCTATCACCCAAAGAGAGGCTCATTGTATTCCGCTTTTAAATCGGAATCATTTTCCGAGGCATGTACAGAATCTTTCACGACCTCTGCCAATCTAAATTGAGCAATTTCGTTGCGGCGGTAGTTCCGCATTACGGACTTTACATCCAGCTGGATGCCCACGATTTTGTGGTAAGGTTTAGAATTGTCCATCCAGTCGCTAGAGGCTGTGCCCAGAAACTGCATTTTATACGGGTCAAAGTGAATTTGATTCAAAATTTTAGGCTCGCGGCATTCGTAGCGATTTGTTTCGCAACTTTCGTAACAGTAGGGCAACAAGAACACATTGAAAATTCTGTCACCAAAGCTTGCGTAGTCTTGGAAAACCTCGCCAGCACGAAGTCCACCGCCACACAGTTTCTGTTCCACAAACTGACCGTACACAATCTGCTTGCTGATGGAACTTGATGAGGGAAGATTATCCCCAGTGTAGAATTTTGCGTCAACAATAAATATGTTGTCACCCTGCCACATGATTGTATCCGGACGCATAGCAAATTTCTGGTCATCGGCGTTTTGTTCTTTGCCACGAACATTCCACCCGCAATGAGGATTGTACATATCCTTCGTTTCGCCATTGCGAAGATTTCCAAAAATGCGATCCAACATTTTTTCCCAAATGGGAGCGAAACTAGTTACACCAAAGCAAAATTCACTGAGGGTTCCATTAACAGAATTTCCATGCAGAAATTCTACAATCGTTTGCATGGCGTTGAACAGCCTAAGTTTTCGGTCATTAAAAGTCTTGGAAACTTTCTCCATGAGAACTGCCGAAAACAATTCGTAGTCAAATTCAAGAGTCGGTTCCACAGACAATTCAATGCTGTAAAGAGGCCCAATTAACCTTTGCGCTTGTGCAACGCAAAATTCATGGATTAAGGTCACCAGCTGATTTTCATTTTGAGAATTACTGCAAGAAATGGGGTTCAGATAAACAACACCGCAACCATTATCGTTCTCGTAAACTTGAGGACGAATTTGCTTTATGGTTCGGCTCCAGTTGATTTTCCCATGAGCGCCCTGCTTGTAGATTTTTTCCGTTTCCTTATACAGGCCGAAACAAAGATAATAATCCAGCACATACAAAAATTCTTGAAAAGGAAAATCCAGTTTTGTTTCGAACTCAGATGTGGCTGCATAGTTTGAGTTTTCCGCATCGGCAATTAAACTTTGATCCGAAAGAACTCTCATCAAGTTTGAAAAAACTTCACGGAGTTCATCATCAGAAACTTCAGTATCAGAAAAACATTCGCGGGGAAAATAAATTTGCGGCATTCCACCATCAAACTTGATCCCTACGAATTGCTCGTTTTCCTTTTGCAAGCCGTTGCCGAACTTGCAAAAATCTCTGAAATGAACTTCGCTCATTTTACAGTCCTAAAATTTCATCCTTGAATATTGCAGTAAAACCACCTTCTTCAAAGTTTTCAATCAGCGATTCCACAGATTTGCATTCGTTCTTGAACACAGTACTGCGTTTGTACTTAAAGGCGTCATCCCAAAGATATTCCAGGACTTTTTCTCCAAAAAGTTTTCTTGAAACTTCGCAATACTTGTTGCCTGCTGCATCCGTCTTTTCTTCGCCGATGATAAAGTAGGCGCCAAGGCGCTTGTCTTCGGAACTGGTCATGGACGTATTCTTCTCGAGAATCAGATTGTTGACATTTTCCCAGAACATACCCCAAGTAACGTCAGTATTTTCAATTTTCGTTTCCCGCTGGGCCTTGTGCAGTTCGCCATCCAATGTATTTTTAACAAGTTCCGAATCAAAGCGACGCTTAAAGGCATTGTCCAAAGTGAACACATTCTGGTCGGAAGTATTCATGGTCGCATAAATGGAAAGATTGGGCGGGAGACGGATAGCCGTATTTGCGGTAAAGTTGACTGCTGGTTTTTCTTCGTCAGAACCGTATTCTGTTCCTGCGATTTCAGCACTAATTTTTCCATTCACATCAACATGGTCCACAAAATACTTGCTCCAGCCAGCGGTGTATAAATTTCCACCGACAGAATCACTTTCGCCTTTTTTATGACGATCCAAAAGTTGGAAAATTTCGCCGAAGATTGCAGCCGCATTTCCTCGATTAATTTCTTCAATGACCAGGAAATAAGGCTTTGTCGGGTTGGCGTAGGCGCGAGCCAAGATACGAGTAAAAGGCCCAGCCGCAAAATCATAATCCACGCCACCTGCAGGTTTAACTACAGGCATCACCTGGCCAACAAAATCTGCGTTGGTATATTCCGGATGAAACACCACGCGAACAACCTGTTTTTCTTCATCCGTGATTTCGCCCCTCTGTTTTGCGACATCCAGTAGATCCATAATCTTCTTGGACTTGCCACAACCCGGAACACCATAGTAAATGATTTGGGAGGGGGTGAAGGATTTTTCTAAAATGCGATCCTTCAAGGAATCATCATCAACAGAATCATCTTCTGCAAAATTGAATTCAAATTCTGATACATTAGCCTTACCGACACACCCTTCTTTTGACACATTGTTATAAGTATTTAAGCCATGTCTAATTTCAGTTCCTGCGGTATCATAAATTGACGAATCAATGATTTTCGCTTGTCTAACAATTTTTTCTACAACTTTTCCAAGTTTATTTATCAGATGACCATATTTGAAACCAAAATATGCATAGCCCGCAGTATTCTTTTCATTATGTTCTTTTATTAAACACTCGGCAAGTTTCTGTATGACTTCATCTTCACTTTTATTTGCTATAAATTCATTTTCATCTACTATAGGGAAAACGAGACTTAGCCTTTCAAAGGATTCAGTCGAGAGAATTTCTTTCTGTATTTGTGATTTTCGATTGGGATTATCATCGATACATTTCTTTAATTGAACGAGTAAATCCTCAAATTTCTTTTGGCTATGCATTTGCATCTTTCTTTCGTAATCTGCATAGGCATAAACATACTCGTAAGATTCAAATTCTTCTCTCAATATTTGACTTATTGCATTAGGGGAATATTTACATGTTCCGTTGTATTTCGATACATATCCCTTTTCTGCAAATTCACGAGCGGTTCTTCCCGGATCTCCAACCCTTGAAATTCCTAGAATGTCGCAAACTTCATTTGCTTCATCACGAATAAATTCGGGCGACAATTCTTCATTCTCAAATTTTCTAAAAATACTGGAAATGATATCTTTTACACTAGCCATATTAGCCCTCCAGTTTTTCGGCAATCTTTTTGGAAATAGCCTTCACAACAGGAACAGCAACAGAGTTTCCAAACTGATGGTACATCTGAGTCCTTGATACAGGAATCTTGAATTCCTGTGGATACCCCATAATGGCTTTACACTCTTTTTCCGTAAGAAGACGAAGCCCTGTTTTTCCACCTCTTACAAAGGTTCCTGTAATTCGCTGAATCTTATGATACGACGCACAAAGGGTCTTTACAGGAAAGTCTGATGTTGCATCAATGATTTCTGGATGACCATCATCCTTTTTGTAGATGTACGACTTCTGCAAATGTTCTGAAATAGAAGGTCCTTCCGCGTCAATCTCAACAAACTGACCGATACCGATTTTCTTATCGCAAGGTTTGGGAAATTCAAAATCAGTAATTTTCAAATCCTTTCTAAAGCCAACAATGTAAAGGCGCTTTCGCTCTTGTGGAACCTTGTAATCAGCACTATTTAAAACCTTAATAAAGACCTCATAATTCAATTCCTTCTTTAAGGTTTCCATGATGACTTCAAGTGTTTTTCCTTCATTATGATTTACAAGTCCCGGGACATTTTCCAACAGGAAAGCCTTAGGTTGTTTAACCTTCACGATATTCGCGATATAGAAGAACAAAGTCCCCTGAGTCTTATGCTCAAATCCTTCGCGTTTTCCAATAGAGCTAAAAGGCTGACAAGGAAATCCCCCTGTTAGCACATCAAAATCAGGAATTGTTTTGGGGTCAACTTTAGTTATATCACCGAAAGGAACGTCTGCATAATTCACAGAATAAGTTTGTTTCGCAGAAGAATCCCATTCACTCGTAAAGACGCATTCTCCACCGTTCTCTTGCATCGCAAGTCTAAAACCACCTATACCAGCAAACAAATCAATAAAGGAAAATTTGGGATTTCTCTTTGGAGGATACTGCGCAAAATTTTTCAGATATTCAGCCTTACTTGGAAGCTTATTTAAATCAACTCCATTTTTTCTTAGAATAGACTCGTAGTGTAAAGCCTGAGGCGATCCCTGCAGAGAAAGGTAATGGCTGATTACAGCTAAATCCTCATCAAAATGAACATCACCCAAGTATGTTCTTAGTTGCTGAACAAGGTCTTTATTTCCTACCGCAGCCATGTATCTCGTTCCTCGAGTTGAAGGTGAACGAGTTCACCCTCAGTCGGGAGCAAGAAACCGCGATGTCAAAACAAGCAAAGAAAACGCCCGCAAACGCACGTGTGGATACACGCACGAATTCCCCGGGCACCGAATGGATACAGAACGCCCAGGGTACAGCATGGCCTATGCAACCATAGGTCAACGAACGTTTGCTTTATTCTATGTCCAGAAAGTGTCGAAGTTTCAGCAGCGAACAAGAGCAAACCCAGCAAGAGCTGTTCTTGTTACAATCTTCCACACGATTTAAATGAAAAAAGGCGTGAGGCTGAATGCGCTTACCCACTGAGGCCTTCGACTGCCTGGACAAATAAACGCAAACAACCCACGCCCCAAAAGCGTGCCGTAAACACGGCAGCTAGTGCATAAAGCACCAAAAGGGTCGCATTGCGCACAGGCAGATATAACAAAATGCATGTAGCAAAACGATGCCATCAAGCAAAGCCCAATAGCAAGCGTGAGCGTCGCCTTATTCCCTGTCCGTGAAATTGTCGAAGTTTCAGTAAGGAACAAGAGCAAAACTCTTTATGTACACAGGGAATATAGATAATCCTGCATGTCAGTAGGTGTCACCGCCGCTCCAAACGCATAAAATTCGGGTGTTCAAAAAATTTTTCGTCACCCCCTTGCCTCACTAAACAATTTTAGTTACATTTTGTTCACTAGCACATTCGTGCATTTGATAGATTTTGTAATGCCCTGCCGTTTTCGCATGTCCGCAGGGAAGGAGTAAAGAATGAGCAAGATCGAAGTCATGAACACCGAAATTTCCGTGCAGAAGGTCAACGGCGAGGATTACATCTCGCTAACGGATATGGCCGGATGCAAAAAGTCAGCGTCCAGAGCTGCGGATGTCATCAAAAATTGGATCCGTACACGATTTTCCATAGAATTTTTGGGAACTTGGAAAATAATTCACAATCCAAATTTTAAAGTGGTCGAATTTGACCACTTTAAAATGCAGGCTGGTTTACCAAACTTTGTTATGAGTGTGTCCGATTGGATCGAATCAACGAACGCTATTGGCTTAATTGTTAGAAAAGGTAAATACGGCGGGACCTATGCTCAAAAAGATATTGCCTTCGAATTCGGAACAGCAATAAGCGTCCAATTTAAGCTTTATCTAATTGATGAATTCCAGCGTCTCAAAACAGCGGAGCAGGCACAACTCGGCTGGTCCGTAAAGCGAGAACTTTCAAAAATCAATTACCATATTCACACTGACGCTGTCAAGCAGAACTTGATTCCTGCGGCACTTACTCCACAAGAAATTTCCTTCGTCTATGCCAATGAGGCCGACGTATTGAACAAAGCTCTGTTCGGTTTCACAGCAGCGGAGTGGCGCACAGCCAACCCTGTACTACCAGGGAACGTTCGTGATTACGCGACGGTCAACCAGCTGATTTGCCTCAGCAACATGGAATCGTTAAACTCCGTCCTGATCAACGAGGGCGTAACGCAAAGCGAGCGCCTGACAAAGCTGAACCAGATTGCAATTTCGCAGATGACAGTTTTGGAAAGTATCGGGCAAAACAAATTGCTGAAATAAAATTTGTGTTTTTATATCCAGCTTGTAACACAAAGGAGTAAATATGGAAGAGAAAAACGAAATCATCGTGTATCAGCCCGAGGGCGGCGAATTTCACATTGAAGTGCGCCTTGAAAACGAAACCGTGTGGCTGACTCAGGCGCAGATGGCTGAGTTATTTGGAACAGTGCCTCAAAACATCACCTTGCATATAAAAAACATCTATTCAGAAGGGGAACTGTACCAGGATCGAACTTGTAAGGATTTCTTACAAGTTGCCCAAGAAGGAAAAAGAGTCGTTCATAGAAAGCTAAAACTTTATAACCTTGATGTCATTATTTCTGTCGGTTATCGAGTTAAATCCATTCACGGGACCCGTTTTCGCCAATGGGCAAACCAAGTTCTCAAGGAACATCTTCTGCGCGGAGCAAGCGTAAACCAACGCTTTATGCTGACGGAAGAACGATTTGACAGGCAACTGATTAATCACGAAAAACGTTTGGACAAACTCGACTCAAAAGGCATGGAAACGAGCTCTCGCCTAGCCACTCTCGAAAAGCAGGTGGACTTTTTTGTCAAGGCAAACCTGCCTCCCAGTGAGGGCGTCCTGAATGCAAAATCCTGGTGGAGCGGGTACGAATTCGCCTGCCAGCTGGTGCGTTCCGCAAAGGAAGAAATCATCGTCATCGATCCTTTCGCAGACGATGTCGCATTCTCACTTGTCGCCAAGAAATCTGCGGGTGTAAATGCGTTGTTTATTCCGGTCATGTAAACCGACATCTGCGAGAGGAAGAAGAACGACTGAATCGGCAATTCCCAACTGTTAAACTCAAAGACATTCAGAATGTTCATGACAGGTTCATCATCGTTGACGAGACGGTTTATCACATCGGTTCATCCCTCAATGAACTCGGGAAAAAATTGACTGCATTCTCCGTGCTGAATTTCGTTTCAAAGCAGCAATTGTTAGAAATGGTGTCGCAAGCGTCCGGGAAAAAGAACAACTAAAGTTTTAAAGGGGTCGGATTCGACAACTTGAAAAACAAATTTTAATTATACCGAATTCGGTACAATTAAAAATGCCGCCGGTTCCAACAATTTCGTTCTATCAACAACTCAGCAACATGGAATCGTTAAACTCAGGTTCCATTTAAAGTAGTCAAATTTGACCACTTTATGAAGATTTATCGCAATGTTACTGATTTCCGTTATATTAACAAATTCTTGATGCGTTCTAAAATCACGTTAAACCCATTGAATTCGAGGGGTTTAAAATGGGGACTGAGCGATTGTAACACAAAGGAGTAAATATGGAAGAGAAAAACGAAATCATCGTGTATCAGCCCGAGGGCGGCGAATTTCACATTGAAGCGCGTTTGGATCAAGATACTGTATGGCTAAATCGCCAACAAATGGCAGTTCTATTCGGTAGAGATGTCAAAACAATAGGAAAGCATATCAATAACGCCTTGAAGGAAGAATTGCGAGGGCTTCCAACTGTCGCAAATTTTGCGACAGTTCAAGAAGAAGGCGGGAGAAAAGTCTCAAGAAATGTTGAGCACTACACTCTTGACATGATTTTATCTGTAGGCTACCGGGTTAAATCGCAAAATGGTATTTTATTTCGCCAATGGGCAAACCAAGTTCTCAAGGAACATCTTCTGCGCGGAGCAAGCGTAAACCAACGCTTTATGCTGACGGAAGAACGATTTGACAGGCAACTGATTAATCACGAAAAACGTTTGGACGAACTCGACTTAAAAGGCGTGGAAACGAGCACTCGTCTAGCCACTCTCGAAAAGCAGGTGGACTTTTTCGTCAAAGCAAACCTGCCTCCCAGTGAGGGCATTCTGAATGCAAAATCCTGGTGGAGCGGCTATGAATTCGCTTGCCAGCTGGTGCGTTCCGCAAAGGAAGAAATCATCGTCATCGATCCTTTTGCAGACGATGTCGCACTCTCACTTGTTGCCAAGAAGTCTGCGGGTGTAAATGCGTTTGTCTATTCCGGTCATGTAAACCGACATCTGCGAGAGGAAGAAGAACGACTGAATCGTCAATTCCCGACTGTTAAACTCAAGGACATTCAGAATGTTCATGACAGGTTCATCATCGTTGACGAAACCGTTTATCACATCGGTTCATCCCTCAACGAACTCGGGAAAAAACTGACCGCATTCTCCGTGCTGAATTTTGTTTCAAAGCAGCAATTGTTAGAAATGGTGTCGCAAGCATCTGGGAAGAAGAACAGCTAAAGTTTTAAAGGGAGCGAACCTCTTTCGCATTTTTCATTATATATTTATTACAGAACTAGGAATTTTGATATGAAAAGACTTGCTTTGACGTGCTTCCTGGCCACAGTGGCCCTCGGTTTAAACGCCTGCGGTGAAGACAGCACCTCCGCAAGTGATGTTCTTGTCAGCTCCGCAAGCGACATTCCTAGCAGTTCCGCAACATCAAGCGCCCTAGAACCCCCGAAAATTTCCAGCAGTTCGGCCATTATAACCTGCCAGTCTTCGCAAAGCGCCGGTGTCGAAAAAGACCCGGCATCCAGCTCCAGCGAAGAACGCATCGTCGCAGCAATCGACACCACAAAAATCACCTATTCCCTCAAACCTTTCCAAGGCCCGCTCGCCAACCCACACAAGGGCTTTACCGTTCCCGTCGGCGGCACATGGACTTTTGTTCCTGAATTTGAATACGGCCCCTACGGGTCATTGAACAATCGTGCCTGGGACCTGATTACCTATGGTTCCGGCTATGTGCAATGGAACAAGGTGAATCCGGCAAAAGATGTTTACAACTGGACCGATTTGGACAAGTTACTGGACGCCTGCGAAAAGAACGGCCTGGGGTACGCACTGCGAGTTCTCCCCTACTCGCCATCTTTCATCAAGGCAAACGACACGCCCACAGAAAATTACGACTGGACTCCACCCTATGTCTATGAATTGGGAGCAAAACGCATTACAGCCAAATTGACGACAGGCGGCAAATTCAACGCACAAGTTCCTGTTTGGGACGATCCGATTTACCTGCAAGAGGCTAAAAAATTTGCAACCGCCCTGGCTGCAAAATACGATGGCGACCCGCGCATCGAATACATAGACATACGCCCCTTCGGAGAATGGGGCGAATGGCACGCCTCCCATTTGGAAGGCAGCGAAATGCCTTCCGAAAAAATCCAGAAGGAAATACTCGACCACTACGCTTCGGCATTCCACAAGACATTGCTTGTGCTCCCCTCCAGCGGAGCTGGAGACGTATATACGCACGCTCTAAGTCTAGGCATTGCCAAGCGCGATGACGGGTTCATCGGAATTCCGGGCCGCCCCGATTCGCTGGTGCGCGCTTACAATGCAGGCCTCCCCACCATTGCAGAGAACATCGCCGGATACGCCACGATGCTGAACTACACCGACATCATTCCGGGCGGCTATTTGAAATGGACGCCTGACCGCTGGGTGTCTGCAATCAAGACCGCCCACCTGACCTATTACGTGCTAGACCAGGACAGCGACGACGGCTACCGTTTCTACAAAGAAAACAAGGCTCTTGCAGATTCCATGACACATGTGATCGGCTACAACTTTACCGTATCTAGCGCAGATTTACTAATGATTAACGACGGCAACGCAACAACAAACAAATTAAACATCACCGTAAAGAATACGGGTGTTGCTCCTTGCTTCTTTGATGTGTTTATGGTTGCTGAATTTGTAAATGCCGACGGCGAAGCACTGGAACAACTCGGCGAAACGATCAAGATTCCAAAGGCTTCGTTCAAAGACGATTCCGAAAAGCATTTCAGTTTTGCAAACACAGTGCCCGCAAGAATGACGAACGTGGCAAGCCTCCCCGGAGTTTCTGTTGCGCTCTCCCTCTACGAAAGCGAGGACGCTATTGCTGCCGGCAAAAATCCGACAGTCCGCTTTGACAACGACGGCATTCAAGAAAACAGGAAATTGCTATTGGAACAATAAAAGTCGCCAAAGCATCAAGCTTCCAGGAATTTCAGCAATTCAGGCATGCGTTCGCGCGCATCCTTTACGCCGATTTCGTAAAGCTTTACAAGTTTCGACTTGTCTTTTTCAAGGCGGTCGATTTCCAGCGGCACACTGGGGCGAAACACAAATGTCTTGCCAGCGCGTTCCCAGGCGGCAAGCGTTTCAAGGCATTTATTGTAGCGAAAGTGCCGGTCGGCTACGGCCTGCACAAATTTCGGGTACTTGCGGTACACAAGCTTATACAGGAACAAAAGTGAATTCGGTTTCTTTTGGTAACCGGCCGGGCGCGTGACCGCGACGACCTGTTTTTTGTAACCGATTTCGTCCATGTGTTCAAACGGAATGCTGTCGGCGATGTTGCCGTCGAACATCTTTTTGCCGGCATACTCTACGAGGCTGCTCATGAGCGGGAGCGAAGACGACGACCGAATGGCATCAATGTCGTCGAGGCATGTGCGAACAGGCAAGTATTCAGCAAGGCCAGTTTCCACATTGCTAGCCGCCGCCAAAAAAAGAGTTTCTGCAGCATTCTTTTTGAAAGTTTCGTAATCGAACGGGTCGATTTCTTGCGGAACCTTGTAATAGCAAAAGTCAATGTCAAAATAGTTGCCCGTGCGAAGCCAGTTGCGAAAGCTCATGTAGCGCTTGTCGGCAGAATGCACCGTATCCAAGCGAAAGTTGCGTTCTCGCTGTTCCGAAAGAAAACTGCAAAGATGCGTGGCTCCCGCAGATGTTCCCGCGCAGGCACCGAACTTCAAGCCATTGTCAAGGAACACGTCGAGAATGCCGGCCGTATAAGCACCTCGCATTCCCCCGCCTTCAAGAACCAGAGCAACATCTTTATACATGCTGCGCAAGATAGCAATAATGTCGCCTAACTTTTTTCGAGAAAAGGCCTCTTTTTATAAAAGATACACCAAAATTTCTTAAAATTTACTTACGCCTTATTACAAAAAGTCCATTTACAGAAAATACATTGATTTTTAAGTATCATTCGAGTTGTAAAGCAGTAAATTGCCACATAAAAACACAATTTTCAAAAGCTCAAACAAACTCAAAAGCCAAAAATCAAGCAAAAAGTAATCAACTTTAAAACAGTTTCCCAAGCAAAAGCACAAACTTTCACTCAAAAATCTCAATTTTTCTTTATTTATTTCCGTCTTACACCTTGCCGGCATAGACTTTTTACCTATATTTTGCCCCAAAACAAAGTTCAACTATTCAAACAATAGAGAAAACCATGGCACAAAACAAAATTCTCGGAGCCCAGATGGTTATCGAATGCCTCAAGCGTGAAGGCGTTGATACCATTTTCGGTTACCCAGGCGGCTCGGCAATTCCTCTGTTCGACGCTTTGCTCGATTCCAACATCAAGATGGTTCTTTCCCGCCATGAACAGGGTGCAACCCACATGGCAGACGGTTTTGCCCGCGAAACAGGCAAGGTCGGCGTTGTTCTCGTAACAAGCGGCCCGGGCGCAACCAACACATTCACCGGTATCTACACAGCAATGATGGACTCCATTCCGCTTGTTGTGCTCACCGCACAGACCACTACTCCAAACCTCGGCAAGGACGCCTTCCAGGAATGCGATACCAGTGGCATGACTTTCGCAGCAGTAAAGCATTCCTTCCTCGTCAAGAACCCGGATGACCTTCCACGCGTCATGAAGGAAGCCTTCCATGTTGCACGCAGCGGCCGCCCTGGCCCTGTGCTCGTTGACTTGCCGAAGGATGTTACCGCAGGCATTTGCACAACCCAGTTCACAGACGAAGTCGATCTTCCGGGTTACAAGGTTCCGACATACGCTCCGACCGAAGCAATCGAAAAGGCTGCAGCTCTCATCAAGAAATCTACAAAGCCGCTCTTGCTCGTTGGCCACGGCGCAATGATTTCTGGCGCAGCACGCCAGGTCAAGGAACTTGCCGAAAAGTTGAACGCTCCGGTTGTCAGCACCTTGCTCGGCCTTGGCGTGTTCCCGGCTAGCCACGATCTTTCCCTCGGCATGCTCGGCATGCACGGTACAGTCTATGCAAACAAGGCTGTGCTCGATTGCGACCTTATCATGAGCATCGGTTCCCGCTGGGATGACCGTATTACCGGCAAGCTCGAAGTGTTCTGCAAGGACGCTGTAAAGCTCCACATCGATATTGACCCGGCAGAAGACGGCAAGGTCCTGCAGCCAGACGTGTTCATGTGCGGCGATGCAAAGCTCGTGCTCGAACAGCTCCTCCCGCTCGTTTCCAAGCTCGACAGCGCAGAATGGGTAAAGACCTGCATGACCTGGAAGAAGCGCTTCCCGCTCACCTACCCGAAGCAGGGCGGTCTCCGCATGCAGCATGTGATCCACACCCTTTGGGAACTTACCAAGGGCAAGGCAATCGTTACTAGCGACGTTGGCCAGCACCAGATGTGGGTTGCTCAGTTCTTCAATGTTGACAATCCGCGCCAGCTCCACAACTCCGGTGGCGCAGGCACCATGGGCTTTGGCTTCCCGAGCGCAATCGGCGCTGCATTCGGCAACACTACCGGTCTTCCGGTTTGCTGCTTCGCAGGCGATGGCGGCTTCCAGATGACCATGTCCGAAATGGCAACTGCTTGCATTCACAAGCTCCCGATCAAGATCTTCGTCATGGACAACAAGTACCTCGGCATGGTTCGCCAGTGGCAGGACTTGTTCTACGACAAGCGTTATTCCTCTGTTGACATGCAGGGCAACCCGGACTTCGTAAAGTTCGCAGAAGCCTACGGCGCACTCGGTCTTCGCATCAAGCGCAGCGCAGACGCCGAAAAGGTCATCAAGAAGGCCCTCGAATACAATGACGGCCCGGTACTCATCCACTGCGAATGCGAAAAGGAAGACAACGTATTCCCGATGATTCCGGCTGGCGCTCCGATTTCTTCCATGATTACGGAACCGCCAAAAACGCAGCTTGAAAAACCGACAGGGAGCACCTAATATGAATAATCAAATGGCTCATTCCATTAGCCTTCTCGTGGCAAACCGCCCGGGCGCACTTGTTCGCATTGCACTCGTGTTCTCCCGTCGCGGCTACAACATTGATTCCCTTGTTGTTTCCCCAACCTTGGACGCAAACTTCAGCCGCATGAACATCGTTGCTCGTGGCAATCCTGAAATCTTGATGCAGATCATCAAGCAGCTCGAAAAGCTCGTCGATGTTGTGCAAGCCAAGGACCACACACACATGAACGTTGTTGAAAAGGAACTCGCACTTATCAAGGTGCGTTGCAAGCCGGAACAGCGTACGGAAGTGCTTCAGCTTTGCGACCATTTCAAGGCTATCACCGTTGACATGACCGAAAATTCCATGATCATCCAGATCACTGGCAATACCGACAAGATCGACGCTATGCGCAGCCTCTGCACAAAGTTCGAAATCGTGGAATATATCCGCACCGGTAAGGTCATTATGCTCCGCGGCGAAGACCACACCTAATTAAAGAGTACAGAAGACAGAGTACAGAAAATAGAGATGCTGCTAAGCTAGGAAGACTGTGTTTTGTTTTTGACGCTCAAAAGGCACTCGTTTATGACGGGTGTCTTTTTTTGCGTTTTATCGGCTGATTTCACCATCACGATAACTAATGAATTTTAATTTATCTATTTTTACCTTATGCGCATAAATAATTTTAGTTTTGCCATAGCAAAGGTCGCATTGACCGTATTCCTGCTGTGCGCCCTGGCTAGTGCAGAAAAGGGGGTCTCTTTAGGCGAGGCCGATTTTTACCCGCACAAAGCTACGACAGAAAAGTTCAATGAAACCTGGAGCTACCAATTCGTTTTTGACAACGGCACCAGGGCCTATGTGACAATTGCCACGCTCTATGTGCCGGCTTCCGGCCAAAAAATAGGCACAGACATTTCCTTTTGGAATTTTAACGGCAAGTCCTATTCCGTTGGCCGCCAATACCCGCCAGAACGCCTGAAAACCGAAAAAGACAAAAAGAAGATCAACATCAAGGATGAATACTTTTTGGAAGGCTTGCCGGGCAAGGGGCACAGGGTCTATTTCACCGCCCACAAGAACGGCGACTTCATGCTCGATGTGACTTTTGAAAGTGCTGTCGCAGGCGCGAAGGCCACAAACCCGACGACAAACGTCGGCAAAAATTCAATCACGCAGTTTTTGCACATTCCGTTTGGCCGCGTAGCGGGCCGCATTGCCTACGGCACCGACACGCTGAACGTGAAAGGCTATGCGCTCATGGAACATTCCTACCAGACGGAACAGGCAATAGACCTCGCAAGGCGCGTCATCACATTTGCAAAGAATTCTTCAGCAGAATCGTTTGCAGGCAAAATCGGCATAGACAATTCAGGCAACCTCTTTGGCTACGCCCTGAGGGCGGGCGAAATTCTGCACCCGGTAAAAATACTTGACGACAGTACCGAATACGACGGCAAAAAGTTCCCGAAGGGTATGCTAGAAATCACATGGAGCGACGGATCCAAAACGAACATAGAAGCTTCCAAAACTCTGCAGAAGTTTTCATTGCTCAACAACTTTGACGGATGGCTCGCCAAGAAGGCTGCAAAGTTCATGATGGGCGGGGAACCGTTCTTCTACCGCGGTCGCACAAAGGACGAATCCGGCAAATCCATTGACTGGAGCATTTCTGGACTATGACACTCTTTAGACCTTGCATCGACATCCACGACGGCAAAGTGAAGCAGATTGTGGGCAGCTCGCTCTCTGATTCGGGGGCTGGGCTCTGCACGAACTTTGAATCGGAACATTCCCCAAGCTACTTTGCCTCCATGTACAAGCGCGACGCCCTGAAGGGCGGCCATGTGATTATGCTTGGCAAGGGCAACGAGACCGCCGCCAAGGAAGCTCTCGCTGCATACCCGGGCGGTCTGCAGGTCGGCGGCGGCATTACGAGCGCAAACGCCAAGGAATACCTGGACGCCGGCGCAAGCCACGTGATTGTCACAAGCTACCTGTTTGTAGACGGCAAGCTTTCTGAAGAACGCCTGAACGAAATTTTCAAGATTACAGGCAAGAGCAGGCTTGTGCTCGACCTTAGCTGCAAACGAACAAGCAGCAATCCACCACGCTGGAACGTTGCGACAAACCGCTGGCAGACTCTGACCCCGACAGAAATTACGGCAGAAACGCTCAAGAAGCTTTCAGAATACTGCGACGAATTTTTAATACACGCAGCCGATGTCGAAGGCAAGCAACAGGGCATGGACGAAGAACTGATTGCATTCCTTGCAGAAAACAGCCCAATCCCGGTAACGTATGCCGGCGGCGCCAAAAACCTTGACGACCTGAAGCGTTGCAAAGAAATTTCAAATAACAAAGTTGACCTTACAATCGGAAGTGCGCTAGACATTTTCGGTGGCAAAGGAGTAAAGTATGACGACTGTATCGCGTTCAACAAAAGTCGATCCTAAGAAAGACATTTTAGACACACGCCCAGCAATTTTCGGACGCGAAGTAACCAGCACATTCCGCAAGTACTGGAGCATAAAGCACAAGCCGCCAGGTAATATCCGCACCTGCTGGATTCCGCCAATCGTATTTGGCTCCGTTTTCTTGAACTTGCCAAAGCTTTTGAAGCTGCGTTTCTATCTGAAGAAGGAACGCAAGGCACGCCTTGCCAAAGACCCGAACGACATTAGCGTTCTCTACTATTCCGACTGCCTCGACGAAACAAATGGCATTGCAAACAACTTGCGTAACGTAATCCCGTACATGCGTGCACATGGAATGAAGGCGGGCCTTATGGGTAATGTTTTCAACACCCGTCCCTGCGGCGTTGTAGAAAACGGCTACTGCATTTTGCTCCCGCGCATGTTCAGCATGGAACAGCTAGGTTACGCCAACAGTGAACTTGCAATTCCACGAGTTAGCCCGGTACTGCGTTTGTTAAAACGTTACCCGGTAGATATCATTGAGCTTGAAACCCCAAGCCCGGGCGCATGGCTAATCTGTTTCTGCGCAATGGTTGCAGGCATCAAGGTCATGAGCCATTACCGCACCGACGTTCCGCAATACACAAGAACGCTTGTAAAGGCAAAGTGGATGCACTACTATGTGCTCAAGCTCATGCAGATTTTCTACTGGATGGCACGCCCGGTCGTTAGCCCTTGCGATGACTATTCAAACGCATTGATACACGAGCTCAAGGTTCCAGAAAAACAAGTTCGTCTAATGCCTCGCGGTCTTCCGCTTGACCGTTTCCAGGCATCTATGCGCGGCAAGGGAACTTGGGAAAAGTTCGGTAGCACCCGCGAACAGCGCCCAGTTCGATTCGCGTTCATCGGTAGAATTTCAAAAGAAAAGAATCTTGAATTCTTGAACAGCGTCTGGAAAAAGTTTGCAGCAAAGCATGACGATGTCGAATTGATGTATGTTGGCTACGGCTGGTACCTTGAAGAAATCAAGGCAGAGTTTGCAAAGACCGATATCAAGGACAGCGTACACTTTGCAGGCGAACAGGGTGGCGAAACGCTCGCAGGTCTTTACGCCGACTCAGACTTCTTCCTTTTCCCAAGTACAACAGATACATTCGGAAACGTCGTTGTAGAAGCAATGTCAACTGGAACTCCTGCACTTGTAAGTAACTACGGAGGCCCGCGCGACATCGTTGGCAGCGAAAAGCACGGCAAGATCTTACCTATCGAAGAAGACAAGTGGCTTGAAGCTCTTGAAGAATGCAGAAAGCTTAAACTTGAAAACGAAACCGCCTACGAACAGATGCGCAAGGATTGCCACGAACGCAGCACACGCTATACTCTTGAAAATGCAGCAAAGGCTCAGTTTGAATACTTCCACGAAATCGTCAAGGAAGCTTATAGGATTTAGGGGCTAGGATTTAGGGATTAGTGGTTAGACGAAAGACGATAGACGAAAGGAATTTTATTTTCCAGTGTTGTCGGCTGTAGGCTGACGTCTGTCGCCTGAATTAGTTATTAGTCACTAGTTATTAGTTGCTAGTTACTAGCTCCAGGCGCATTCAAGTTTCTAGTTTCAGACTCCCGTCTTCCGTCTTCCTACTGATTCCTGACTCCTGTCACTGACTCCTATTTTCTGTCCTCTGTCCCCTGTCATCTTTCTTGCATCTTACCTTGCGAGATGCCTAAAACACTTCGCCGTATTTTCTGGTGATTTCCAAAATGCGAGTTTCAAGTGCATGCGGATTTTCCGATATGCCCGGCTTCAGTTTTTTGCCCTGCAAAAGTTCCAGTCCAAGCGCATTGTGGAATGCCATCGTCGCATCGATGAACTTTAAATGCGTCGGTTCTTCGAGGCTAAAGTTCAACGGCTTTTTATTGTAGAGAACACGACTATCTGCTATTGCTGGACCGTATTCGTCTTCAACACCCATGTTTGCAAAGACCGCCTTGGAAGATTGCAACGCAGCTATGATTTCTGCCCTGTCAAGAGCGCCTCGCTTGCCTGTTGCGGTCACAATCACTTCTGCATTTTCAATGGCAGCAACCGTAGCCGTCACATCGCGAAAATCAATGAATTCGGCGCGAGTCTTCAATTCGTTTTCAAGGCTTGCATCGGTAACAACCTGAACTTTAGCACCATAGCGGATTGCATAGGTAATGATGCCGGAGCCAACCTTGCCGCTACCGAACACGAGCAGTTTTTTATTTGCCCAGTCGTTCAAATCCGGCATGCCAAAATTCTTCATGGCCCTAAAGAAGCCCTCGCCCGTGCCAAGCGAAGTTTCAATTTTCTTGATTTCACTGGAGTCCGCAATGAACGCTGGCTTGCTACAATTTTCAAACGCATCGCGACCAGAGCGCGTAAGTTCCACAAAGCCAAACCTTGGCTGCAAATTTGCAAATGTGCCGGCGCAATCGAGCACGACATCAAAATCCGGACAACACTTCTCAGCAATGTCACTTTCTGTAACAAACGGGATTCCTGCTTTTTCAAGTTCCGCAAGAACATCGGCATTGCCAGGCACAAGAGAAGTTTTGCCAACATAAAGTTCTGCACCGCCGACAAGCAGGGTCTCGTACTTCAAAAGCGTATTGCGAAACACCGGCGTATTGTCTAAAACGCGCACGCCCTTGAAAGGCTTGGTAACGCTCCACTCCCTGCGCTGTTCTGCAAGCGCCGGGTATTCAGATTCTTTGTAACAGGCGGTAAGATGTTCAAACATGATTAGGTTATTAGTTATTAGTTATTAGTTGTTGGTATCCGAGTATTTGCGGAAGTTCGAAGATGGATTTTATCTGTGCGTCAAAGGCCATTTCAGAAAGTTTTGGATTCACATAGATTGTTTCAAAGCCAGCTTCCTTGCCACCGAGCAAGTTGCGTTCCGAATCGTCGAGCATCACGATATGTTCCGGCAAGTTTCCGCCATATTGAACACGCAGAAAATTCTTTACACCGTCATACGCCGAAGTTGCAGGCTTTCCTTCCCAATGCATGAGCGACAAATCGTAAATGCCGTCAAACAAATCCAAAATGCCCATGGACTGCAGGCCAGCATAGCTCCAGTCAAAACGACCGTTCGTGAAAATGAATTTGCGACCTGGCAAGGCTTCGATGATGGCACGCTTTTCCGGAGACCTTGGCGGATAAGTCAAGTTAATTCGCGTATGAATGAAATCAAAGAAGTCATCGGGATCCACGCCGTGCATGGCACGAAGCCCAGAAAGGGTCGTACCGAACTTTTGCAAATATTCCTTACGAATTTTTGTTGCCGTATCCCAATCGCTCTGCAATGTGTTCTGGCAGAAAAGTGTTATGCGATGGTCAAGCGATTCAAGCACATAATGCTCATCCGCCGTGTAAAGCGTCAAGTCGTAATCAAAAAGCCAGGCAGTATTTTTGGAAATATTCATACTTAATTCAGAAGACAGAGTACAGAGGACAGAAAACAGGAATGAGTACGCACCTTCGGTGCTTGAGGTGTGAGGTCGTTCGCTGCGCTCACTTTGAGGTAATTGTAATTACAAAACCTCATACCTAAACACAGGAAATCAGCATTCACTAATCACGAGATCCAGATTATCAAAGACTCGCGAGCCCTCCAATTTGCCTTGCAAGGTAAGTTGCATAGTTGTCGGTCATGCCGCTCACAAAGTCAAGAACCTGGTGGTACGCTTCGGCAGTCGTAACACTCTGGCCAATTTTAGCTTGCCCAATCAGACGCACGATGCGGTCGGCGCGGTACGAATTGCGGCCATTTTCACGGAAGTCATACACGCCGTTGATGAAAGCATCGAGCACTGTTGCAAGCGTCGTATAGCTACCGACTTCAAGTTCCGTTTTGCGGCGGTCCGGGTAAATGCGTTCCACTCCAAGGCGCTTTGCAATACGAATGCCTTCCATGGTATCGGAATGCGAAAGGTCAATCAAGTGCTTGTCAAGCGTGCCTGCCATGATTTCTTCGTAATGCTTTACAAAGAGCAAGGCGACATCGTCAATCAAATTCTGAATGGCGCGCCCACGGATACTACTTAGAAAATCTCTAAAGTTCCGACCATTTTCCATATACTCGCGATCAATGTCAACTTCGGGGCCGCAAAGATAACTGAACATGTGACGCACATCGCCAAAGCACAAAATGCCAAGTTCAATGGCGTCTTCCACATCGAGAATGGAATAGCAAATGTCGTCGGCTGCTTCCATCAAATACACGAGCGGGTGGCGCACCCACTTGCCGAGTTCAATTTCCGGAATGCCGAGCGTGTAGGCAACTTCGCGATAGTTGTTCGCCTCCGTTTCAAAAAGGCTTGTCGGAGTTCCATAGCGGGCAAGCTTTGGATACTTGATCATGGAACCGATGGTTGCGTAAGTCAAGCGCATACCACCATCCAAAAAGTGGTATTCAAGCTTCGAAAGAATTCGGTGCCCCTGGGCGTTGCCATCGAAATTTTCAAAGTCGCTCATTTCCTTGTCACTCATTCCCTTGAGCGGCGCCGAAGAACGGTTCTTACGGAACCATTCACGAATGGCGGCTTCACCTGCGTGGCCAAACGGCGGATTGCCAATGTCGTGGGCAAGGCAAGCAGACTGCACTATGGTACCGAATTGGTATTCGTTTATGTACTTTGGCAAGTACTGCTTTATCAAATGGTACACCGTAATAGCAAGGCTGCGTCCCACGCTAGAAACTTCCACGCTGTGCGTGAGGCGGCTGTGAACATGGTCGTTCACAGAAAACGGGTGTACCTGCGTTTTACGGCCAAGGCGACGGAACGCAGTCGAAAAAACGATGCGGTCATAGTCGCGGTGAAATTCAGAACGATTTGGATCAGGGTCGGCAGGGTGCCCATAACGGGTAGCCGACAAAAGAGTATCCCATTGAAGCATAGTTCAAATTTAAAAAGACGAAAGATGAAAGACGTGAAACGAAAGAAAATTGCAATCAAAAAATTATGCTCGCGGGTCAAACACTGCGAACTTTTCATTCGAGAGCTTGCGTTCCCCGTCAAAACGATATGCGACAAGTTTACCATGCTTGAAGCGGCTAGCTACGCTATAGTCTAGGCAGCAAACATTATTACGGTAAAGCTTCACATCGCCTTCAAGCCAATAATGCCCAAAGAACACAGGAACTTCTTCTTCACTGTAGAATGGTCGAATTCGCAATTCTTCTGGCACCGGGACATCAGGCAAGGTAATTCCAGGCTGCAAAGACAAATCCTGGAGTTTTGCAGTCCATGGGTTTACCCACCAGCAAAGCCGCGTCTTGAAGCGTTTTACATTTTCGCTGTCCCTGAACGAAACGCCTTCGGGCAGTTCCATTTCTGGGCCCTTCAAAATCACATCGACATACGGGAACACATCTTCGTTTTCTTCATCGAGTGCTGCGTGCAAAACATCGTCATCTTGCAAGTTCCAAATGCCAGCAGCCTTCAGCATTTTCAAAGCATTCAAGTCTGCAGTTGCATGCATCGCTCTGAACTGCGGAGTGTCCAAATATAGCGGCAAAGTTCTAAAGAACTCAAGCATTTCAGCAAATTCCTGCTTGCCGTTAAAAGTGCCGTCTGGCCTAAAAGAAGATACCGTTTCGGCATGAATCATCACCTTGTTAAAGGAATGTTCACGGTAATAGATTTCGCCAGCCGAACTCGGCTTTCTGCGCCTAGTCCAAAAGGCAAGCGCATTGAATTCATGGTTGCCAAGCAGCGCAACGGCGTTCCCCGACTCATGCATTTTACGAACAAGGTGGTAAACATCTCTACACTTTGGACCGCGGTCAATGTAATCGCCCAAAAAAACGACCTGACGACCTTCCGGGTGCTTAAAGCCCTCTTCACACTCCACATAGCCAAGTTTTTTCAGCAAATTCACAAGGCAATCGTAATGCCCGTGAATATCGCCAATAAAGTCCAAGTGATCGCGTAGAATCATGGAATGAATATAGATTATTCTTTCTTGACTAGCAAACTTTTTGCATAATCTAGCACATTCACCAACCAAAGAAACTTTTACTGAATTTTCATTCTTTTCAATTTTCGCTTTAACAAAGCTTGTTTACCTCCAAATATTTTATCCGTAAAATTCACTTTTCTATCTTTACGATATGAATAAAATTTCCGTAGCAACTCTTCAGGGCAAGTGGACCGGCGACTTCGAAAGCAATGCCGCCTGGTACAAGGCCGAAGCTTTAAAACTTAAAGGCAAGGGCGTAGACCTCGTCATTTTGCCAGAGATGTTCCACACTCCGTACTTCCCGTTCGAAGAAAACGCAGACTTCTTTGACATGGCCATTGAAAAAGACGACGCTCTCGTCAAGGAATGGCAGGCAATCGCAAAGGAAATCAACGCGGTCGTTGTGTTCCCGTTCTTTGAAAAGCGCGCCCGTGGCATTTACCATAACAGCGCCTTCGTCTTTGAACGCGACGGAAGCATCGCAGGGCTTTACCGCAAGAGCCACATTCCTGACGACCCGGCATTCTACGAAAAGTATTACTTCATTCCTGGCGACACAGGCTTCGAGCCGATCCAGACAAGCGTAGGCAAGCTCGGCGTTCTCATTTGCTGGGACCAGTGGTTCCCGGAAGCAGCCCGCATCATGAGCTTAAAGGGCGCAGACGTTCTCATTTACCCAACCGCAATCGGCTGGATGAAATCTGAACCTGAAGAACTCTACCCTCGCCAACAGGACGCATGGACAACTGTTATGCGTGGCCACGCCATTGCAAACCGCACATTCGTAATTGCAGCAAACCGCATCGGTACCGAAGGCGAACTCACTTTCTGGGGCACAAGCTTTGCCGCCGCTCCAGATGGCTACATTCTTCAGAAGAACCCGAGCGATTTCCTTGGCACAAGCTTTGTAGAGATCGACTTCAAGGAAACGGAATTCAACCGTCGCTGGTGGCCGCACTTCAGGGACCGCCGCGTAGACTTGTACAAAGACATTTTGAACATTTGGTGTGAAGACTAATTAGACGAGAGAACGGCACTACGTGCCTACAGACGAAAGACGAGAGAAAAAAGGATTCACCAAAACGTCATTCTCGACCTGATCGAGAATCCACGCATTGAAACCAGAGTTTCTTTCTCGTCTAAAAATAGGAGATTAACAATGGCAACAGCAAAACTCCGCTCCCCTGCTGAATGGGAAAAACAGGAAGCAACATGGCTTGCATTCCCACACCACCCAAAGAACTGGGCTGGCGAACGCGGCGTAAAAATCCGCAAGTTCTACTTTGACTTGATCTTGAAAATTGCAAAGTTCCAGAATGTGAATGTACTAGTTCCAAAGGATTTTGCAATTCCTGCAGAAATGTTCAAGAAGCTTGCCCGCAGCAAGTTCCAGGCAAAGTTCATTCCGATGCCAACAAACGACATCTGGATTCGTGACTATGGTCCGTTCTTCGTGAAACGTGGCGACAAGACTGAAATTGCAACGACAAAGTTCAACGCCTGGGGCGCAAAGTTCCCTCCGTTCAGCAAGGACGACGCCGTTCCGAGCCGCATCGCAAAGCTCCTCGGCATGCCACTTGCAGAAGTCCCATACATCTTTGAAGGCGGCGCCATTGAATTCAACAGCGACGGCCTCGCCATGACAACGCTCCCTTGCCTCACCGGCAAGAACCGCAATGCAAAGGCAGATGTCGCAAAGCTCAAGGCAGCTCTCAAAAAAGCTCTTGGACTTAAGGATATCCTAGTGCTCCCAGACGGTCTTTGCGGCGACCACACCGATGGCCACATCGACAACGTTGCCCGCTTCGTAAGCAACGAACGCATCGTGATGGCATGGGAAGATGCCGATACCGAAAACAAGGTTCGCTTGACAGAAGTCAAGAAGCAAATTGAAGCGTGGCTGCAAAAGCACTATGGCAAAAAGGCCAAGGTCGACACCTTGCAGATTCCACCGCAAAAGCAGCTCGGCGCAGAAACTCTCCCGGCTAGCTACATGAACTACATCTACGTAAACGGCGGCCTCATTTACCCGAAGTACTACGCAAAGCTCGACAAGGTCGTTGCCGAATACTTCAAGAGCGTCTACCCGGATCGCGAGATCATTGGCGTAGACTGCAAGACGGTAATCGAGGAAGGCGGAAGCCTTCACTGCATGAGCAAGCACCAGAGCGCGTAAATAATTAATGTCTAAGCCGAGAGTCGCGGCTGCCGAGCTTGCTCGAGCTGACATGACCGAGGCGCAACATTAACGATAACTTTAGTTATCAACTAAGAATTAAGCGCGACGATGCTAGAAATTTGCCCCGGCACAGAAATGTGCCGGGCATTTTTTATAGTGGCGAAGCCGTTTTACTTATAAAACATAATCCAAACGGCATTTTATAAGCAAAATGCGCCTGTTTTTTCACATTTTCAAGAGTTTCAACCACAAAATTGCTTATAAAAACAAAATTCAGCGGGAATTTATAAGCACAAAAAGTAATTTATTCGTAAAAAAACGGCTTATTTTTACTTATAAAAACAAATCAAAAACATTTTTTATAAGCATTATTGTCAAAACAACCGAATAAAACGGAACAAAAAGCCTCAAATCCGCTTATAAAAAGCAATTCCAACAAGAATTTATAAGCATTTTTCGGCTTATATGGCAAAAAGGAGTCAAAATGGAACACAAGCCCTTCTTGACAGCCCCTAAATCACAAAAAAAAGCAGATTTTCCCCATAAAAAAACGCGACAACGCCTTTATTGACAAGGGGGACTACGAAATTAGGTACCCAAATGCCATATAGGGCACAAAAATCGCCACCTTGTAAAATTTGAAATGTTACAAAAACAGGCACACAAATGCCATATAAGCCCCCAAAAAGCAAGCCCCTTCCCCAACATTCAGGAGTATTTCATACAAAAATCCCGTGGTTGTAAAACCACGGGATTTTTGCAGTTCAAAGAACTTTAGGCTTAGCCTTCAGTTGCCGGAGCTTCTGGAGCAGGAGCGGCTTCAGCAGCAGGTGCTGCTTCGGCGGCCGGAGCTTCAGCAGGAGCTTCTTCCTTCTTTTCGATCAAAGCCTTCATGGAAAGCTTGACCTTGCCCTTCGGGTCAACGCCGAGGCAAAGAACGGTAACTTCGCTACCAACCTGAACAACGTCTTCGACCTTTTCAACACGGTGGTCTGCAAGTTCGGAGATGTGCACGAGACCATCGCGGCCCGGGAGGATTTCAACGAAAGCGCCAAACGGCTGAATCGTCTTCACCTTGCCCTTATAGATGCGGCCTGGTTCCGGTTCTGCAGTCAATTCTTCGATCATGCGGCGGCATGCTTCACCAGCCTTGCCGGTCGGTGCAGAAATGTCGATGTTGCCGTTGTCGTCGATGTTGATGGTGCAGCCAGTCTTAGCCTGCATGCCCTTGATGACGGAGCCACCAGAGCCAATGACGTCGCGGATCTTGTTGGTCGGGATGCGCATCTTGAGCATCGTCGGAGCCTTTTCAGAAACCTGCGGACGCGGAGCCGGAAGACCGAGAGTAGTCATCTTGTTCAAAATGTGCAAGCGACCCTGCTTGGCCTGTTCGAGAGCCTGACGCATGAGTTCCGGGGTGATACCGCGAATCTTGATATCCATCTGGAATGCAGTGATACCTTCAGCAGTACCAGTAACCTTGAAGTCCATATCGCCGAGGTGGTCTTCTGTACCGGTGATGTCAGACAAGATTTCGATCTTGCCGCCTTCCTTGACAGAGCCCTTTTCGGAGATGAGGCCCATTGCGATACCAGCAACCGGAGCCTTGATAGGAACGCCAGCGTCCATGAGGCTCAAGCAGCCGCCGCAAACGGAAGCCATGGAAGAGGAACCGTTAGATTCCATAATTTCGGACACAACGCGAATTGTGTACGGGAAATCTTCTGGGAGCGGAAGCACTGCAGCAAGGGAGCGTTCAGCCAAGTGGCCGTGACCGATTTCACGACGGGAAAGGCCAAGCTTCTTGCATTCACCAACGGAGAACGGAGGGAAGTTGTAGTGCAGCATGTAGCTCTTGGAACCTTCACCCTGGAGGCTTTCAAAGCGCTGTTCGTCAGCCTTGGAGCCGAGAGTGCAAATTACAAGACCCTGAGTTTCGCCACGCTGGAAGATAGCGGAACCGTGAGCGCGCGGGAGCACACCCATTTCGATTTCGATCGGGCGAACTTCAGTGGTGGTACGACCGTCAAGACGAACATGTTCGTTCAAGATCATTTCACGCATTGCGGTGCGTTCAAGGTCGCTAAAGATAGCCTTTGCGTCAGCAAGGAGTGCAGCGTCCTGAGCGTCGCCTTCGCCAATGATGGCGAGGATGCGAGCATCTTCGGTCATGCGCTTGCAGAGGTCTGCCATTGCCGGGTAGAAGTCGGTCTTGACCATGTTGTTATGAACATCAGCGTTGAGTTCATCCCAAACAACTTCCTTGACAGTAGCAACGAGCTTGTCGTGTGCTTCGCCAACGTTCTTAGCCTTGAGTTCCATCTTCGGCTTGGAGCAGCGGTCAACGAGTTCCTGCTGGGCCTTGCACATAAGCTTGATAGCTTCGTGGCCAGCGAGAATTGCACCGATCATGGTGTCTTCGGAAACTTCGTAAGCGCCACCTTCGACCATGCAAACAGAGTCTTCCGTACCGGCGACCACAAGGTCAAGATCGGCAACGGCGAGCTGTTCGTAGGTAGGCATAACAACGTTTTCGCCATCTACGACTGCAACGCGAACTGCAGCAACCTGCTGTTCGAACGGGAGTTCGGAGAGGCCAATGGAAAGGGATGCTGCGCTAACGCCAAGAACGTCAGGAGCAAACTTCTTGTCGGCAGAAAGAACCTGCACGATAACCTGAACTTCACGAGTGAAGTTTTCCGGGAACATCGGGCGGATCGGGCGGTCGATAATGCGAGCAGAGAGAATTTCTTCGTCGCTCGGACGGCCCGGTTCACGCTTGCTGTAACCGCCAGGGAGGCGACCAGCAGCGTAGGTCTTTTCACGATATTCTACGGTAAGCGGGAAAAAATCACCATCCTTTTCTTCGCCGTAGCAAACGGTAGAAAGGATGAATGCATCGCCCATTTTCGCAACAGCAGAGCCACGAGCCTGCTTTGCAATACGGCCTGTTTCAAAGGTGATGACACGGCCATCAGGAAGCGTTACAGACACTTCCTTCGGGTCGAGCATCTTGCCGTACTTGGCTTGATATGCGTCAATAGACATAAGTAATCTCCAGTCCGCAGATTATCCGCGGAGACCGAGTTCCTTGATAAGAGCGCGCTGACCATCGAGGTCACGGGTAGCATAGTACTTGAGAAGAGTCTTGCGCTGTGCAACCATCATGGCAAGACCGCGGAGGGAGTGATGATCCTTCGGGTTTGCCTTAGCATGTTCTGTCAAATTCTTGATCTTTTCAGTGAGAAGAGCGATCTGGACACGAACGTTACCAGTATCTTTTTCGTTAGCACCAAACTTAGCGGTGAGTTCTGCAGCCTTTTCTTTTGTAAGGGTAGCCATATTACTATCCATTCCTTTTTTTTGTTGTTTGTTTTATGTTAGGAGCATTCATTGATGCCCATGTGTCGCAACGTTGAATTGGCAAAAACAGATGCAATACAGGAGCATAACGCAGCTCGGGGGTAAATATAGGAAAAATTAGGGTACAGGGTATAGGGTATAGGGTTTAGGAGCTCCGAATTTCAGTGCTTTTTTGGGAGTATAAAGGGGGAAGCCTCCCCCTCGTTCGCACTTTGTTGCTCTCTACCCCCTCTACGGGGGCACCCCGTAACGCCCCGAAAAATTAGGCGAAAGACGATTTAAGCGAATTTTTGAACATAGCCCTGAACAAGAATCAAGATGATCAGGGCAGGGATAATCCACTTCATGTAGAAGCGAACGATCTTATGCGTCGGGAACTTCAGGCCCTTGCCAAAATTTGCCTCCTTGAGGAACTTCTTTTCGCCCCAGCCACGCTTGTGGCAGCAGAACAAAATGAAGAGGAGGGAACCGAGCGGGAGCAAGGTATTGGACACGAGGAAGTCTTCAAGGTCGAGCACGCAGGAGCCAGCGCCAAGCGGCTGGAAGCCAGAAAGCACGTTAAAGCCGAGTGCGCACGGGAGCGACAAGACGATGATCGCCACCATGTTCAGGTACGTGGATTTCTTGCGGGAACAGCCAACCAGGTCCATCCAGAAAGAAACGATGTTTTCGAACACGGCAATGAGCGTGGAAAGTGCAGCAAAGCTGAGGAACAGGAAGAATGCCGAGCCAAAAATGCGGCCGCCAGGCATTTGCGCAAACACGTTCGGGAGCGTCACGAAAATAAGGCCTGGGCCCTGCCCCGGTTCAAGGTTGTAGGCAAAGCAGGCCGGAATGACAATGAGGCCTGCGACAAAGGCCACGAAGGTATCGAGCACGCAAATCGTGGAAGCTTCCTTCATCAGGGAATTTTCCTTGCGAATGTAGCTGCCGAAAATGCTCATGGAGCCAATGCCAAGGCTGAGCGTAAAGAAAGCCTGGCCAAGGGCTGCAAAAATCACTTCGCCAATGCCACCCTTCACATGGGAAATTTTTTCGAGGCTAGGCATCAAATAGAACTTGAAGCCTTCACTTGCACCGGGCAAGAAGGCAACCCAAACGGCAAGGGCAAGCATAATGATGAAAAGCGTCATCATCATGTACTTGGTAATGCGTTCCACGCCCTTTTCAAGGCCAAGCGAAACGATTCCGAGGCCAAGAACAGTGGCAAAGAGCATCCAGCCGACAAGGGTCGAAGGGGAACCGAGCATATTGCCAAAGGCAGCCCCGACAGCTTCCGGGGATTCGCCAATGAAGGCTCCCGTAGCCGCCTTGTAGAAGTAATAGAACATCCAGCCCGAAACGGTCGTGTAGAACATCATGAGCAGGTAGTTGCCTGCAATCATTGCATACTTGGCGTAATGCCACTTGGAGCCGCGCGGTTCCAGGTAGTTGAACGAAAGAGCAATGCCTCGTTTAGATTTGCGGCCCACGGCAAATTCGGCAACCATGATCGGGAGGCCGAAAATGACAAGGAAGAACAAGTACAATAGCACAAATGTTGCGCCACCGTACTGCCCTACAATAAACGGGAAACGCCAAACATTGCCGAGGCCAACTGCGCAGCCGGCGGCAATGAGAATGAAACCTAAACGAGATGCAAAACTTTCACGAGCCATAAGTTAGAATACAGAGGACAGAAGACAGAGGACAGAGGACAGGAATTTTACAGAGCCTTGAGGAGTTCTTCGGCTTTTTCGAACTGTTCCTGAACGGAGTCCGGACCCGTGCCGCCTTCAATGTTGCGACGGCCGATGGAATAGCGGAAGTTCAACACTTCGCGAATCATGGCAACATCGCGAACACCATGTGCAGCCCAGGTTTCATCGGAAAGTTCCGTGAATTCCTTACCCTGCTTTGCAGCTTCGCCAACGAGGGAACCGACAATGTGGTGTGCATCGCGGAACGGTGTGCCGCCTTCTACAAGGAGGTCCGCAAGGTCTGTTGCAAGGAGTGCCGGCAACATGCGGCTTTCCATCTTGTCGAAATTGTAGCGTGCAGTTTCCAAGGCTTCCTTCATTACACGGAGGATAACCTTTGTCGTCTTCACAGCGTCAAATACAGGTTCCTTGTCTTCTTGCAAGTCGCGGCTGTAGCTGAGCGGAGCGCCCTTTACAAGAGTGAACATTGAAGTCAAGTTACCAAGCATGCGGCCAGACTTGCCACGGATAAGTTCCATGGAATCCGGGTTCTTCTTTTGCGGCATCATGGAAGAGCCGCTGCTGAATGCATCGTGCAAGGTGAGGAAACCGAATTCGCTTGTGCTCCAGTTCACAAAGTCTTCTGCATAGCGGCTGAGCGTATTCGAAACGATAGCAAGGTCGCTAAGGAATTCAAGAGCCATGTCGCGGTGGCTTACAGCGTCAATACTGTTTGGGCTTGGGCGCTTAAAGCCAAGTTCTTCGGCAACGAGCTTGCGTTCGTACGGGAATGCGGAACCAGCGATTGCACCGGAACCAAGCGGGAGTTCGCAGTGCAAGTCGAGGAAGTTGTTCAGGCGCTTGATATCGCGAGTAACTGCAAAGAAGAAGCTCATCATGTAATGGCTAAAGTAGATCGGCTGGGCCTGCTGCATGTGGGTATAGCCCGGCATAATCTTGCCCATGTTTTCCTTAGCAACTGCAAGGAGAGTCTTTGCGAGTTCCTTTTCGAGAGCAATGATTTCTGTTGCACGGTGACGCATGTAAAGCTTGAAGTCTGTGCAAACCTGGTCATTGCGGCTGCGGCCTGTATGGATCTTTTTGCCAAGCTGGCCAATGCGTTCCGTAAGAACACGTTCCACAGCCATATGAATGTCTTCGTCGCTATCTTGCCAAAGGTCAACGCCCTTCTTGTAATCCACGAGAATGCTGCGGAGGCCATTGCAAATGGTCTTGTATTCTTCTTCTGTCAAGACGCCAGACTGTACAAGGCCCTTGCCATGACCGATGGAACCCTGGATATCTTCTTCGATAAGTTCAGAGTCAAATTCAAGGCTGAAGCTCAAGTCGATCATGCTCTGAGCCATGCCACTTTCAAAGCGGCCATCCCACATTTTAGTTTCTACACCGGACATATTTTCAATTCCTTATTTCAATTTTTAGATGCAAGAGCAAGAAGCAAGATGCAAGAAGTTGTAATTTACCATGTCGTTGCGAGCGAAGCGTGGCCACCCAGCAAAGGTAATGAGGTACGCACCTTCGGTGCTTGAGGTATGAGGTTGTTCGCTGCGCTCACTTTGAGGTAATTAAGACGAAAGACGGAAGCAAGTAACTAACAACTAATAACCAAAAAAAATCTCTCGTCTCTCGTCTGTAGGCACTTAGTGCCGTTCTTTCGTCTAACTCTAGCCACTAGATCCTAGTCTCTACCCCGCTACCTTTGCAAATGCCTTGCCGAGTTTTTCGAGTGCTTCGTCAACTTCGGCTGCAGACACGTTGAGCGGCGGGAGCATACGGAGAACATTGCCCTTGGCGCTAAGCACCATGAGCTTTTCTTCGCGAGCTGCAGTAATCACGTTGCCGACAGGCATTTCATCAACAAGTGCTACACCAACGATCAAGCCTTCGCCGCGGATTTCCTTGATGAACTTGTACTGTTCAGCAAACTTTGCAAGGCCGGCCCTAATCTGAGCGGAACGTTCTTCCACATTCTTCATCAAGTTGCCTTCAACAATCTGCTTTACAACGGAAGCTCCAACTGCGCAGGCAACAGGGTTACCGCCAAATGTTGTACCGTGGTCACCAGCCTTGAGTTCATCAGCGATGTGCTGGCGGAGCAAAACTGCGCCGAGCGGAAGACCGCCACCGATGCCCTTTGCAAGTGTTGCAAGGTCCGGCTTGAGGCCATACTTTTCAAAGCCGAGGAATGTTCCGAGACGGCCAAGACCAGCCTGCACTTCGTCAATGATTACGAGTATGCCGAATTCCTTCTGCAGGCTGTTGACTGTTTCGACCATTTCCTTGGAAAGTGTCATCACGCCGCCTTCAGCTGCGAGGCTTTCGAACATGATGGCGCAAGTATCCTTGTTGACTTCTGCCTTGAGGGCAGCGCAGTCGTTCCAAGGAACATGAACAAAGTCACCCGGCATGGAGCCGAAGCCTTCACGGATTGCTGGCTGACCAGTCGCAGAAAGAGCTGCGAAAGTTCTGCCATGGAAGCTGTTCACGAAGGTAACGATCTTCTGCCTGTTGTTTTCACCCTTTCTATTGAAGTACTTACGAGCAAACTTGATTGCACCTTCGTTAGCTTCAGTACCGGAGTTGCAGAAGAATGCCTTGTCAAAGCCAGTCACCTTCAAGAGCAACTTGCCAAGTTCAATCTGCGGGTAGTTCGGGTAAAGATTGCTAATGTGGTTAAAGCAGTTCATCTGGTCGATGACAGCCTTCTTGATACCTTCGTTCTGATGGCCAAGGGCGTTCACTGCGATGCCTGCAACAAAGTCAAGATACTTGTTACCCTCTGCATCAAAAAGGTAGGAACCTTCGCCCTTTACAAAATCGATATCGACCTTTCCGTAGAGAGGAGCGATAACTTGTTTATCTTCGTTTAAGAAAGACATTTTTTTCCTTTAAATTCAGTTGTTAGACGAGAGACGGAAGACGGAAGAAAATTTCAATTACAACTTTTTGTTTCTTGCATCTTATTTCTTGCTTCCTATCAAGAACTCTGAATGTTTCTTTCAGCCTACAGCCGACAGCAACTGTCAACTAAGCTCTGAAAATTACAATCCCTGTTTTCTGTTCTCTGGTTTCTCGTTTCTGTTATTAGCTAAGAATTGTGCCGGAGTTCTGTTCGCCGTTGATCTGCTTTTGGAACTGTTCAGCGGAATTCCAGCCGACAATGTGAATGGACTTGAGTCCTCGTCGGATTGAAGCAAAGCTTTCGCGAACCTTAGGAATCATGCCACCGGTAATCACTTCCTTTGCAATGAGAGCTTCCGTTTCATCACTTGTAAGAGTCGGGATAACCTTCTTTTCAAGGTCCATAACGCCCGGCACATCGCTCACAAGAACGAACTGGTCTGCCTTGAGTGCCACAGCAAGTTCGCTTGCTGCAGTATCGGCATTCACATTCCAGGATTCGCCATTGCCATAAGAAATCGGACTTACGACAGGCACCATGTTTGCGCTCCAGAGAGCTTCGATAAGGGTCGGATCGACTTTAGTGATTTCACCCACAAGGCCAAGATCAACCTTGCCTTCACGCTTCTTCACGGTAAAGAGTTCGCCATCAACACCAGATACGCCAACAGCCTTGCAACCATTATTCAAAAAAAGTCGCACAAGTTTTTTGTTCACGGAACCGGAGAGCGTCATTTCAACCATCTTCATGATACCCGGTGTGGTTACGCGAAGGCCGTCAATAAAGGTCGGCTGTTCCGAAAGGAGCGCAATGTTCGCGTTAATTTCCTTGCCGCCGCCATGAACGACAGCAACCTGGAAACCCATAGCCGGCAGCTTAGAAACTGCAGCCACAAATTCAGCGAGCTTGGCTTCGTCAACAGCCATGCTACCGCCAATTTTCACCACGATTTTTTTCATTTTCTATGAAGTTCCTTTTTTGAATAAAACTTGTTAGCGAGTCTTTACGATTGTCCAAGCTTCGTCATAAAGCTTTGCGGCATCGCCCGGGTCAGCAAGGAACACGAGGCGGTCCATAGTTTTTTTATCCGGATTGATCACGCGGTTGCTCACGAATTCTTCGTCAAGAACCTGCAAAGAGGCGTTGTTCGGAGTGCCGTAAGAAATGAACTTTGCAAGCTGAGCACCGATCTTTGCATCGAGAATGTAGTTCATGAATGCGTATGCGCCATCCGGGTTCGGAGCCTTGGAACTCATGGTCATGAGGTCAACCCACATAAAGGAACCTTCGCTCGGAATTGCATACTGCAATGTGGAATCTTCGTCGATTGCAGCCATGGCTTCGCCATTGAACACGATGGCAGCCCAATCCATTTTAGAGAGAACCTTGTCTTTACCGGCAACGGAACCATCGAAGCCAAGGAAGTGCGGGTCTTTTTTTGCCTGCAAAATGTAGTTCACCGCCTTTGTGATATCTTCCTGACTAGTAGTGTTCGGGTTGAGGCCTACAGCCTGCAGAGCCATGGAAATCATGGAGCGGCTTTCTTCCAACAGGCTGAAGTTGCCCTTGGTCTGCTTGGCATCAAAAAGCATTGCATAGCTTACGCTATCCGGGTTGATTGTAGAATCGCGGTAAAGAATACCGGTTGTGCCCCAAAGGTACGGCCAGGTGTAGGAGCTGGTCGGGTCATAAGTGGCATGCTTGAACTTTTCTGAAATGTTGACTCTGTTCGGAATTTTGGTGCTGTCAATCTGTGCGATAAGGCCAAGGTGAATCATTTGCGGAATCACGACATCGCTTGCGATAATGACATCGTACTGACTAGTGCCTGCGGCCTGCAGCTTGCCAATCATTTCTTCCTGTGCTTCATAGAGTTCGAGCTGAAGCTTGTAGCCAGTCTGCTTCTCGAAATCCTCGAGCATGGCCGGGTCAATGTATTCACTGTAAATCATTACAGTAACAGTCTTCGGTTGTTCGGCTGTTTTTTCATTGCAACCGGTAAGGCAGCAAATAGAAGCCAGCAAGGCGAAAAGAGAAAGGAATATCTTTTTCAATTTTTGATTCCGTTGTTGATGGTTCTTTGCCATAAAAATAAAAAATCAGGAGTTCTTTTTTTCTTTCTTGATGCTGCGCAAGGCAAATATCACCATCAAAAGCAGCGTCAGTCCAAAAATCAAAGTCGAAAGGGCATGTATTTGTGGCGAAATGCCTCGTTTGAGCGAGCCATAAATATAAAGCGGCAATGTTTGGGACTGCGGGCCGCTAGTGAAGAAGCTTAAAATGAAGTCGTCAAGCGAAAGCGTAAACGCAAGGAGAGCGCCCGAAACAATCGCAGTCGAAAGCTGCGGGAGAATTACGCGGAACCAGGCGCCCGCAGTTGTTGCGTACAAATCGCGGGCAGCTTCAATCTGTTCTTTACCGATGCTAGCCAGGCGGCTCTGCACAATGAGCACGACAAAGCTGATTTCCAGCGTCACATGCGCAATCGTCATTGTAAGCATGCCCGGGTCAAATACAGAAGTCCAGCTGCGGAACAAGGTAAACACAGAAACAAGTGCTATGGCCATCAAAATGTCTGGAGTCACCACAGGAACATTTATGCTCATGTCGTAAAAATACCGCATGCGCTTGCCCCACGGCGTCCTATGAATACCTATAGCCAAGAGAGTTCCGAGAACTGTAGAAATAACAGTACTTACAACGGCAAGAATCAGCGTGTTAACAGTCGTTGTCTGCACCATGCTGTTGTCTAGCAAGCCAGCATACCAGTCAAGAGTAAACCCGCCCCAGCTAAGGCCGTGCTTGCTTGCATTAAAGCTTTGTTCTACAACCAAAAACATTGGCAAGTACAAAAGCACAAAGCCAATGAAGGCAAGAATCGTTGCAATCAGCGGAAGTTTTCTTTTAGACAAAGTTCTTCCCTCCTACCTTCTGGAAAATCACAAGGCTAATGACGCTGCAAATAATAAGCACGGTACCAAGCATAGCTCCAAACGGCCAATCCATTGCGGCGCCAAACTGCTGCTGGATCAAGTTGCCTATGAGCATGTATTTGCCGCCGCCAAGCAGGTCGCTGATGACATACATGCCAAAGCACGGCACGAGCGTAAGGATAACGCTTGCTACAATGCCTGGCATCATCTGCGAAAGAATGCCATGGTAAAATGTTCTGGCAGGGCCAGCATACAAATCCCTACTAGCTTCTACAATGCCCCAGTCCAAACGCTCTACGCTTGTATAGAGAGGGAGAACTGCAAACGGAAGCATGGAACTTACCATGCCAATATAGACAGCAAATTCACCTGGGTAAAGCGACTCCCCTTCTGCAATCAAGCCAAGCGCACGGGCAATGCTTGCTGGGAACATGTCCGGGCCAAGCAAAACCATCCAGGCTGCAGTTCGAATCACAAGGTTCGTGCAGCTAGGGACCATGATAAGCGCAAACAAAAATGCCCGCATGGACTTTCCATGGTTTGCAATCCAGAACGCCATGGGCAAGCCGATCGCAATGCAAAGAATTGTCGTAATCACTGCAATCTTTAGGCTTCGCCAAAGAATCAGCAAATTGTCTGGAGACCAGCCAAAGCTGCTGAAGCCCACAAGGCGCTTTACATTTTCAATGGAAAAATCCCAGTTGATGCTGCCATAGCTACCACGTTCCGCAAAGGCAAGAACCATCAAAAAAATTGTCGGGAGCAAAAGAAACACTATGAGCCAGAGCATTCCAGGCCCAGTGAGCAACACGCCAAACTTGCGCATGCGAGCGCGTGTTGTAAGCTTACCTTCAAAAACTTCAGTAGTCATGCGCGAAATTTAGAAAGTTTTGAGTTTGAGCTTGAAAAACCGATGCTTAAAAAACAAAAAATCCCCGCTTTTAGCGGGGCATTGAACGTTACTGCGGTAACAAATTCTAGTTCTTTTTCAATGGAGTGTCCTTGATGATTTCTTCAACAAGGTTTGCCATTGTCGTTTCCCAATCGCTCTTTGTCATTGCAAAGCCGAGAGTTTCGCGAGCCTTGACAGTTCCGCTGGTAACAACCTTCTTTTCAGAAGCGTTTGCAATGGAGTATTGAGCTTCGAATTGCAGGTAGTGCTTTGTTTCTGCACTGGTAAGCCCTGTCATTTTCGTTTCTGAAATTCGGGAGACATTGATGAAGGCGATACTTACGATATAGCCGTCTTCAACACCGACTTCATCAAACTTCGGCTGAGGTACGTTAAAATCCTTTTTGCCAAGCTTGGTGTTCACGAAATTGAATACGTTTCCATCCTTAACTTCAATTTTAGGGGATAGGCCAGCCTGCTTCTGGAATTCCGCAGACATCTGGGAAGTAAACCAACCCATGAAATTATCAGCGTAATCAGGAAGATCGTCAGCAACATCGTCCTGATTTTGAACGATTGCTTCCGTCATGACCACGGTAAGAACAGACGGAGCGTCTGTCCAGCTAGGATCAACGTTCTTGAGACCGGCCTTGGCGCAGCCGACAAAATTCAATGCAGCGAGGCAAAAGAATAGAGAGATTATTTTTTTCATGTAGTTACCTTATATTTGGTATTTAAAAAATATATTTGAAATACAAAATTTATCAAAGGCGTTCAACCTTTATTTTTTCTTTACAAAGCCTACTATCTTCAAAAAAAATCTCTATATGTAACAGAGTGTTACATATAGAAATTGACGATTTTAAAAATTCACTTGTCAACAGCAAGGTGCTACAAAATTCAGCACTTTAAAATTGCCTTTATTTTGCAAATTTCAACACTTTTTCATAAAGGATGACATTTTTTTTCAGTATTAAAGAATTTTAATTTGGGTAAGTGAAAATTTTTCAAAAAAAGAAAATTTAGGGAAAAATTTTATCATTCCATTCAACGATTATATTAAATTGCCAAGGCAGATGAAGCCTATAACCGATTACAAGAATTACCGTATTTACATGCTGGATTTTTTCGAGGAACAAAAAATCGAATCCGGTTTATCTTGGCGTTCGTTCAACGCTAAGGCAGGTTTCGCTTCGCCGTCGTACCTTAAAGCGGTCTGTAGCGGCAAAACTAAATTGAGCGATATTGGAGCAAGGCAAGTAGCCCTTGCCATGAATCTTTCAAAAGAAGAAACGGAATATTTTTGTGCCATGGTTGCCTATTCCGATTCCACCAACAGGTCGAAAAAAGCAGCCGCCTACAAGCAAATGCAAAACATTGCGCAAAAGAACAATGTTAGAATAGTAGGCGACGAAGCATACGACTATTATAAATACTGGTGGAACCCAATATTGAGGGAGCTTGCCCCAAGAATGCCCAACGCCTTGCCAATAAAAGTCGCAGAAATGTTCTATGATAATGTTTCGGCAAAGGATGTCATGGAGTCTCTTGATTTTATGACAAGCGCCGGATTCCTTGACAAAAAGGGAAAAGGCATTTATGCACAAACAGACAAGGCAGTGCGGGGCTCATCCGAAAAGATTCCAAAGGCGATTCGTGCAATGCACAGGCAAATGGCAGAATTTGGAGCAAAGGCAGTCGAGAACTTTTCTAAAGAGGAAAGAAATTTTTCTGGCTTGACCATTGCTATAAATGAGCCGACTTATAAAAAAATTGTAGATGAAATAAACGAATGCCGTAAAAAAATTACCGAGATTGTTTCAACGGCAGAAAATGGCGACAGGGTCTATAGGCTGAACTTACAACTTTTTCCTGTAACAAAAAAAATCAAGAAATGAAGCACTCCCTAAAAACTCTGTTCATCTTTTGTTTGTCGTTCCTGTTCTTTGCCGCCTGTAGCGATTCTGAGAAGAAAGTTGCAAACGGCTATACCGAGGAGCAGAACGCCACCAATTTGGATAGCGCGGCTTATGCACGGTTGATGACATGGGAACCAAAGGTTGCCTTGAAAACCGTGAAGGTAGATGATGCCGAGTTCGGCAAGTCTTGGTACGAAATCCAGTTTACGACTGCAGGCAACTCCTATTACAAATACACCGGCAAGACGGTGGAAGATGCCTGCACGGTGGATCTGTATGCCGAACAGAATGGCGTCCGCATGAACTTGACCCGCGTTTACAAGAAGGATGTGCACACGGAATTCTTGAGCCGCGATTCCCTGGACGCCGTGGTGGAAGATCATCTGGACAACACCTACGAAGGCGACAGCGCCGTGGCAAACTGCCAGGCAGATTCTACGGCCTTTGTAGATTATTGTTCTGATATCGACGGAACTTTAACGGACCTGTTCAAGAGCAAGTGTACCGTACTTCACTTGACATGCGTTGCAAAATTCAAGCCGCAAGTTACCGCAAGCGAATATTTGCTGGGCACCGCCCAAAAGATGAAGGACCGCTGCATCGCCGAATTCTACGCCCCGGGTGAAAAGTTCGAAGATGAAAATCTTGAAGAAGGCGACGCAGACAAAGAACTTGCTGAGGAGCCTGAAGAAAAGGAACCTGCGGAAGAGGATTCCACGCTCCTTGTAGATGAACGCGACGGCCATGTGTATAAGACAGTGAAGATTGGCGACCAAACATGGATGGCAGAAAATCTGAACTACGCCTATCTTGGTAAAACGGCTCTTTGGGATTCTTCTAGCTTCTGCTACAAGAATGACCCTGCAAATTGCGAAAAGCATGGGCGACTTTACATTTGGTCTGCGGCCCTGGATTCTGCCGGTTTACTTAACGATGATGCAAAGGGCTGCGGGCTTTCTGCCGTGTGCCTGCCCAGGCGCAATGTTCAGGGTGTTTGCCCCGATGGATGGCGCGTGCCGAATTACGACGATTGGGACGCCCTTGTAACTTACGCTGGTGATGTAGGCACTGCCGGTGGCTATCTGAAGGCTGAAGAATACGGCGGAACAGATGACTACGGTTTTTCTATACTGCTTTCAGGAAGTCATACGGAGTTTGCTGCGGGAGGGGATGGAGCCGATGGTGGCCTTGACTCCCAGGTTGGCTTTGTGACATTAACAGAAAAGGATTCTTCCTCTTATTCCATGATGCAATTTACATCTATGGGAAATTTTTACGGGGAAGGTTTCTTTTCGTCTAAGTATATTGCAAGTCCTCTTAGATGTGTTAAGGGTGAGGCCACTGAATATCCCATTGGGGCTTTTGCCCCTGGTAAGGTTAAGGTTGGTTCGCTGACCGATACTCGCGACGGTCATGTCTATAAGACTGTGACAATAGATTCGAAAGTCTGGATGGCTGAGAACTTGAACTACGATGAAGGTGCAGGCAGCTTGTGCTATGAAAATGACGAAGCAAACTGCGATAAGTATGGCAGATACTATTCCGACCCTTCTTTGAAACTTTGCCCCGACGGATGGCATATTCCCTCAAGCGACGAATTCGAAAATTTGCACCGCACAATCGGATTTTCCTTTGCTCCGTTGAAATCAACGAGTGGCTGGAGTGCAATTCTTGGTAACGGTACAAACCTATATTCCTTCAACCTTATGCCAAATGGCATGGGTATGCCTCAGAACGGAGAAGTTGAATTTGTTGACTTTGGTTTGGATGCGCACTTGTTGACAAGTACAGAAAGACCGAATGATACCTCTAATAGGTACTTTTATTTTTCCACAAATGTAGGTGGATCGGGATGGTATTGCACTAATACTTATAAGGGTGCAGAACGCAATTATCTGAATGTCCGCTGTCTGAAGGATTGATGTTATTTTAACGAGTTTTTATGAAAAAAGAATCACTTGGCCTATTCGTCATTTTTTGTTGTGCATTCCTGTTCTATGTTGCCTGTAGTGATTCTGAGAAGAAAGTTGCAAACGGCTATACCGAGGAGCAGAACGCCACCAATTTGGATAGCGCGGCTTATGCGCTGTTGATGACATGGGAACCAAAGGTTGCCTTGAAAACCGTGAAGGTAGATGATGCCGAGTTCGGCAAGTCTTGGTACGAAATCCAGTTTACGACTGCAGGCAAGAGCTACTATAAATACACCGGCAAGACGGTGGAAGAAGCCTGCACGGTGGATCTGTATGCAGAACAGAATGGCGTTCGCATGAACCTGACCCGCGTTTACAAGAAAAACGTCCATACGGAATTCTTGAGCCGCGATTCCCTGGACGCCGTGGTGGAAGACCACTTGGACAACACCTACGAAGGTGACAGCGCCATAGCGAACTGCCAGGCAGATTCTACGGCCTTTGTGGATTATTGTTCTGATATCGACGGAACTTTAACGGACCTGTTCAAGAGCAAGTGTACCGTACTTCACTTGACTTGCGTTGCAAAATTCAAGCCGCAAGTTACCGCAAGCGAATATTTGCAGGGCACCGCCCAAAAGATGAAGGACCGCTGCATCGCCGAATTCTACGCCCCGGGTGAAAAGTTCGAAGATGAAAATCCCGAAGATGAAAATCTTGAAGAAGGCGTCGCAGACAAAGAACTTGCTGAGGAGCCTGAAGAAAAGGAACCTGCAGAAGAGGATACCACGCTCCTTGTAGATGAACGCGACGGCCATGTGTATAAGACTGTGAAGATTGGCGACCAAACATGGATGGCAGAAAATCTGAACTACGCCTACCTGGTTTCAGATTCTCTTAGCCGTTGCCCAGAAGGAACCCTTGCCAGCTGTGAAAAGTACGGCAGATTATATACCTGGTCTGCAGCTGTGGATTCTGCGGATGTTTTTGGAAAGGGGTTGAAAGGTTGTGGAGGAATGAATGTTTGCAATCCCGGTCGAAACATTCAGGGGATTTGCCCTGATGGCTGGCGTGTGCCGAATTTGGATGACTATGAAATACTTGAAGAAAATATGGGTGGAAGAGATGTGGCCGGTGGAAGAGCTACGACGGAAGAAATGTTTGGAACGGATGATTATGGATTTAGCGCATTGCCTTCCAACGGTTCATCTGGAGGAGCTGCTTATCTTATTGTAACCACGGAATATAATTGGAATGTATGGATGTGGTTGCTGGTTAAGGAACGGGAGTGGTCCCAATTCTTGCCTTATCCGAAAGGTGGATTCATGTCTCTACGTTGCATAAAGGGGACTGCGACAGAAGTTGCCTGGAACGTCGTGGATCCGTCCACAGTCGTGACAGGAAGCTTTACAGATTCCCGAGATGATCATGTTTACAAGATTACGACAATAGGATCGCAAACCTGGATGGCCGATAATTTGAAATATAAGGGATCATCTACAAGTTATTGTTATGATAACGAAGAAAGCAATTGTGAAAAATACGGAAGAATGTATTCACTAAGCGAGGCTAAGACCATCTGTCCTGAAGGCTGGCATTTGCCAACAGCTGAGGATTATATGGATTTGTTTACCCATACGGGGAAGTCAAATGCGTCCTTGGAATCTGTCGAGGGGTGGAATTCAATATTAGATAGAGGCTCAACAGATCTTTATGGTTTTAATCTTTATCCAACAGGTTATGTTACTGTAAAACAGGATGGGACATTGGCGTTCAGTAACTTGAATGGAGAAGTTTATTTGTGGACTTCTTCGGAGAAGGAATCGGCTTCTGGCGAAATAGTATATTATGTTTATCGAGAATATTTTGAGGTTAGCGATACAAAGACTTCAAATGATTATGCCAACGTCCGCTGCCTGAAGGATTAATTCCCTGGGTATTGAGGTTCCTCCCAAGGTGAGCAGAACTCATCGTAATTGTCTGGAGAAATCGTGGAGACTGTCGCATCAAGTCGCGGTACAGGTAACTTTCGGCAATGGACTTGATCGTGTTTTTCATTTCGTCGCCGTTGAGCAATACCGGGTCAAGGCCATGTTTTCAATGAGCTGCCTTACCAGCGTGGTCTTGCCGCACTGGCGCGAGATTTCAAAATAGGGGCGTTCCCCCGGCCAAGTTCACTGAGCTTGCCGAAGTGGCCGGGGTCGGCCCTCTTGCGCTATCGACTCGCGATGCGAGTCGTTCGTTCAGCCTCGCGCTCTGCGCGACCGCATAAGGCAAGCGCCGCGCGAGTCCGACCCCATACGGGCTGCGGGGCCTAACGCGAAAGCTGGCCGGAACAGCACTTAACGCAAATGCGAGACTGCGCCTATGATGGCGTGGTCTTTTTTTTGTTGTTGGATTGGTAGTAAAGGTCTTTTTTACAGTGCCTTGATTTCTTCGGGAGTGAGGCCAGTTCGCTTGGCGATTGCCTCTAACGGAAAACCATCATCACGGAACCCCTTGGCAAGTTCGCGCTTTTCTTCCTTGCGAGCTTCATCGCGTTCCTCTTCAAGCATTGCTTCAAAAGTCATGTAGTCGCTCCTTGTCTTGGGGTCCTTGTGATAGAAGTCCACCCTGTTCTTGATGGCCTTCGTTGCTGTCGATGTCGCCTCATCGGTGGCGAAATACTTCAGGTAGTCGCGAACGGCTTCGTCGGTTACCGATTCGTACTTGCTAAAATTACATAATTTGCTAAGGCGAGTGAAGCGACAAAATTTATTTTGTCATTTCCGAGCCGCACAAATTAGGAACGAAGTTCCCAAAAATCTTGTAAGTGAGGTCGCCCAAGGTCAGGGAATGGTCGTTCTTTTCGCGGTTCTCGAACTCGTAAATGGGGCGGTCCTTGCCGAAAATGTCCTTGGGGCAGAGGAAGACGATATACTGTTCCTTCAGCTCCTTGTACCTGTGGGAGCTGCCGAGCGTTTCCGTGTCGCAGACGCCCTGGTAGTAGCGGGCGCGGAGCGGAAGTTCCTTGGTATCGACCATCTGCATCTCCAGATCAAAAACGCGGCCGATGCCGTTGCCGTCTTCCTTGACCATGATGTCGAAGCGGACGCACTTTTTGTTGGGATTGCTTTGCTGGAAGGCCTCGCCGACGACGCTGACTTTCTCGATATCGACCTTCAAAAGGGCCTTGAGAAACGGCTTGGCGATTTCTTCATCGCTGAAGACTTTTACGAACATGAAGTTGTCCCTGATGGTCAACTCCTCGATGGGCTTGATCTTTCTATCCATTTTTCCTCCGGTCGCTACAGGCTTGAAAAAGCGACGGCTTGATTAGTGCTCTTTTGTTCACTACTAAATTTATACAAAAGTTTGGGCGGTGTCAAGGCAGGGAGCGAAAAAATTTGCTTTGTAGTTGGAGGACAATTTTGGGAGCGTTACGTAACTAAGATTTAATTCTATCTGTAATTTTTTTTGCGTTATCTTTAAATTCTGTTTATATTTCGTTCTATGGAGAATCTTGCCCGATATAAAATTTGTACTGAAAAAGCTGACTGGTGTGGAATCTGCGAGATTAACGGAGTAAACTTTGATTCTTTTGGTACAAATAAGGAATTTGCAGCGCTGTCCAACTATTTGGAGCCTGGCGAAGTCGTATTCGCGCTTGTATCGGGTTTGATGAAGCAGACCATTACATCAAACACCTTTGATGGTGGCTTAAACACTTGGCTTGTTGTTTTAACTTCGGAAAGATTTCTGTTCCTGGATGCCGCCCTGCTAACTTCGTCCATAGACACGCAAAGTGTCCGTTTAAACAAGGTTCAGGCAATTTCCGCCTCTCAAGGGTTTGCCCTTGGCAAAATTTCCATTGATTTAGGCAGTCGATTAATAACAATTGATAACTGCACGAAGGAATCCGTGAAGGTTATGGCGGATCTGGCTAATAAATGGCTTAAAGATCTGGAAAACGGAGTGAAAATCCCCGAAGATTCTCCAGAAATGGAGGCTTTTAAGAAAAAGGCGAGTGACACCAATATGGTCCGGCCTCCCATCGCTCCTTCAAAAACTGCTAATCGAACTGCAGCAGCTCTTGTTTCAGCAATCTTAGGATGGTCTGGTCTTCATAGTTACATTTGGGGAAAGTGGCAGGTTGGCTGGATAAAGGGAATTCTATCAGCAGCATCGTACCATTTGTGGACTAGAGAGTTCTATACGCTTTCCGCATTGCTGATGTTTATCGTGGTTATTTGGATTCTGATTGATTTGATTCACATATATGACGGATCTTTCTTCTCGGACGCAGAACCGTTGCCAATGGCCAACGGATTACAAGGCTTTCTTTCCCTGGCTTACCTTATTCTAGTTGTTTGTTCTGGATACAGTGTCGTTACGAACTTTATTGACTCTCGAAAAAAAGACAATGGCAAACTAGCCAGCATTCGTGAAATAGTTGATATGTATAACAAGAACGAAACTGCTGCTGAAAAAAGTTTTGATGGCCCAATGTTTACGATCGCAGGATCAATTAGGTCGGTTGAGGAAAATCCCTTTTGGGGAGATTATACCGTAAAATTTGATGGGCTTGGTCCCTTTAACATTTTCAATCTAGGTAGCAAGGTTACGGAGATTGAGCTAACGTTTCCCAAAAAGCAGAAAGATGATTTACTTAAGGTCCGCAAAGGCGATGTGATCGCAGCAACTTGTATCGGCCGCGGCCTGTCTGTTGGTACTTATTCTGCAAATCGCTGTAAGCTTAAAGCCGTAAAACGGAAATAGAAAGATGCCTACAAAAGAAAAATTCCCGATATCCCATGTTCTTGTTGATTGTGAAAATGTAGGCCTAAATGGCTTGCTTGATTTGATTGTCAAAACAGACGGTAACCCGGTCAAGTTTGTGCTATTTCACAACGCAACAAATAAGCTAAAAGACATTCCTTTGGATAATCTTAAAGACATTGGATATGCAATTAGCGAAGGTCGCCTGGAGACTATCGCCTTGACCATTCCCGAAGACATGACCAAGAAACAGGCGGAAAATGCACTGGACTTCTATATCGCATTCTACATGGGCCAGGTCATGCCTCATGAACCATTCAACAGCCATTGCGTGATTCTATCAAAGGATCGCGATTACGATCCGCTAGTTCTGCATGTACAAAAGGAATTTGATGCAAGTCGTTGCGAACGTCTAACATCATACGAAGACTTGGCAAAACGTCTTGGTGTGACTTTGAAAAAGGAAGAGTCGCCAAAGCCAACCATTCCCGCTAAGAAGGAAGTTAAAGTTCCTGTTCAAAAAGTAGAAGCGAAAGCAAAGGCGTCAAACCAGGTTTCCTTTGATGTAGCCGAGGCTGTCACGAAGGCAAAAAAGTTACTGAAAGGTATCAAGAAAAATCCACCGACAACAAAGACCAAGTTGCAGCATTCCTTGAAAAGTTGGTTCAGTGCGGAAAAGGTTTCAGACGCAGAAGTCCAACAGCTCATAGAAGCGTTGCATACAGCCAAAGTGCTAACGATCGCTGCAGACGGCAAGAAGATATCTTACTAACCAATGAAACGAATTCTCTTTTGCCTTCTTTTCCTTTTCTTAATGGCTTCCTGCTCCAACGACATAAAGATGGATCAGGACATTTTGGCGTTCCATATTTACAGCCAAACGCCCATTGATTTGGATTCTGAAAACAAGGAAAACGTGGCATTGCTTTCGAAATCCTTCGGCATGGAAGAATCGGAAGTCAAGGAAATTCAAAAGCACATATTATCGAAAAGGAGTGGAAGTGCCTTGCGATGGAGTTTTCGCTCCGTGCTTGAAGATAAGGTGAAAGAACTGTCAGGAGAGACGGAAAAGAAAGCCTCGGAAAATTTCGTTGTCAATGTTTTGGCGCCTTACTTGAACTTGTTGGCCCGAAATGAGTTGCCTTCTGTTGGACTAGAATCTCACGAATTTCAAAACAAAATTTGCGCTTTGTACGCCAAGTTCTTTCCAGAAAAATTCAAGAATTCCCTGGATATGTTTATTGGCGATGTTCGCTTTTATTTTGATGGCGGAACTTCTTCCGTCAAACACTTGCATGCCCTAAACGAAAATCTTCTAAAGTACGGTTACTATGTTGATTTTGAAAAGCAGGGTTCGTCCAACATTTTGAAAGTTCAAGATGAATTGCTTCCCGAAACGAAATACAAGAAGTCTTCTGTAAAAGTTCTCAATCTGAAAAGATTTATTCCGGGATTGCTACCGCCAAAAGGTGGTTATTACACCATAGGAAGCAATATTGTGATCGTCCTTGATGACATGATTAACCATGAGGCGGAAGAACTTTCTGCTGAATTAAAAGAGGATTATTTCAAAAAATACACTGACCACCGTTTTGAAAAATTCTGGAAAGCAATCGGCCTTGATTTGAATCTGATGAAGGCCAATCAAATCTATAAAGAACTTGTGAAACGAGATTTTGAAAACAAGAAATTTCCTTACATAAAGGCGGTCTGCCAAATGGGAGTCGCCATCCATGAAGCGAAGCATTTAGTGGATAATATCGAGCATCCAGAACTGACGTTGAATATTGATCACGAGTTTACTGCCCATGTGACGGAAGCTATCTACAGTCCAGCAACCTACGCAACACTTTTCTCGGCGATAAACAGAATGCAAAACTACGCAATGTTCAACCGAGTTTCTGAATTGAATCAAACGACTAAAAAACTGTGGGAATTGGCAATCCGCTCTTTTGACGATCAATCCTACACGAGAGAAAATTTACGTTCCGATTTGCTAAGGCTTTATGAGAATTATCGAACGATTCGTGAACACGCAAGTTTTGGATTTCTGGATGCTTTTGAGAATACTGTTGTAAGCGGATTAAATCAATTTTATCAAAAATAATTGAAGACATTTTTTTTGATCGTATTCGTCTATGATTATTCGCGTTAGGGATGGAAGCCCGTAGGGTTTGGACTCGCGCGCCCCTTGATTTGTGCAGTTGCCTGGAGCGCGAGGCTGAACGGACGGGGAGCGGAGCGAGCCGATAACGCGACAGCCCGACCCCGGCGGCGGTTCTGTTGTGCGTTTCCCGGGAGCCGGGGGAACGCCCCAAAATGGAGTGCAACACGAACACTGTTCGTACTGCCGAGACGCATGGGAGTGCGCTTGCACCACGCCTAAATGTCAAATGTAGGAAGAGTTTATATATTTTGACTCATGAGTTCCCTAGCTTCATTAATCGCTCGTTATCGCGAACTTGGAATCGATGGTCAGATAGACTACAAAAAGTTTTATCTGTATTCCATCATTACGCATTCCACGGCAATCGAAGGATCCACGGTCACTGAAATCGAAAATCAGTTGCTTTTTGACAAGGGTATCAGCGCCAGGGGCCGCACCATTGCAGAACAGATGATGAATCTCGACCTAAAGGTTGCTTACGAAAAAAGCATCGAGTTCGCTAAGGGTGGTGAAAAAATTTCCATTGAAATGTTGAGGCAACTTTCAGCCCTTGTTATGAAAAATACGGGTAGCGAGTACAATACCGCGCTGGGCAGTTTTTCGTCGGCTAAAGGCGATTTGCGGCTGCTGAATGTGTCGGCGGGAATTGGCGGACGCTCCTATATGAGTTTCAGCAAAGTGCCCATGAAGCTGGAAGAGTTTTGCAACGAACTGAATGAACGCAGAAGCAAGGCCGGCAGACTCGATATCGACTCTCTCTATAGGATGAGTTTCGAAGCTCACTATGGGCTGGTGACGATTCATCCGTGGGCCGACGGCAACGGTCGCATGGCCCGATTGCTGATGAATCAGGTGCAGTTCGAAAACAACCTGGTTCCAATGCGGGTTCTCAAAGAAGACAAGGAAGAATATGTCAAGAGCCTTGCACTGTCCCAGGAACAATCTGACTCCAGTTTTTTTGTAGAGTTTATGATGAATTCCATGGCAAGGAACCTTGAAAATGAAATCCAGGCCTTTCTTCGTACCACGGAAATGGGGGGAGAAAGTCCCGAAATGGGGGGAGAAAACGGAAAACGGGGGGAGAAAACCAGTTTGCAGATTCTTTCTACCCTAAGGAACAACCCCCGAATGACCACAGCGGAACTGGCCTCTGTTGTCGGAATATCTCCGAAAGCGGTGGAAAAGCAAATCGCAAGACTCAAGAAGGGCGGAAAACTCCTGCGTATCGGCCCCGACAAGGGCGGTTACTGGGAAGTGCCTTAGACGGTTCTGTTGCGCGTGTCCCGGGAGCCGGGGGAACGCCCAAAAATGGAGACGCGTGGGAGTGTGTTTGCGCCTCGTCTAAATTCCATATCTTGACGGGCGTTTGGTTTTTGTATAGATTTGTTTTGTATTCGCAATCCGGCTTGCGAGCCGGAAGTTAAACTATCAGCCTGACAGTCGCGGCGTCTCCCTTTTGGTTTTTGCCGCAGGGTACCTGGGTAAGCGCTACCCGGCTAGGTGACACAAGGTGTCTTTGCAGCGTTGAGCACCACTTAGGAGTAAAAAAGTGGTGGACAATCTTCCTTCTTCTTTGTACGAGGGCATTCGCTCTGTTCTTTCTGATGCACGCAAGGTCGCATAAAAAAATCAAACCCTTTGACAATGCCCCCTTAAAATCTTATATTACGGATGAGAACAACGCCATGAAGCAGTTTACTACATCCGAAGCAAAGAAACTTTTGAAGGATATTCTTGCCGAAAAGAAACAGCGGGCAGAATACTTCAAGGCCAATGGTACTTTGAAGGGCTTTGTCCCGGCAAAGTAGTTTTTTGTGATTTTGTTTCGATCATTCGAAACTTCCTGGACAAATTCGACAGTGCCTTAGTTGCGTTCATCGACACATCGACCGACAGTAAGGGGCGGGCAAGACACAGTTTTTTTCAGTCCTGGTTCCGTATGTATGGCGAAAATGAATTTTCCATCACCCCAAGAGAAATTTTCTTTAGCGAAACAGAGTCGTATTCGTTCTTGATTATCCGCAAGTCTTATGCAAATGCAGACTCCATAATCGAGGCTTTTGATAACTTTATCAAGCTGGCCAATGAGGCTGATGATTAGTAGTTCGCGTTTAATCACTAAAATTTTATTTCGTCATTATGCAAGAACACTTTCTTACCTCAAATCGTAACTTCTAAACCAAAATTCTATTCCTTGTCCTTTATGCATCGGACAGGATTCATGTTGGCCTTGAGGCTTCCTTCAAAAAGGAAGGCGTTGTCGCCATCAAGATGCATGTAAAGCGTTGTGGCTTTAATCTTTTGATGACCTTCATTTGTCCACAAATTGGTGATTGCACCTTCACTTTGAATCTTGTTGCTTAGATTGTAGAAGTTTCCCGTGGCCTTGGCCGAAAAACCGTAATCATCTGTACCTTCGTGATCTAACCAGGAATCCGTGGATTTCAGGTAACGTGCCGCAGTTTTCTCTCCGCCCACATACGCAAGGAGTAGCCCATACTCGTCGGGGCTAGGCAAGTGCCATCCGCTGGGACAAACGACCATGGCGGCGTCCCAATTGTAGTACTGGCCATACTTGTGAAGTCCGACTGTCAACGAATCGTTGCAGAAACTGGAGGGCAGTTCTGTTCCTGTGGTGTCGCAATATGTGTAATCTAAATTCTCTGCCATCCATATCTGACGTCCGATGGTGACTGCGACATAGGACTTTCCATCCCGTTCATCTATAAAGGATCCTTTTTTCACTGTTGTCGGGTCTATTGCTTTTACGGAATCGTAAGAGACTCTTTCGGGCGTGAAATACTGTTCGTACCAGACGAAACCGCCTTCATAAATCATAGGGTTTTCCATGCATGTCCAGTAGGTGTAGCGGGAAGAATCCACCATCACTTTTCCTTGATTCTTTTCATCGCAAATGCAACTTTTTATATTGTGAACCGAACAGGATTCCTGGCTCTTGCTGAAAGAAGTGTCTTTTACGCAGCGGATCGAAAATGCGTAACTTTTTTCTTGATCAAGGAGTCCCGCATATTCATAGTCGTAGTAGAAGTACAATGTGATGGCTCCGCTCATCACTTCTGTGGAACCCCAGAATACTGCACCCAAACTATCAAAAGAACCATTTTCAAATCTTATGCCGGAAGGCAATACATTGAATCCGATGGCGTCGCTTCCGTTTCCGTCATTGTACCAGCCGCTTTGCGATTTTAGTGTAACGCCTGCTGTAGCGTAGCCACCTACATCAATAATGAAATTTGCAAGTTGATCGTAATCGGGTAGGTGCCAGCCGTCGGGACAAATCCCTTGAACCTTATCGGGCCAAGACTGTACGCAGTTTCTTCCGTCTCCGCATTCTTGCGGATTTTCGCTATCCGTTGCAAATTTTACAGAGTCGATTGCCGCTGCCCAAGTGTAAAGGCGGCCGAATTTTTCACAATTGTCGGGACTGTTGTCATAACACCAGCTTTTTCCTTTTAGGCTAGGTGTCTTTAGACTGTCGGCGTAATTCAAATTTTCTGCCATCCACCATGTGTTCTTGACTTTTACGGTTTTGTAACTTTTCCCGTCGCGCTCGTCCAGTAAAGTTCCGTATATGCAGTTGTCTTCCGCTTCTGTTTTGCAGGAAATGACATCATCTTTTTCTGAACTGCTTGATGTTACACTAGAAGAACTGTTCGTTACAGAACTACTTGATTCAACCTTTGCTGAGGATAGTTCTACATTCAGGGAGTCTTGGGAAGACGAACTTTGGATGGAACTTGAAGATTTGGAACTGTCAATATCCCAATCAGAATCATTGTCTGATGTGTTGTTGCTGGAGTCGTCGCTGCAGGACCAGATAAATAAAGAAATCAAACCAAGGAGAAAAATCTTTTTCATAGTAGTGCGCTTGCAACCTTAAAACTTTCATAGAGCGGCAACATCAAGGTTTCTGTTCCTTCGACTTCGGAGAAGCCGGCGTTTTTCAAAGTCTATGGCTCCTCGGTTACATAATAAATCATAGGGCGGGTAGGATAAATTACGATTTGTTCGCAGTAATTACGATCTGTTTGCGTTATTGGCAGCAACGGGTCTATAGGATATGGATCTGACACGCCAGAAGATGCTTCGCAATAATCAATGGAACCTCTGCTCGAGAACGAAGCCACCGCCATTTTGGGTAGCGACAAATAGTTAAAGCAAGATCTTATTAAAGTGTCCGAAATAAATACTGTTTGGTCTGGTTCATGGTAGTTCATTTGATATTGTTGATTTCTATTGCATTCAGTATCTATTTCCCTTAGATAGTATTCCATATTTAAATAAAGGCAGTTGTCGCTGATCACGATACTGTCTTTTACTGTTTTTAAAAAATCAGACATGTTATACTGGACGTGAATTTCGTTCTTTTCTTTATCCTTAATGGTAAAATCAACAATCCCGTATTCGTCAGGCTCAATTAAAGCCATGGAGTCCAACTTATACGATTTGTCTTTTTTTTGCGTAATTTCAATACCACTTAAGTCCGCGTCTGTATTATCAAATATCACCGATTTACTATCACAGCCAAAGTCTCCGCCAGGGCAGTAACTATATGTTAGTTTTGATTCTTCTAAACCTATGAAGGACAATCCGCAGCGCAATTGATCTGTGCCGTTGTAATAACATTCTGGTTTAAATTGCAGTCGTTCCCCGTTGTTTAATAAAAACGGACCAGAAATTTTCACATTTGTAATTACAGTATTTCCTCCATAATCTGTTTCATAGCAGGCCTGCATAAAAAAACAGACTACCAAAAGCGATAAACCATTCAAAAACCGAATCATAAAAATACCCAAAAAATAAAGTTTCTCTCTTATAGAGAACGCTTCACTAATATACTTTATTTCTTGCAGTAGCTAACCGCAGTTGTTATAAACGAGAGTGCGGTGAGAAGGAGGCCGGCGAGGACGGTGCCGTTCCAGCCCCAGAGTGCCCAGAAGGAGCCGGAGAGGAATGTGCCCAGGGAGCCGCCGATAAAGTAGATGGTCATGAAGATTGTGTTCATGCGGCTGGTGGCTTCGGGGCAGAGTTTCATGACGGAACTTTGATTGCCCAACTGGATAAATTGCATGCCGATATCAATGAGGATGATGCCCGCGATGATGGCGGCGTAGCTGTTGCTTCCGAAGTAGAAGGTGGCCCAGGCGGCGGCCATGAGGAAGTTTCCTGCGTTGCAGAATTTTTCTACGCCGAAGCGTTTGATGTACTTGCCGATGCGAGAAGCGGTGAGGGCACCGGCGATTCCGCAGAGTCCCAGAAGTCCAACGGTTTTGCTGTCCTGGAAGAAGGGGGCCTGCTTCATGCGGAAGGCGAGGCATGCCCACAGCGCTAAAAAAGAGCCGAAGGCGAATCCCGAGCGGATGCTGTAGATTCGTGCCTGGGAGAACTTCACAAAAAGTTCCCTGATAGATTTCAGCATGCTGAAAAATGTGCCGCGGTAAGTGGTGGGCACGCCCGGCAGAACTTTAAAAACGATGGCGGTGGAGGCGAGCATCATCATGGCTGCAATGAGGAACATGGAGCGCCAGCCCAGCCATTCGCCCACAAGGCCGCTGCACACGCGGGAGGCGAGAATTCCTGTAAGGAGACCGCTTAAGACCATGCCGGTTTTCAGTTCCTTTTCGTCGGGCTTCGAGAACTGGGATACCATAGGGATGAAAATTTGCGGAGTCACGGAACAGATGCCTGTAACGAAGGATCCTGCCAGAAGCATCACGGCGTTTGTAGAAAAGTAGATGGAGATGAGCCCGAAAATCAGTAGGGTGAAATTTGCTAGCACGATGCGACGACGGTCAATCATGTCGCCCAGCGGCACGATAAAAAGCAGGCCCAGGGCGTAACCCACCTGTGTGAGCACCGGCATGAGATTCACGTAGAATTCCGAAATCCCCATGTCCATGCGGATCATGTTCAGCAGGGGCTGGCAGTAATAAATGTTCGCCACCGAAATGCCTGCCATAATGGCGAGCATCAACGTGAGGGAGCGGGGAATTCCTGCGTGTGGCTTAAGGGTGAACATTGAGAAACGAGAACGTCGCAAATTTTTGGAAGCGAATTAAGGGCAGCGCACCAGCACTTTTTTCTTTTGCAAGAAGTCGATGCATTCTTCGGCAGAGGCCTTGTTTGAATCGAAGAGGAAAATGCGGCCGCCGTTGGGGTCGCCCATTTCCTTCAGCTTCATGATGCGAACATAGCCCAGTTCCAGGCTGCCTACGTAACCGGTGACGTAATCGGGGTCATCGCTGATGCAAAGCTCTGCAACGATGCCGGGAGCGTTCGCCACCTTGGTGGCAAGGACGATGGCTTCGTTAAAATGATTTTTATTTGCGCTGGGGACAGCTCCGATTTCGCGGGCATCTACGGTATTGGACTTTAGAGCGTCCATGTAGGTGGCGCGTACACCGCGTTCCTGGTTTGGTTCCAGGCGGTTGCCGGTGCGGATGTCGTACAGCATGGCCCCGCGCATGGGGAAAGTGCTCTTTAGGAGTTCGGGGAGTTGCTGGCGGAAGTTCTTGAGTGTGTCGGCGCAGTCATTGTCGCGAGACTGCGCGGCCTTGGCGACGGATTTTTCCACCAACTCGAATGCTTTATCAAGGCCTTCCTGCCAGGTGTCAACATCGACGCGGGTCACGGGAAGCGCGTCCAGAATCTGGATTTCTTCTTCGGGGACTTTTTCGATCTTGATGTTGATTTTATCCGGGTCGCCCTTGGGGTGATTCATGGCCCGGCGCACCATGGCCTGGCAAACTTCTTCTACAGCGTCACGAGTGACGATGCGTTCTGCACCGGAAATGTGAATGTCCTCCTCGGAGGCGCGCATTTTTAAGCTGTAGTAATCCATGGGTAAAAAATAGAAATCCGAAACTGGCGATTCAATAAGTTACTCCAATTTGGAATAATTTTGAGGCGCTGCTCTACTTTTAAATGAAAACATTTGTTATCTTTGGTTGCCGTTTTTTAACAATTATGACTTAAGGTGACCTCCGGGATCCTTAAAAAACGTCGTACAAAAGGAAAAAACATGAAAAATTTGAAAGAAGCAGCATTGGCTTACCATTCTGAAGGCACTCCGGGTAAAATCGAAGTGGTCCCTACTAAGCCGCATAAGACCCAGGCAGACCTCGGTCTTGCATACACTCCAGGTGTAGCTGTTCCTTGCCTTGAAATTGAAAAAGACAATGACCTTGCCTACAAGTACACTTCCAAGGGCAACCTCGTCGCCGTGATTTCCAATGGCACTGCCGTGCTCGGTTTGGGCGACATTGGCGCTCTCGCTGGCAAGCCGGTCATGGAAGGTAAGGGTCTTCTCTTTAAGGTTTACGCAGGCGTAGATGTTTTTGATATTGAAATCAATGAAAAGGATCCGAAGAAATTCATTGAAATTGTAAAGGGCATCGCTCCGACTTTCGGCGGCATCAACCTCGAAGATATCAAGGCCCCTGAATGCTTTGAAATCGAAGAAACCTTGAAGAAGGAACTCGATATTCCTTTGATGCACGATGACCAGCACGGCACTGCAATCATTTCTGCTGCAGGCATCATCAATGCTTTGGAAGTTGCCGGTAAGGATATTTCCAATGTCAAGCTCGTTGTGAATGGCGCTGGCGCTGCTGCAACAGCCTGCACCAAGCTTTATCTCTCCCTTGGTCTCAAGAAGGAAAACCTTTTGATGGTCGATTCCAAGGGTGTCATTCGCAAGGACCGTCCGGGCTTGACCGAAGCCAAGGCCTTCTTTGCAACAGACCGTACCGATGTTAGCACTCTCGAGGAAGCCCTCGTTGGCGCAGACGTGTTCCTTGGCGTTTCCAAGGCAAATGTCCTTACCAAGGAAATGGTCCGTACCATGGCAAGTAACCCGATCGTGTTTGCCTGCGCAAATCCTGATCCGGAAATTTCTTACGAAGAAGCAAAGGCTAGCCGTGACGACCTGATTCTTGGCACCGGCCGCAGCGACTACCCGAACCAGGTGAATAACTGCCTTGCATTCCCGTATATTTTCCGTGGCGCTCTCGATGTTCGCGCAACTGCGATCAACGAACACATGAAGCACAATGCCGCACGCGCTATCGCAAATGTAGCCCGCATGGAAATCCCGGCTGACTTTGCCAAGGAGTATAACCTCGAAGGTTTGAAGTTCGGTCGCGAATACTTGCTCCCGAAGCCGTGGGATCCGCGTCTTTTGGAAGAAGTTGCCGTTGCTGTCGCCAAGGCAGCCTGTGAAAGCGGTGTAGCTCGCAAGCCAATCACTGACTGGGATGCTTACAGAGCACAGCTTCGCGCCATGAAGCGCTTCTAATCGTTTCTTTGAAAACGAACAACGCTAAAGGCCCCGCTCCTGAACTGACCCCAAAAAGTTGGACAGTTTAAAATTAGGATAAAACAGCGTAATGAGTCCGGTATCTAACCGGGCTCATTCCTTTTAGGCGTGATTTAATCCGTTTATTGTTGTAGTACTCGATGTAGGTTTTGAGTTCCT
>JAZLFR010000058.1:0-7276 GCA_045615885.1 Fibrobacteraceae bacterium
GGAACTCAAAACCTACATCGAGTACTACAACAATAAACGGATTAAATCACGCCTAAAAGGAATGAGCCCGGTTAGATACCGGACTCATTACGCTGTTTTATCCTAATTTTAAACTGTCCAACTTTTTGGGGTCAGTTCAGTAGCGGGGCCTTTACTTTGCACGAAACCTTGCTGCTTAGCGAATGGAAACCTTGCGGGTAAGGGAGGCCGAGCCATCCTTAACACGCACGATGTAGGCACCGGACTTCAAGCCAGCGAGTTCAACAGAGCTCTTAACATTCTTCACGCCGAGAACGGAACGACCCTGCAGATCGAACACATCAACCGTAGCAGACTTTGCGCCCACAAGGTTCAGGACGCTGCCAGCAATGCTAAAATTGAGAGATGCAGCGTTCTGCAAAGAAATTGCGGATTCTTCCTCTTCAGGTTCCTGTTCTTCACCCTTACAGGAAGTATAGGATTTCGGCAGTTTGGAGAAAATATTGGTATTCACCCAATTGCCACTTTGAGAATAATTCCAGGGGGTACCACTAAAATAGGATGCAGTTTCATCCTTTGTCGACACAGACCAGTTAGCACCAGAAAGCTGATATTTGTTCATCCAGTTTAACCAAGTGGTGCTATAAGAAGAATTAAAACCGCCATTTCCACTCGGGGCAGAGTTCCCCCATTCGGTAACAAAAACAGAAAGACCATTATCGATAGCCTTTACCGCGTTTGCGCCCTGATTATCTGTAGTATGGCGCCATTGGTCTTCACCTGCATAGAAATGGAATGTATAGGCAACATTCGGGTCTTTAATTTCCTGGCCCACGGCATCTTCAGGATGCTGATCCCAGTCATGGTTTCCAACAACAACGAGATTGTCAGAATACTTACGAATTACCTTAAGAACCTCTTCTGCATATTCCTTTACAGTACTCCAAGAAACACCCGTAGGTTCATTATACACTTCAAAGATCACATTGTCGTACTGGCCCCACTTGCTTGCCATTTCTTCAAAGAAATCTTTTGCATTGTTTGGATTGCTGTGGGCATTATGAGAATGGTAGTCAATAATGACATAGATGTCATTAACAATGGCGGCCTTAACAACGTTATTCATCAAATCCTGATAATAACTTTTCTCAGTAAAATAGTTCCCTTCGCCCCAATTTTCGTCAACCCCCATCGGAGCTCGAATTAACTGGATATTCTGTCTTGCAACCAAGCCATTCACAATATCGGCAGTCCAAAACTGGCCACCAGCTTCTTTCGAAATAGACCAGAAAAGGCTCATGCCTTGAACTTGAACTTCGCTACCGGAAACAGCCCCTTCGCAAGAGCCATAGATTCGGCCCTTACCACTAGAGTTCTTACCGGTAATCAATTCACCATACTGGCTAACAGGGCCAACGCGGGTTGGCTTAATGTCTTGAGCATTAGCCAAAGAAACTGCCATCAAGCCAGCAAGGGCAAGGGTAGCCAATTTGTTCATAAAAGATCCTCTTTTTTGATATTTCTATTGGAATCTAAATTCTTAATCGCCAAAACGCAAATGATATTTTTCTCACAACGGCAAAGATGTGACAAAAAGCACTCAAAAACGCATCAATTTTACACACATTAAGGATTTCTCCAAAAAAACAAACCCCTCCGGCATTTTTACCGGAGGGGCTCAACAAGGTCTTGAAATTTTAGAGCTTGACTTCAACCTTTTCGCGCATTGCCATCACAGTCTTGATCGCTTCATCGACATTTTCGCGACGGGCAAGCAAAACGCCCATGCGGCGGTGGCCCTTGAGTTCCGGCTTGCCGAAGATTCGCATTTCGGTATCAGGTTCTGCAAGAACGTTTTCGAGGTTTGCAAATGCAACGTGGTCGGAATTGCCGTCGCAGACGATTGCCTTGGAAGCGGACGGTCCGTGGAATGTAATCTGCGGAATCGGGAGGCCAAGGATTGCACGAGCGTGGAGAGCAAATTCAGAAAGGTCCTGGCTCATGAGAGTTACGAGGCCCGTGTCGTGCGGACGCGGACTAACTTCGCTAAAGAGCACCTGGTCCTTGCAAACAAAGAGCTCAACGCCAAAGATGCCACGGCCACCGAGAGCATCGGTAACCTTCTTCGCGATGTCCTTTGCCTGTTCCAAGAGTTCAGGCTTCATAGCCTGCGGCTGCCAGGATTCCTGATAGTCGCCGCCGACCTGGTGGTGTCCGATCGGGTTCAGGAAGGATGTGCCATTCACATGGCGAACGGTAAGGAGCGTGATTTCGTAATCGAACGGAACGAAACCTTCGACAATCACGCGGCTGGCCTTGCCGGTACGGCCTTCGTTCTGGGAAATGTTCCAGGAGTTTTCAATGTCGGCTTCTGTCTTGATAACGCTCTGGCCATGGCCGGAGGAACTCATGACAGGCTTGATAACGCAAGGAATTCCAATTTCCTTGACGGCAGCCTTGAAGTCTTCAAAGTTGTCGGCAAACTTGTATGGAGAAGTCGGGAGGCCGAGCTCTTCAGCTGCAAGGCGGCGAATGCCTTCGCGGTTCATGGTAAGCTTTGTCGCCTTGGCAGTCGGAATAACATTGTAACCTTCCTGTTCCAGTTCAACGAGCGTATCGGTCGCGATGGCTTCGACTTCTGGAACAATGTAGGTCGGCTTTTCAAGTTCAATGACACGGCGAAGTTCGGCTCCATCGAGCATGTTGATGACATGGCTGCGGTGAGCGACCTGCATGCCCGGTGCGTTCGGATAGCGGTCAACGGCAATCACTTCTACGCCATAGCGCATCATTTCTATAATGACTTCCTTGCCAAGTTCACCTGCACCACAAAAGAGAACCTTGACTGCGGAAGAACTAAGCGGGGTACCAATCTGTGCCATAACATCTCCTATTTAGCGATTATAAAGGTAACAAATGCAGACGGAAGACGGAAGACGGAAGACAGGAAAATGATAATTATTCTATAGAAAAACCCGTTGGATAACCAACGGGTTTTAAGTGCGGATGAAAGGACTTGAACCTTCATGACCTTGCGGACACTAGAACCTGAATCTAGCGTGTCTACCAATTCCACCACATCCGCATGTGACTAAATCAGTGTGCCAAATTTCAAAAAAAAATCAGATTTTGTCAAGGGGGATAATCGAAAACAGAGGACAGAAGACAGAGAACAGGGGAATTTTCTTAAAAATTTTTAGTCTATACGCAAGAATAACCTTCTGCCATTAATTTTTGTTACGGATAAACTCCAAAATCCAATTTTTGCGCCGTTCCGACCAATAGCTCCAATCGTGCTCCCCCGCCGCATCGAAGTGCTTTGTGCAGTTCACCCCCTGGTTTTGGCAAAATGCTTCTATCCAGGGGTAGGTAAGTTCCGAAGGGTAGAGCCTGTCGGATGCACCCTGCAAAAAGTTCCAGGAGCCTTGCAGTCGAGGTTCGCGGGCAAGGTCTTCGGCACGCCAGACATTGGCGAGGTAGCCACTCACGAGCAACCGTTTTTCGACATTGCGCTTGCCAACCAGCGAATACGCCATCACACCCAGACAGCCGTCCGACACGCCGACCAGGCTCACTGCCGCGATTTTTCTGGAAAGTTTTTTCTCTAGCGAATCGAGCACAGCATCAACGGAGTAGATGGAAGCCGACACCCAGTGCCTGTCTTTGCAGGCTGACGGGCTGACTACGACAAAGTCATTGCCAGCACTTTGGGCAATTTCAAAAAAGCCCTTGCCCGCTTCGAGCCCCTTGTTGCAACGGCCACTCGTCATGCCTCCATGGAACCAAACATAGACAGGAGCTTTTGTCGACTTCGCACGCCACACTCCAGCAGGCAGAGTCTCGCCGGCAACGCTCACACGCAGCGTATCGACAAGCGCAGCATTCAAAGGCTTTGCAAAAGCAAGCGAACAGGCTAAAAGAAAAAAGAGAGCTAGTTTACGCAACGACAAAAACTCTAAAGAAATCAATGTTTCTTGATAAAGCGGCGCACCATGGAACACAGGAAAAAGAGCGAAAGTCCGAGCAGTCCTAGTCCCCAGAACGCAGTCAGAATGGCACTTCTCAAATGGTAGTCCCAAAGTTCCGCGCTGTCGATTTCACCATAGCTCGATTCCATGGAAGTCACGATCCATTCATGTTCCGCAATGCGCACTCCATGCACTTCAACATGGCTTGCCTGCATGGAACCATCATCTTCAAAAACTACAGGGAACCATGATGAAAGTTCTGCAAACTTTTCTTCGGGCAGGTAAAGTTCAAAGCGGGCATCTGCATCGCCGTTCAAAGCAAAGCGCAGGCGCACGCGTTCGTCAATGCCCGGCACAAATTTACCAGGCAGCCAAATTTTTTGGGAAAGTGCGCTCGGCGAACCAAAGAACACATAGTCGTCACTCTGCGAAATGCTCTGGTACATCGGGAACATGTGCACAAGAAGCGTCACAGAAACAAAAAAGCCTACAGTAAAAATCACGCCCTGCAGAGCGTATGGAATGCGGCGAGGGCGCTTCAGCAAACTAGTCATTCTTAACCCGCACATACAAGAGCAACGTGACGAGCAGCATCGCAATGGAAAGCAAATAGAACACGAGCGAAAGCGTTGTCTTCCATTCCTGGACCACACGCCCACGATCCTTAAAGTCAATAATCAAGTCTTCGGCCCAGAGGGCTGAACGCGCATTGTCAAAACGGGCAAACACGGCGGCCTGTTCCATGTTCTGCTGCGCAAGCTTTGAAAGTTTTTCAAACATCGGGGGATCGAACTTCGCGGAATCCGGCCAAACAGCATAGCCAAGACGAAGCGAATCTGCGAATTTCACGGCAGCCTCGCTGCCTTCAATGGTTTCAAGTTCAGCAAGGAACATTCTGCGCTCCTTCATGTAGCGACGGGCAACAGAAACCTTGTTCAAAACCTCGCGTTCAAAAACATCTGCGCGGCTGACTGACGGCGACCAGGAATCATCTTGTCTATAGCTATCCATGGACGAAGACACGGAAACCGCAATTTCGCGAAGCGTCATGAGTCCAGCTTCGATGGCCGAAGAATCTGCGTCAAGGTTGGAGCGATAATGGTCGAGCCCGCGAATGAGGCGCATTTCCAGATACTTGTACTCAGAAATCGTCTCGACATAGCGGCCATAGACATCGGCTCGGGAATCCTGGGAAAAATAGAAGAGAGTCGTCAAGCCGAGCGTAAGCAATAAAACCATCACGACGAGCGGGCCGCGAATGGATGTTTTCAAGAGCGATATTTTAACGGGCTCTATCTTTTTTGGCTGTTCGATTTCCTCTTCCACACCTTGAAAATACCTTTTTTCTACTTTAGTAATCATGACAAAAATCATTTTTGTACCATTTTTCGCAATTTTTTCGGGATTTCTTTTTACAGGCTGCTTTGAAAAGCCCGTAGAACAGGTTGTCGACACACATGCCGACGGCAGCAAGCGCACATCCATCTGGGTAAAAAGCGACGGAACGATCCGCAAGCGGAACGAATGGTACAGCAACGGCATCAAGGAATTCGAGGTGCCGTACAAAGACGGCGAGCCACATGGCGAATACAACCGTTGGAGCGTGCATGGCGACCTGATAGGCAAGGGCAAGTTCCACAAAGGCAAACTAGACGGCCCACAGGAAACATTCTTTATTGGCCAGCTAAACAACCATCCAAGGCAGAGCATTTCTTTTTACGACCGCGGGAGCCGCGAAGGCCGCTGGGAAGAATTCGCTTTCAACGGGAACAAAATTGCAGAAACCTACTACGAAAAAGACAAGCCGACAAAAGTCTGGAAATACTGGCACAAAGATACGGGCACTTTGATAGAAGAAACGACCTGCTTTGAAAACAACGAAAACGGCTACAGGAAGACATTCACCGATGCAGGAAAGCCGATAGAAGAGTATGAATGCCGCTACGGAAAAAAGCATGGCGTGGCAAAGGAATTCTACATAGGGGGATCCCTCAGGCAATCTGCTACGCTAGACAATGGAACTTTAAACGGGCGTTTGCAAAAGTTTTTTGCCAACGGGAAACTGCTGCGTGAAGAGCACTATCGAAATGGCGTAAGAGATTCCGTATGGTTCGAGTTAAACGCCAGCGGCGACACCATTTTCAAGCAGACTTTCGAAAACGGAAACGGAGAAACCAAGGGCTTTTGCGAAGTTGAAAACAAATTCATAATGTGTTCCGACTCCGTCTTTACAAACAACTTAATTTCTTCCATCAAGCGGACAGATTTCATCAAGGGCTTACGCTACGAAGAAACTTGGGGAAATGGAGAAAAAATCAGCCAAAGAGCTTATTACATAAACATTCCGCAAGCTTCGCCTACGGCATGCGCTAGCATCCATCACAAAGAAAAAGACAGCAGGCAATTACGCTCCGATTCGCTTGCTTCAGAAAGCTTTTACAAAAACGGGAAATTGAACGGACTCTACAGAAACTGGCACAGCAACGGACAGCTGCAAGACAGCCTCAATTACATTGGTGGGGAACGCTTTGGCGAGCAGATCAGTTTTGACAGGGATGGCCGCATTACAAAGCACACCAGGGAAAACGGGAAAAACGGACAGGTGATTTTCTTGATGGACCACGATAGAAAGGGGCTGTAAGCCCCCTTTTTTCGCCAAGCGTATTGCACAAAAACAAAAATAAAAATAATTTTTATACAAATTTAAGCAAAATAACGATTTCCGTATTATCGCAACAACATATTTTTATTTATATTTCAGGCATGAATAGTATTGTAAAATACATGGATTACCATAAATACATTCATGATTTTTATATGGAACGTAAGGCGAACTCGGCATTTTCATGGCGAGAATTTGCAAAGCTAGCCAATTTTTCAAATCCAGTCTATTTGAAACAAGTTGCCGACGGGAAATACAATCTGAGCTTAAAATCGGCCGATAAGGTAGCCAAGGCTATGGACCTGGCGGGTATCGACCATATATACTTTCGGTTACTAGTATCTTTTTCTTGTGCGAAAAACGATAAGTTCAGGCAGTCCGTCTTCAAAAAAATGCAAGATATTGTGGCGGACCGCCAAGAAGCAGCATTGAACAGCGAATCCTACCGGTTCTTTAAATCGTGGAAGTATTCGGTCATTCGTGAAATAGCCTCTACATTGCAAAATCCAAAGGCATCAGAAATTTCAAGGCTCTGTCCCCCCAAAGTGTTGAAACTATAATTAAAATCTAACTCATATCAAAATATAGTTATATTTATAAACTAGATATTGAGGTAATAGTGCTATTATGTTAGAATATCTAGACAAAGAAAATGACTTGTTATTCA
>JAZLFR010000059.1:0-1253 GCA_045615885.1 Fibrobacteraceae bacterium
TGCGTCTGGCCACTGGTCAAACCATGCTTCGACTTCGTCTTCAGTGGGAAGCCTGTGCTGGAATTCTTCCCATGATATGAGGGCTTTTTTATTCCGCCCCACAGGGATGACAGACAAGCCGCGCTTGCAAAGCAAATCCAACGCTTCATCTTTCATCGTCGAAAACCCCGTATTCGCAGTAGTCACAGCTTGTCTTATTAACCCATCCCCCATGCCAGGCGCATGGGAACATGTGCGGGTACTGGAAACATTTTTCGCGGAGCGCTTCCCATGTCAGGCAGCCAGCCTTCTCCGGAGAGGAAAGCCTAAACTTGCAGCCATGGGCTTCGCCGCGACGCGTACGTTGCTTCATTAGATTCCGACACCGGCCTTTCTGGCCGCATCATGGTCAAGAGTCAGCATTGCTTCACGCAGGGCATCGGCGCGCCTTGAAAACACGTCATCACACTTCCCATTGATAAGACGGGAAATATATGCCTGCGCTACTCCGGCCTGCTTGGACAGCTTTGCAGCTGGCATTCCGGTAACCTCTAAGAAATTTCTAAGCTCTTCGCTGATGTGTTTCATAAGAGGATGTTTACAGTATCGTAACGACAAAGTAAACACAAAAAATACGATTTTTGTTTTTGTCTATTTTCTTACTCTCGCGTAAACATGAAAAACCAGAAGGAGACGTTCCCATTGAAAACGCTAAATGAGCAGCTTGTCGAAATTGTTCGAATAGGAATAGAGCGATGCGGTTCAGCCGCAGCCCTGTCGCGAGCCACAGGAATCACTGGTGCCAATATAAGCCGATGGTTGAACGGTGTTCAGGTTCCAAGAATGGCACAGATTGAACCGCTGCTTGAACTGCTAGGGGTGTCCTTCAATATTCCCTGCGAACAGCCATTACCTTCCAAGGATGTCCACTTCGTATCCCCGCAGATTCTTCCAGCTGGCGAAGGCATGGCTGCGCCGTCAGCGGACGATTTTCTAGCCATCCCCATTGTTCCGGAGATAATGGCGAAGAAGGGCATAGTTTCCCCGATAGACCTGCAGGGATGGTTCATGGTTCCGCGGAACACGCCAAGCATCAGATATAAGAAGGACCTGCTGGCGGTAGTGAAAGACCCAGACGTAAACAAGCAGGAGCCGTTCATAGCTGGCGGCGATATTGTGATTGTGGATCGTGATGACTGCGAACCAGGGCAGGGCGATTTCATGCTTGTCTGCGACCCGAAAGGCCGCGGCATGATTTGCCGTGTTTCGGAAAC